>JAFZAL010000227.1 GCA_017557195.1 Thermoguttaceae bacterium | reverse complement strand
CTGCTGCGTTTGGCGGCTGACCATCCTTTTGGCGACAGCGCCGGTACTGCCAACATCTACGGAACGCTGGATATGAACGGTAAGAGCCAAAAATTCAAGGGATTGGTGAGCAACACCAAAACTCAATCGGGTACAACCTATTATAAAGGGGAAATCTTAAATGCGGACACAAATGACAAGTCAACGTTGACGCTGGATATATCAGGTCAAACGTATACCTACTATGGAACTATTGCCAAAAACATAGATCTCGTTATAAGCGGAGAAAATGGAACGCAGCAGTTTAATCAGGCTCCTGCTGCTGCATCAACAACGGTTAATTCGGGAACGCTGGAACTGCTCAATAACGGTACGTTAAACAATCTTTCCGGCTCTGGAACTGTCAACTTTGGAGCAAACACTCTGACGCTGTATAATTCTTCTAATACAACTTTTTCAGGATCGCTGGTTGGGTCCGGAAATTTGATATTTAAAGAGAACAATAAAGACGCCTGGATTGTCATGGATACAAACGGCGATTCATTCTCAGGAAATGTTAGTTTATTATATGACAATTATACCCAAGGCGCTCCACAGGGCAGAGTGAAACTGGGAAGGAATAACGCATTTGGATTGAACGCCGGTCGAGCTGATATATACGGATCGCTGGATATGAACGGTTACAGCCAAACCTTCAAAGGTATTTATAGCGATGCCGATAAAGGTCCCATTTCTAATAGCTCTGGAACGCTGTCGACGTTAACGATTGATACAACGAATAATTTGACGTTCAAGAGTTCCATTAAGGGTAACATTGCTCTGGTTATTACTGGAACTGGAACGCAGACTTTAGATAAAGCTCCGGAATACAAAGGCTCGACAACGATTGAATCAGGAACGCTGGTTCTGTCCAATGGCGGGGAGTTGTTCAATCTTTCCGGCGGAAGCCTGGACGATGGCGGAAACGTTATTGCCACGCTGGACGCGTCTGCTCATGATTTGACGCTTACTAACAGCAATTTGTCCAAGTTCATCGGGTCGATTTTTGCAACAGGCAAACAGATCGAAAAGAAAGGCGATGGAACGCTGCAAATCTACACCGGCGCCAACGGTAAAGTCGACGCTCAAAGCCTGGTCGTTTCCTCAGGAAACCTCGATTTCAAAGGATACATGACCGGCAGCATCACGGTTAACCCCGATACCGTTTTCTCGCCGGGCAATTCCGTTGGAGAGGCGACTTTCGGCGGCGGATACATTCTCAAAGAAGACGCAACATTGCTCATCGAACAGGACGCAACCGGCATGGACAAGCTCACAGCCGATACGTTTACCATTGATGAGAATTCCGTTCTCGATCTTTCTTTCTCGTCGGTTCAGCCGGGCGCGACTTATCCGATTCTTGTCCAGGGAGCGTATAACGAAAATGACGAATTTGTTTCCCGAAATTTTGACGGCGCTTTGGCTACAGATGATTTCTGGAACGGTCTTTTATCGGAAGAAGACGCGTATTTCTGGAATCTGAAAGTAGAGGGCGACACCGTCTATGCAACGCTTAACGCCAACGCCGTTCCGGAACCGTCGACTTGGGCGTTGCTGATCCTCGGCGCTGCTGGTCTGATGTACTGGCGGAAACGAAAGAATGCGTAATTCGTAATGCGTAATTCGTAATTACGCAAGCGCTGCTCATAGGGTTATGGAGTGCGACGGTTTGCCATCGCACTTCATAATTTTTAAACGTCGTCGATAGTCGGTAAATCGTCGAGCGAGTCCAGATTATAGAGTTCCAGGAATCGGTCTGTCGTTCTGTACAGGTTGACCTTTTTGTTGTCGGTGATCCGCTGTTCGACCTGAATCAGATTGCGTTTTACCAACAGGTTTAGAATAGACGCAGGACGGTCGACGCCGAGCTTTTTCCCGACTTCCTGAGCGGTCAGCGGCTGCATGTAGGCGACCAGCGCCAGGACGTTCTTGGCGCTTTGCGGCAGTTCCGACTCCCTCGTCGGCGTGTAAAAGCCGTCGCGAACCGGTTCAAAGAGCGGGTCAAGCTGAACGCGCCATTGAATGCCGTCGCGCGATTCCAGATAGTACGGTCGGGCGTCCTCTTTCCATCGTTGAGCAATCTTTTCCGCAACCGCGGCTACGTCTTCTTCTGTTACGCCGGGCATGAGAGCGCAAACGTCTTCTGTAGAAATGAACCCGTCGTTCTCGGCGTTGCCGACAAACAGAATCGCCTCAAAAATGGATTCCGCCGAAACCGGACATTCCCCGTCGTCCTGAAGAGCTGCGGCGGCGACGGACTCGGTATGCGTTTCCATCGGCTCGGACGCCTCCGGTTGATTCGGTTGAGAATTCGGCTCGCCGGTTTGGACGTCAGACGGAATCGAAGAACCTTGCGAAGATGCGTTGCCGCCCTCGCTGGCAGCGTCTCCCGGCTTGTTCATAAGCCGCTGGAACATGGACGACAAATCGTCCGCGCCGGCGTCCTGCGACGTCTGCTGGCGGTCGTCTTCCGGGAGAACGACTTCTTCGAAATCGGTAATAATGGGTCTGACGGGTCTCATGAACGCTATAATAGCGCTTTTTGAGAATTAAATCAAGACTGACATGAGCGAGAATATGAACCATTTAGGGTCTATTAGTCGCACACGGATACTACGGATTAGACGGATAAGCGCCGATTGATTATCTTGATTCTTAAGTCAATATTAAAATCAAAGGCTTTTAAATGTCAAGGATAATAATAAAGAATTATGAGATTCAAATAACTAATCGGTGAAAATCTGTATTTTCCCGGGGGCTTACGCACCCCGGCTCGCCAAAATCCGTGTGCGGACTGACCTGCGCAAACCCTAAGCGCCAATTTATCGGAGGAGCTTCAAGACTGCTGCACGGATTTCAAGTCGGCGTCGACCATCATGTTAACCAGCTGATTAAAATCGACGACCGGCTCCCAGTTGAGAACCCGTTTGGCTTTGCTGGCGTTGCCGCAAAGAGTGCAGACTTCTGCCGGGCGGTAGAATTTGGGGTCGATTTCGACGTATTTCTCGTAGTTCAGCCCAACGCGGTCGAACGCCAACGAGACGAATTCCCGGACGGAATGCTTTTTCCCGGTCGCGATAACGAAATCGTCCGGCTGATTCTGCTGAAGCATAAGCCACATCGCCTTGACGTAGTCTCCGGCGTAGCCCCAGTCCCGACAGGCGTCCAGATTCCCCAAAAAGAGCTTTTCCTGCAAGCCCAGCTTGATTTTGGCAACGGCGTCTGTAATCTTTCGGGTAACGAATTCAATGCCCCGGCGCGGGGACTCGTGATTGAACAGAATTCCGCTGCACCCGTAGATGTTGTAGCTTTCCCGGTAATTGACGGTTATGAAATGTCCGTAGACTTTAGACACGCCGTAGGGACTGCGCGGGTGAAACGGCGTCTGCTCGTTTTGCGGCTCCGACTCGACTTTGCCGAACATCTCGGAAGAGCTTGCCTGATAGAACTTTGCATCCGGCTTGACGAGGCGAATCGCTTCCAGCATGCGCGTAACGCCCAGCCCGGTGAAGTCGCTGGTCATGATCGGCTGAGTCCAACTGGCGGGCACGAAACTCATTGCGGCAAGATTGTAGACCTCGTCCGGCTGAACGTCTCGAACCAACGCTTCCAGCGACGACTGATCAAGCAAATCCGCCTGATGGAGGGCGATTTTGTCTTTGATATGTTCGATTCGGCTGAAATTCTGGCTGCTGCAGCGGCGAACCATGCCGTGGACTTCGTAGCCTTGTTCCAGCAGGAATTCACTTAAATAGGAGCCGTCCTGTCCGGTAACGCCGGTTATCAACGCTTTTTTCATTGGTTGTCAAGTTAAGGTAGGAATTGGGGTTGTATTACAGTGTCTTTTTATGTATATTCTTATTATACAGCAAAATCTTAAAAAAGGAAGGGACAGGACGAACGAAAAATGAATTCCATAACCAACAACGTAATTTGTATGAAATGGGGAACGAAGTTTTCCCCAGACTACGTTAATTTGCTGGCGGCGATGGTTCGGCAGAACCTGACGATTCCTCATCGATTTGTTTGCTTTACAGAGAACGCCGAGGGGTTGGATTCCAAGATTGAAGTTCGTCCGCTGCCGGAAATGAACCTCGACGCTCGATTGCCGGAACGCGGCTGGCGAAAACTGACCGTCTTTCAGGAACGTCTGGACGACCTCGTCGGGCAGGCTCTGTTTATTGACCTGGACGTTCTGATCTGGGATAATCTCGACTGCTTCTTTGAACTCGACGGCGCGTTCCGCATTATTCAAGACTGGAATCTGCCGGGTAAGAACATCGGGAATTCGTCTATTTTCCGGTTTGAAATCGGGAAATATCCGGACATTCTCGAGTATTTTCTGGAACACGGCGACCAGGTTCGGAAAGAAGTCCGCAACGAACAGGCGTATCTTTCGCGAGAGATGCACCGCAAAGGACTGCTTCAGTACTGGCCGGAGGGCTGGTGCGTCAGTTTCCGCAAAAGCTGTATGCGTCCGTTCCCGCTGGGATATTTTCTCGATACCAAACTCCCCCCGACGGGAACCAAAGCCGTTATCTTCCACGGCAATCCCAACCCGGATGTCGCGATCAAGGGCTGGCGCTCGCCTGACTTTTTCAAAGCGGTTCGCCCTGTTAAATGGATAGAAGAAACGTGGGCGAAATACCGGGAATAGCTGTTACAGATTTAATTCCAGGTCAGACAACATACGAACCGTATAAATCAGAATGACAATATCCGGTTGAAATTGATCAATTTCGTCGACGATATCGCCTTTGAAATTGCGGGGGTCAATAGCCAGCAATTCATGACAACTTAATGTGAGATAGTCAAAATAAGACGCTCCAAAGGAGTCTTTAATCAGGCAGACTTTTTTGTTGTGAACGTCGTAGTTGATTGACTTCTGAATTGCGTAAACCCCGCTTTGACGCCAGGTTTGAGTGTAATTCCCTTCTTTGACAATATTCAAATGCGGAATTTCAAATCTTGTATTGGTTTGAAAATTGGGTTCAAACAGGATAAACTGATCAATGGGGGCAAAAAAACGTCCGGTTGCTTTGAGTTCCAAATTGATATTTTGCCCTCGATACGGCCGCTCTTCCAAGGGAACGTGTTTTTCCGTAAATGAGGAAGGGTCGTAATACTGTTCAGGAATGTTAAAACCGTACTGCCGGTTGAGCTTGCACGCCGTTTCACGAAAAGCGTAAAAAGCGTATTCCGGCTGCCAATGAAAATCGGATTTTAAAAACAGACGATAGTGTTCAGACGGATTACTTGCAAATATTGAACGGCAATCGATATAGTCGATATGACGCTGTTCTAAAAATTTGATAAATTGATCGGCTTTTTCATTGCGAACGTCTTTTACCCCTCGCGGCAATTGCGGATCCGTTGGCGATATTTTCTGAGGAGCCAGAACAAACAGAACCGGAACGTTCTTCTTATCGAGCGTTTCTTTTAATGAAATCAGCTGATTTTGAGATTTGCTGACGTCAAACTGGGATGTAACATCTGTCAGCAAGCCGTTATTCAGTTTGAGAATATTGCCGCAGGAGTCTTTTTGCAATACATTGCATGTTAAACCGTAAATATCAGTATATGTATTTGACCATATATTGGTTTCAAAAGAAACCTGGTCTTTTGCTTTTTTCAAGTTTTTAAAAAAGAATTGAGATTGATATATTTGACTCTGCGGATTTTCTGCTTGTGCATTTAGAAAAGCCCAGTAATGCAATTTTGGATGCTGAAGAATGGGATAAGCATACCAAAGTTGGGTGAACAGGATTATTCCAATAAAGCATATTGAAACAACTCCTTTTCGGCAGAACGTTTTATTATTAATATTCATGGATAATTATCCGCGACACCTGGCATTATCGTTTTCAGTAGCGTATAGATATATTATACAAGAAATTTTGAATTTGAAAAGCCGTCCGATTACGCGGCAAACAGACGCCAGTCGTTTGCCAGGTTGAGCGTATTGAGAACCGCGCCGGTTTGGAGGTCGTAGAATTCGATTTCCGGCTGTGCGTTTTTCCAGACGGCGACGATATTGCCGACTTGGAATTTTCGGCCAACGCAACAGTCGTTTTTCAGCAGCGTAAACGTTTTTACCTGTTCTGGCGAGATTTCCTGATGAAGAAGTCTCGAGAACTCTTCTGCAATGATCGACAGGGTTTGCGCGTTGAATGAAAACGACATAGTTTTACTATTTTTACACTATTTTCTCTATTTTCCAGAAAGAGAGGAATTATGCTGTTTCTATGTCGGTTTATTTTAGAGTTATTCTTTAATTTGAGCAAAAAACACTTGAAATTTTCAAAAAAGCGATTAGATTATAAGTATGTATGCAATTCCCGAAATCGCCGGATTGTCGTCTCGCAAGTCGATAATCAGAATTCCGTCAGAAACGGACGTTCCGATAACGCCTCGCGTTCGGCGGATTATTGACTCGCCGGAGTTTTACCGGTTGTCGCAAGTTACGCAGCTTGGACTGGCGCCGTTGGTTTATCCGGCGGCGCGGCATACGCGCTTTGAACATTCGTTGGGCGTGTATCGTTTGTCGCTGCTGTACTTGCAGAGGTTGTCGTCGGACGAACGCTTTACGTCGACGATTTCAGACCAGTTGGCGGAATTGTTTATCGTAACCGCCCTGCTCCACGACGTCGGGCATTATCCGTACTGTCATTTGATTGAAGACATGGATTTGCCGGGCGTTAAGAGTCACGAACAGCGGCTGGGAAAGCGGCTTGCCGATTCCGAATTATCGGAAGCCTTGCGTCAGGACTGGGGCGTTGAGCCGAAGCTGGTAGACAATTTGCTCAACGGGAAAACGGAAACGCTTGCAATGCGACTGTTGGAGAGCATGATTTCCGGTCCGATCGACATCGACAAGATGGATTACCTGTATCGGGACAGCCTGCACGCGGGGGTTCCGTACGGACGTCACTTTGACCGTCAGCGGTTAATCGGGTCGTTGTGTTTGAACGAGACGGGCGACCAGTTGGCGATTACCGACAAAGGCCGCACAGCGGCGGAATTGATGGTTTTCGCCCGATACGTCATGTTCAGCGAGGTCTACTGGCATCACACCGTTCGCGCGGCAACTGCCATGTTACAGCGAGCCGTCTATCGTCTTTGGGACGTGATAAACCTTGACGATTACGAAGAACTTTCCGATTACGAATTCCAGCAGCGGCTTATTGGCGTCGCAAAGTCTACGGGACAAAAGTCTGCTGTCGAGCTGCTGGACGGGCTTTTCGGCAGGCGTCGTCGGATATACAAACGAGTCAAAGAATTCAGTATTCTGGAAGATAGCGAAATTGTACGTCGTATATCGCGTAAACCGTTTGAATGGCTTGTACGATGTTCAATCAACGCCGCTCAACTGGCGTCTGCGGAATTGTCGATACCGATAAAACCTGATGATATTATTATAGACGCTCCGCCTGCGGCGAAAGAAGTTCAGTTTAAAGTGGACGTGTATTTCACCCGGCAGAACCAGTATATCAAACTTCAGCAGGCGTCTCCCGCCGTCAACGCGCTGGCGACGGAGCAGTTTGATTTTTTTGTCAAGCGCGCTCGAATTTTTGCCAATCCGAGCATCGCTTCAGACTTGTTGCGTCTCAACGACGTCAACGGTTGGCTTGAACGGGCTGTAGAATTGACAGATCAAAGCGTTTAACAATACAATGCCATATTATTCGCCAAGAGATCCATATAATCGTTACGTTTTCCTTCGCTGGTGGTGCCAGAATCAGTGGTGGATTCAGATTGTTGTGCCCTGCATTATGTGCGCCGGCGTAATTGGCGGGCTGCTTTATTATTGGAATAACGAACGACAGAGACAGGTTCAGGATAAAATCTTTGAAACGCAGTACGGGTACATGAAAACGCATCCGCCAGAACTGGATCCGGATTTGGACGAAAAAGCCGCGGCGTGGCGCGTGATTCGTATGAAGAAGAACGATCCGGCCATGTCTATTCCGTACAAAAAAAAGCAGCTTATTGTCAAGCATTGGAAATCAATTATTGTCGATATGAAGCCGGATGAGATTCAGCGTCTTCACGATTTGCTGCAGGATCAACCGGCAAGACCGACTGACGATATTGAGATTGACGTTACAAAGTTCGAAGCTCCATGGCAAGGCGATGTAACTCTTGACGACATAGATCCAGAATTTATCGAAAAGACGCCTGTGGACGAGAGCGAATCGCCTTCAGACGGCAAAGACGACAGCAAAGTTCAAGACGGTTCAACTCCGTCTGAGAATTCGAAATCGCCTGAAAAAGCGACGCCGCAGAAAAAAGCCCCAGGAGAGAAGTCTAAAAAGAATTCTTCGTCTCCAGAGGGTTCTTCAAATGCGGTCAGCTATCTTCCCGGCAGGAGGGTTCCGGAATTTCTTGAACCGATTTTGCTTGACCCCGAAGACGATCTGGCAGCAGCCAACAAAGGCTCTGGTGAAACGACTGCCGATAACGCCGGTAATGAAGAACGTCTGCCGAATATAGATCTGAATTTTATAGCCGAAGAGGAAAAAGCGATTGAAAAAAACAAACGCTCAAGAAGAGTCGCGAAAGCGTCTGCTCCTGAAACTGAAGACGTTGGTCCGTTAGAGGACAATTTTCTTCAGCAAAGAGAAGATTTTATCAAAAAGGCTCTTGAAGAGCGAAACAGAAAAATCGAAGAATTTAAGAAAAGTCAGGATCCGTATCAGTTTATTCCATCCCAATGGAAACGCAATCCGTTTGTCATATAAAAGGCAGTAGGCAGTAGGCAATAGGCAGTAGTTTTTAAGACGCTTGCGTCCTAATGCCTGTTTCTTGTCTAAAGCCTCAAAAAATCCTAACAACCAACTAATTCCATGGCTGTATTTCTTT
>JAFZAL010000226.1 GCA_017557195.1 Thermoguttaceae bacterium | reverse complement strand
TACCTTGAAAAAACTTCCCTAAAAGGGAGCCAGCTTGCTGGCGACCGAAAGTTTTTTCAAGGGCGGCGAGGCGCCGCTCTCAATCCGCGCGGCCGCGCGTTTGCTAATATCCGCTCCCGTGGGTCGCTTTGCGCTTCGGAGGGTCGGCGTCCGCGCCGACCGCAGGCGTCCCCGCCTGCCAATGGAACACCGCCCTGGCGTCAACCTTCGTTCAGCCCGGATCGCGGCTGTGTCAGCCGCCGAAGAATTTTAAGCCGCAAAGAACGCAAAGTACGCAAAGAAATGGAAAACAGACGCTTTAGCGTCTGCTAGAACCGCGTAGCGGTTCAATATTTCTAGCCGTGGGTGAAACCCACGGAAAATGGAAGGCGGTAACGTAGTGAGCGAAGCGAACGCAGTTACGCTTCCTTAATAACCGCGTAGCGGTTCAACTGTTGGTTTTCAAGAAATCCAATTAACTCAACAAGGAAAGCAATACCATGACCTTTTCCCGAAATCTTTTTGTCTTGGCTCTGGTTGTTTTGACTCCCGCGCTTTTTTCCGCATGCGGTTCCAATAAAACAACAAATGAAGAAACGACAGCGCGCTCAGAAACAGAGCGCTCAGAACAGACGCAAATTGATCTTCCAAAAGAAGAGCCTTTGCCGGGAGATCGCAAAGTTGTAACCATCAACGGGGTTGAGTTTGCGTTCCGTTGGTGTCCGGCAGGAGAGTTTATGATGGGGTCTCCAGATTTCTATGAGGAACGCTATGCCAATGAAAAACTGCATCGCGTTGTCCTGAAAGAAGGTTTTTGGATTATGGAAACCGAGGTTAGTCATCGCCAATGGAAAGCCGTCATGGAAAATGTCCCCAGTGATTTTGAAGAGGATGATTTTCCGGTTGAAAACGTTTCCTGGAACGATTGCCAAACGTTTTGTCGCAAAGCGAATTTGAAACTTCCGACAGAAGCTCAATGGGAATATGCGTGTCGGGCGGGAAATTCAGATATGTTTTCTGAAATTTGGAATGGAGAAGCATGGAGTACGGCTGATACAGATATTACAAATTATCTTGTAAGTAAAACCCAGGAAGTTCAAACACTTGACGGAGAAATGGTCGAAATTCCTGTAGGAACGAGATATAATAACGTCTGGAACGTCTGCAAAATGCAAACAAATATTTGGGAGTGGTGCGAGGACTGTTACAGTGATTTTTTTACAGAAGAAACGTCATTGCAAAACGAAAAGTCTGACAGCTCATTTATCAGTCCTAAAGAAAAGAAGATTATACAGGCGTTAAATGAATTAACAACTTTTAAATTCGACTATGCGCCGTTAGAGGACGTTATTGCTGAAATCAAGGATGTGCATCATATAGAGGTTCAGTTGGACGAGCCAGCTTTTAGGGATGAGATGATTCCTCCAGAAGAAGTTGGTTTTGTTTTTAACATGTCCGGAGTTACTTTGCGTTCTGCTTTAAACAGAATGCTAAAGAACGGAGACTTGTCCTTCATTATTGAAGATGAATGCCTTCTTATTACAACCAAAACGAAAGCAGATGAAACTTTTCATAACTCGGAACATCTTCGTCAACTCTTTATATCTATGGACAACTCTGTTATCAACCAACATGAAGAACAACTGATGCAATTGCTGAAAAAAAACGTCAGTTTCAATTTTGCTGACGAGCCTTTGCCCAACGTTATCAATAGCATTAGTCAATTGTATAAGCTTGAAATACAAATAGATTATCCGGCTCTCAGGGATGAAATGATTGATCCAGAAGAACTGCTGGTGAATCTAAATATTTCTGACGTGTCATTACGCTCAGCGCTAAACAGAATGCTTGCAGGTTGGGATTTGACATTTGTTATTGTCGATGAATGTATTCTTATAACAACAAAAAATGAGAAATTCCAGAAATACGTTATGCCGGATTCGCATCGAGACGGCAATTTGGAATACCCAATGGACGATTCGTCCTCGAGTCAATATCGTGTAATTCGCGGGGGCGGCTGGGATGTTGTCGATAGAATTTATCGACCAACGATTCGGGACTGCAGCTTGCCGCAAAAAGTTTATGATGACGTCGGGTTCCGTTGCGTACTGCCTCAATAATGCGTTAAGAACTTCGGAGGACTTCGTCCGCCAAAGGTATTTAGCCACAAAGAACACAAAGAACACAAAGAAACAATTGGCAATAAATGTTTTATCAGGGATTAACGCATCCCGACCCGCCTACGCTTTGCGGCGGAAGCCTCCAAAAATCATTTTCGCAGAATTGCCCGTTCGACCTGTTGGATCGCGGCTGTGTCAGCCGCCGAAGAATTTTAAGCCGCAAAGAACGCAAAGTTCGCAAAGCAATGAAAAACGGACGCGAAGCGTTCAACTAGAACCGCTACGCGGTTGGCACGAGGCTTTGCCTCGCTGCCCGGGGGCTTACGCACCCCGGCTCGCCTTTCTTCTGTCTTGACACGGCATTCAATTCTGTTAGAATTAATTACTACTCCCCACTCCCTATTCCCTACTCCCTAATATCCATGGAGGTTCATTATGCACACCCGCCACATCCTTTTATCCTTTGTTTTATCCACGATTGTTTCCGTATGTCTGGGCGAAGAACGGACTGTTCCGGTTTGGACGGCGACGGAGTTTGAATTCCAGTCTCAAAAGGATTTGTCAGACGCGCAGGCGTTTAACGACGTTACGCTCGACGTCGCGTTTACCTCTGAATCGGGTACGGTTTTGACGGTTCCCGCCTTTTGGGACGGCGGCAAAGTCTGGCGCGTTCGATTCGCTCCGACAGAGCCGGGCGTTTGGACGTACAAAACCTCGTGTACGCCGGACGACGCGGGTCTGAACGGTCAGACGGGACGTCTCAAAGCGGTTCCGTACGACGGCGATCTGGAAATCTATCGCCGCGGTTTTGTTACAACTCGCGAGGGCTTGAAGTATTTCGTCTACGCTGACGGGGCGCCGTTTTTCTATCTGGGCGACACCCACTGGAGCATGATGAAAGAGGAATTTGACGAGCCTGGACCTCATGCGGGCAAGCTGAAAACGAATTCTCATTTCAAGGCGATTGTCGACCGCCGCGTCGAGCAGGGGTTTACGGTTTATCAGTCGGAACCGATCGGGATTTCGGTTTATCTGTCCGATTCCAAAAACGTCGGGATTGATTATTCAGACGGCATTTCTTCTGACGACGTCAAGGGATTCCAGAAAATGGACAAGTACTTCGCGTATATCGCTCAAAAGGGGCTGGTGCACGCCAACGCCCAGTTCTTCTTTCCAAACGAAATGAAGGCGATTGAAAACGACGACGCCTATCTGGAACGGCTGTCCCGATACTGGGTCGCGCGCTATGCCGCCTACCCGGTTTTCTGGACGCTGGGACAGGAAGTTGACGACGATTTTTACGGCAAGTTCGACCGCAGCAACAACCCGTACGTCAAGGTTTGTAAATGGCTTTATCAGTACGACCCGTACCGCCATCCGATTTCCGCTCATCAGGAAAACGCCGGATGCGTTACAAGAACCGGGAACGGCAAAAACGTTCAGCCGTCGATTTTCCAAAACGTTCCTGGTCATACGTGGTACGCCGTTCAGTGGTCGCGTCCGCTCAATCAGCCGTTTGACTTGAGCGTTCCGAAAGATTTCTGGGACGGCGGACAAGGCAAGCCGGCGATTCTGTACGAGGGCAAATACTGCTATCTGTGGACAAAGGACTTTGGGGCGCGCGCTCAGGGCTGGTACGCGTATCTGACCGGGCTTTACGGCTACGGCTACGGCGCAGAGGACATCTGGCTTTATCTGAGCACGTACGACATGAACACAACGTCCCGGCACGACGGCGTTTCGGCTGTTACCCCGGAAGACAAAGCCATTCCATGGTCAGAGGCGTTAGAGCTTCCCTCCGCCATCCAGATGGGATACATGAAGAAATTCCTCCAGGAGCGTGAATGGTGGAAGCTGACGCCGGAATTTTCCGGCGGGGAAATGCGGTTCACGCCGGGCGACAAGGTCTTTTACGTTGCCGCGTACGAAGAGACTAAGCGATTCGTTTTCTATTTCTATTCGACTGGAACGGAAACCGGAACGCTTGAGAACCTCGCGCCAAGCCGTAATGTAACAGCCGTCTGGTTTGACCCGCAGACGGGCGCTTATCAGCCGCCGGTTACGCTAACCGTTTCAGAATCCGGAACCGTCGCGCTTCCGAAGAAACCCAACGACGCCGACTGGGTTTTGTACGTGGAATAGGGGGGAATGTTTTCTATTACTATAGGAGAGAACGCAAATGTCTTTATCTTACGCCAATTTTTTGGAAACGCTCAGCGCCAACGACAGGCAAGATGTGAAGTCGTTCTTTGAAAACAATTTTGAACAAATTGAGAACAACGACTTGCATTTTAGTCCGTATCAGAATTCAATACAAAACGTCAACGATTTCTATGCGAAAATTGATCTGGCGTTTTTCAGCCCAGAACCATACGGGAACGCGTTTATGATTGCACAGCGGGGGGACGATCAAAACAATCCGCCTAATGAAGTTCTGTTGTATTTTCCGGAAAAGAAAGGCTTTTATTATCAAAGCCCGTTTGCCGAGACGTTTAAGGTTGCAGATTCGTTTTCAGAACTGCTGAATAAACTTGGGCTGTCCGAAATGACAGGCGGCGAGAACTTATCGGAAAACGCAGACGAGATTTTGGATTCTGATGAACTGCAGGAGCTTGAGAATTGTTACGGCAAGGCGATTGACCAAAGCGCCTTCAATTTCTATCGTGAAGTCTTTGATAACGACGAGGTAACCGTTGACCGGTTGTATCCTGACGATAAAGAGAATGAAAACGTCGTATACGAGCGCGGCGATTTCAATATTCGATTTCCGTTTAAGCCGCTTCGTGAAGACAGGTTAGGCTTTCCTGTCGAGAACTGTTACATTTTTGGTCATGGAACCGGCGGCTTGGAATGCGGAGACGATGAAGGATTT
>JAFZAL010000225.1 GCA_017557195.1 Thermoguttaceae bacterium | reverse complement strand
ATTTCTTCAGGTTTACAAAGGAACTATACGGGCTAGTGGTTAGGGAAATTTGAAGGCATTGGAACAAGACTTTCAAGTCGGACGTCCAGAGGACGTCCGCATGTCAACCAATAAAATCCAATCAAGATGAACGCATTCATCCTAACCACTAAATGTTACAGATGTTACACGTTTAGAACTTGATAATCGGCCAAAACCCGTATTTTTATGGTTCAGATTTGGTTTCATCAGCTTTTTTAAGCGTGTCGCTCAAACGTCGTCCAAGCTTTCCAGCAGTGCGCGGCGAGGAATTTGACACCCGGCGAACGTCAACAGTTGTCACAGCATTTTCATCGCTTCCGGCAAACTGCAAGAGCGTTTCTCGAACCTGATCCGTTTCGACCGGAGTCCCAATGCACTCCACTGCATCGTGAACGCCCATTAAAACCGACTGTTTAACGCCTTGGCGAATCCAGTTAAAGAAATTGAAATTCATAGTTGCACTCCGATTTTTAATCATTAAACTGTTTTAGAAGGCTTCCCCGCCCTCTTGCAAAAAAAACAAAGGTGTGTAATAATAGCAAAATACTTCAACGGTGTAAAGAGCAATTTCAGATTTTTGTTCCGTAGTTTGAAGATAGACAATTTAGGAGGCATGTGCAATCTATGAAACGCCTGATTATTATTGAAATTTTTTGTCTGGCGCTTTTAGCGTTGACGAATTCTGTTCTCAGCGAAGAAACAAAGACTTATGCTCCGTACGTTCCGACGTCTGAATATGAAGTCCGAGACGTCTGCGGTTGGACGGTTTACGCCGCCGCCGACTTGAGAGCCAATCCGGAACTGGATAAAAAATCAATGAAAATGATCTCTCTTCAGCTAACCCAGATTCAGGTTCTCCTTCCCGAAAAAATTGTTAGTGAACTTCAGAAAACTCCCATCTGGATTCAGGAGAAAGACCCGACTTACACAAATATGTGCTACCACATCAGCAAAGAGTGGCTTGAAACTCATGGCGTCAATCCGGATAAAACCTGCGGAATTGACATCCCAAACGCCCAGTATTTTCTCAACGAATACGATCGTCAGCCCATGGCGCTGCTCCATGAACTGGCGCATGGATACCATTTCCGAACAGTAGAGAACGGATACAATAACGAAATTATTATCAACGCCTATAAACACGCAATAGAAAACAAGCTCTACGACCGCGTTTTGAACTACTATCAGCTGGAAGAAAAAGCCTACGCGGCAACCAACCCGATGGAATACTTTGCCGAGCTGACGGAATGTTATTTTGGAGAGAACGATTTCTATCCGTTTGTCAAAACAGAATTCCGCCGCCACGACCCTGTCGGGTATGAAATGATAGAAAAAATCTGGGGCTTGAAGTAAAGTTCGAGATAGAATCGTCTTTAAAATAAAACCGCCGCAGTCAGGGGGATGACTACGGCGGCAAGTTTGACGTCAGGAATTTTCCGGGGAATATATACCCCCTGTATTAGGGAGTGATGCCCAATTGTTCCTCTTCCTTTTCCTGAATGATGATACGGGGAGTAACCATCGTCGTCAAACTTTTGTATTTAACGTTTGGAACTGTCAATTCCAAAATCATCTTTTCAGGTCAGAATCACGGGGCGGCGATGCCCATTCTTTCCTCTTCTTCTTCCTGGATAATGATTCGCGGTGTAACCATCATCATCAAGCTTTCAGTTTCGCGGCCGATGCCGGTGTTCTGGAAGAGTCGGTTGATGTAAGGAATCTTGTTGAGGATAGGAGTTCCCTTTTCATCGCGGCCTTCCTTGAGTCGTTTGATTCCACCCAGGAGGACTGTACCGCCGTCAGGAACGCTGACTGTCGTGGTAACGGTCTGATACGCGAAGGTAGGCAGCTGAACGGATGTGCCGGAGTTGGAGGTCGAAACGTTCTTGCTGTTCTTTTTGGTAACAGGCTGTTCGTCGTCGCCTTCAGACGAGGTGTCTTCCGTCGTTGTCGTCGAACCAGTGAACTTGAAGACGTTGACTTCTTTAATTTCGCTGAAGAACGGGACAACCGTCAGTCGGACGAATCGTCGGTCGTTGCTGACAACCGCCTGAACTGTGAGGAAGGTTCCTTCAGACAGTACGACGATGACAGGTTGCTGAGCCGCGGCGAAGTCGCCGACAACCGGGGTAACGCTGATGACGAACGGGCTCTGTTGCGTATCGGAAACCATAGCCTGCTGACCGTTGAACAGGGTTACTTTCGGAGCCTGCATGATGTTCGATCGAGAGTCAGCCTGAGCGGCTTCGATGAACAGGTAGGCTTCAATATCGCTCAGGAACGCCAGACCCATGGTCAAGCCGTCGCCGCCGGTGTAACCGCCGAACGCTGGCGTTGTTCCGCCGTATCCTCCCTGAGACACCGGAATGTCGAGCGTGGAGCTGAACAGACCAGGCGCTTTCAGACCGATGGTCGCGCTGCGCTGGAATTTGGCGTAATCCGTTTCCGTCAGGTTGCCGTCAGCGTCGGTAGCCGTAGTCTTTTCGATTGTAACGTTGCCATTCTGGTTCGATTTAATATTGACGTCGAAGTCAACGCCGACTCTTTCATAGAAGCTGTCGGACAGGCTGATGAATCGAACTTCAATGGTAACCTGAAGGTCCTGCAGACGACGAAGCTGTTCGAGCAGTTCGGCGATCTGTTCGTGGATTTCCTGAGTCTGACGAATGACGAGGCTCAAGTTGGTTTCAAATTTTTCAATTGTACCTTCTCCCTGTCCGCTGTCTTTCCAGGATTCGGGGTCAACGGTTTTGGTAATCAATTCGATAAGGCTGTCGAAGTCTGCGCCAGAACCGCTGCCGAAAGGTCCGGAGTTGCTGGAAGCCGGCGTCATGGGGGAGCCCGCTGTCAGGTCGCCGCCCATGGACTGAGCCAAAATGTTGTTATTGACGTTGCCGTTGGCGCGGCTGGCAACTGCGGTGGCAGG
This sequence comes from Thermoguttaceae bacterium, assembly GCA_017557195.1. Taxonomy (GTDB): domain Bacteria; phylum Planctomycetota; class Planctomycetia; order Pirellulales; family Thermoguttaceae; genus RUG11551. The sequence goes on along the minus strand of JAFZAL010000225.1, from coordinate 6,697 downwards.
CGCCATGATGGAGGAACCAATTCCGTTCCCCGCCATGCCGTTGTTCATAGCCAGAGCCTGTTTGTAGGCGCCGGACAATCCCAGGTTATCCGTCGGAACAAAGTTCGGAATCGGAATAACGAGGTCGGCAACCGGGTACGTCTTGGTGTAAAGTTGTCCGCGGCCGTTTTCTTTGCTTGTAATCTTGAGGACTTCGTTCTTGATAACGTAGGTCAGATCGTACGGCTCCAGAATCAGGTCGAGAGCGTTTTTGAGCTGAATGTCGTTAGTGAGCGAAATCGTTACAGGCGTGTCGGACGCGACTCCAGCAGCGGCGAAGCCAGCCGGATCTTTGTAAATATTGACTCCAGACAAGGCAGCCAGGTCGTCCAGGATGGAGCTGATCGGCGTCTGCTTGTAGTCCAGTCGAACGGGCTGTTCGAGCTTCTTCTTGATTTCCAGTTCGCGTTCGGTGTACGGACTCTGTTCGTCGCCCTTGGCGCGGCGCTGGGTAATGTCAGCCCAGGTTGCGCGATCCGGGAAAGCCATGCTCTGATCCCGATCAAGCGTGTAGGCAGCAGAACGATCTACGTCTTCCAAGGCGGTGAGGAAGCCTTCGTTCTTCATATCGCGAATCTTCTGACCGTCTTCAACGCGGCGTCGAGTTTTGGTTACCTGGAAAGCGAGGATGCACGCCTGGTTGTTGGGATCGAGTTCGTAAGCCTGCTTGGCTTTGAGTTCCGCTTCGGCATAACGCTGTTCGCGGGTCAGCTGGCTGACTTCGTCGATGAGTTTGGCGATCTTCTGTTCCTTTTCGGTCTTATACTGCATCGCGCGAGCGTTGTCTTCGTCAATCTTGCGATTGTTTTCTGCGTTGGCGATCAACGCGCCGTTTTGCGAAATATACAGATTCAATTCGTTTATCTTCTGATCAACATGCGCCAGCAATCGGGCTTTGCGCGTATCGTCCAGAGCGGATTTGTCTACATTGTCTCGAGCTGCAGTCAGAATGGAAACCGCTTCGCGAGGATTGGCTTTTCCCATGGCGAGCGCTTTGGCTTCCTGAGCAGTCAGTTCCGAAGCGACTTTGCTGAACAGAGCGTTCTGTTCTTCGGTCGCTTCCGCGGCTACAGCGGCAGCAGATCCAGGAACAGGAGCAGGAGCAGAGGTCGCATTGAGGAACGTAAGCCGGTCGTTGAGCTGACGCTGTGAAGCGTAATCGAGTTCGTCTCTGTGCTGAGCGGCTTTGAGGAACGCGTTCGCAGCAGCCTGAGTTTTTCCAGCCTTGAGAGCTTCTTCGCCCTGCAGGAAATAGCTCATGCCTTCGGTCATGCTTGAGGGCTGTCCGGGCTGAACGGCGGCAACCTGTTCAACAGCAGTAGCGTCGCGGTTGGACAGATAGCTGGCGTTAGCAACCGGAGCGCCGGAAGCAGATCGCTGACGAGCGCCGTTGATCTTGGCGATCAAATCTTGCGGTTTGACGTCGTAAGCCGTGTATTCAACATTCAAACGCGCGGCGTTCATTGCAACGTTTTCCGCAATATCGTAGCAGCGAAGCTGATACAGCGTGTTAGCCTGGCTGAGCAGAACGCGAGCGTATTCTTTCCGACTGTTCATGTCGGACGGATTATTTTGAACGGAAGCGTAAGCGGCTTCATAAGAGTTAATGTCTTTTTCAACGCGATTGGGCGAATCGTTTTTCGGTCCGTAAGGCACGTTGAGCTGTCGAGCCTGAGCGACTTTGGCGCGCGCGTTGGCAACATCCCCCGTCGCCAGATTTTTACGCGCTTCAAGCAAAAGTTTGTCGCTCTGCTGACGAACCGCAACCGGGACATCGCCAGAAGCGGGAGCCGTCGCCATGGTCGCCATCGCCGGGGCTACCGGAGCGGACTGAGCTTCCGGAGCGGGAGGCAGATCAGGCAGAGACGGAACCGCCGGAGCGTTCATCGCCATTTGCTGCTGTTTGGCAGTCTGAATGTCGCGCATAAGACGTTCGGGCGTGTCTTCGCCAGGAGCGTAAGCAACCTTCAGCTTCATCGCTTCGGAACAAAGCTGTTCTGCTTTGTCCAACGCGCCAAGGCTGAGTGAAGAACGGCCTTCCGCAATGTATTTCTTCGCCAATGCGGAGGCGTTGGTTACCGGAGACACAGCGGGAACTGACGGCGCGCTGTTGTTTTGACCGCGAATGGCAAACGGATCCTGAGACGAAGCCGAAGCTCCTTTGGCTCGATCCAGTTCGCGGCGAAGACGAGCGGGCGTATCGCCTGTGTACAGCGGTTCATACTGTACGTTGAGGCTTTCCGCCTGACCGATAAGCGTATCCGCATCGGCGAGCTTACCTTCGTTTATCGCTTGACGAGCGCGCTGAAGTAAATCGGAGCATTGAGCGCGAGCTGCACCCGGCGCCGACGTTTGCGCTTGACTTTCTTTCGTTGCAATGCAAAGAACTGCTGTCAACAAAAGAACGAACGACAAGGCTTTTACAATACGATCCCAAGTGGGACGATAAAAGCTGTTCTTCAAACTTCCTTGTTTTTTCATGACTGTAGCCTTAATACTATTGTAAACTTTTCCGCGGCAGATAGACGTTTAACTTTTACGTCCAAGTCTGACAACTCCGAGCCGCGATTTCTCCCCGTGAATTGCCAGTTTCCGAACCGTCTTTACATCGCTTGCGCTCTGATTTCCCTGACAGTTCGGACGCCCGCGTTTGGGATGAATTCTCGATTGGAATGTTTGAAGCGTCTTGAGACGCTCGTTTTCCGTTTCCGATTTTCGATCCCCACAGCGTTTATGGAATCCCTCCACTAAAACGCTATACAGGGGCGTTCAATTTATATTTTCGTCCGGATTAAAAAAGAAATAAATAAAAATTTCGACAATTTGCTGAAATTCGCTAAAATTTCTCTACATTTCCTTTAAATCCGACCTTTTTGGCGACATTTTTTCAAACCTGCAACCGAGACGCGCTCTCAATATATATTAGGGCCGTCCCTGCGCTTTACGCCGTATTTGCCAGCGCTTTCGCCCATGTTACAGACTGAAAACAATTTTTTATCATAAATGAAATAGCAAATTTTCCCCGTTGCGACAAGAGCAATTTTAATTATCTCAGTATTTTAAATAGAAAACCTGAAGAAATAGTTCCGTTACAACTTCGGCAAGAGAAACGCCTTTAAAGATAAAAAATGCACAGAGCGCCCTGTCTGTGCATTTTTTGTAAAACTCTTAACGCGTAAATTTTGAAATTTTCCCTTACGCTGTGATTCCTTTAGTCAGCGCCATGAACGCGGTTTCGAGGTTGATTTCTTCTTCGGCAAAGTGCGTCAGCGAGAAACCGTTTTGGATTAGGGCGGTTGACAGCGGGGAGTAGTCCGGAAATTCCTCTTTGAGCGTAACGCGGAGCCGTTTGCCGGCGGCGGGGTCGTCTAAAACGGAAACGCTTTGCGTCATGCCGGTCGATTCCAGGACTTGAGCCGCTTCGTCCAGCCCTTTGCCCGGCTTGTTTAGTACGCCGACCACGATGGTTATATTTTGTCGCACCTGTTTCATGACGTCGGTAACGTCCGCATTGACCAGAAGCGTTCCTCGTTCGATGATTCCGATTTTATTGCAGACGTCCGCCAGTTCCGGCAGGATGTGGCTGGAAACCATGATCGTTTTGCCCATGTCGCGCAGACGTTTGAGCAACTGGCGGATTTCGATTCTGGCGCGCGGGTCGAGACCGGAGGCGGGTTCGTCCAGCAGCAAAACCTGCGGGTCGTGAAGCAGAACCCGGGCTAAACCCAGGCGCTGCGTCATGCCGCGGGACAGGCTTGTCGCCAACGCGTCCCGCTTGTACCCGAGATCGACCAGTTCCAGCATTTCGTTGCAGCGTTTGCGGCGCTGATCGCCGTTGATTCGGTACGCCGCGGCGAAAAATTCCAGATATTCAATGACTTTCATGTCGTCGTAGACGCCGAAAAAGTCTGGCATGTAGCCGATAAGCCGCCGAATTTCCCGCGGGTTGGTATAGATTGACTGTCCGCAAATCGACGCCTCGCCCCAGGACGGCTGAAGCAGCGTCGCCAGAATTCGCATCGTGGTTGTCTTGCCCGCGCCGTTGGGCCCGATAAACCCAAAGACGTCTTTTTCTTTCAAAGACAAATTCAGCGAATTCACCGCCTTGAGCGAACCGTAAACTTTCGTCAGATCTGAGGTTTGAATCATAATAGTTGCGAGTGCATAGCGCGTTGTATTTAGTGCTTAGTGCTTAGCGCTTAGTGCTTAGGAATAAAGGCGCAAAGCGCCTCACTATGCACTATGCACTATACACTATGCACTAAATGCTAATTCCCTACTGCCTCCTCATACGCGCCTTTAACGTCTTCGTTAATCTGCTTGGCGCCTGACTTGGACTGGGCGTCGTTGAGGGCTTTGAGCAGCTGTCCTTTTGTAATCGGGCCATCCAGGAGAATCGGATCGGAGCCGTCGGCTGGTAAAATTGCCAGCATTGGAATGGACTGCCGACCGAACGCGTTGAGAGCCTGTTTGATAACGTCGGGGTCTTCGCTGTTTTGCGGTTTTCTGGACCAGTCGCCAATAATAGCACAGACGTTGTTTTTGCGAATAAACTCTTCGACGTCGTCCGTTTCAATCGCCGTATACATGTTCGCTTTGCAGTTGGGGCACCAGCTTGCTGTGAACTCAATCATTACTGTTCGACCAGCCTTTTGCTCGTTTTGAGCGGCTGTCAAAAGCGGGTTGCCGTTACTGGCATTGGAATCGGAGTAAAACGTTTCCGCCCACGGGAAACTGTTGTCCGCCGTATAGGAATGAAACATCCAGATGGTTGCCGCCGTCGCGACGAGAATTCCAATTGACCAGTTCAAAAGGCGCTGTCCAAACGTCGCCCCGTAAGGGATCTTGTTGACAATCCAGCAAATAAACCACAGTGAAAACAGCAGCGTCAGAACGGGAACCATCAAATTCTCCGGAACCATTCGGAAGAAATAAACCGTCGTTCCCAGCAGAAGGAATCCCATAATTTCCCGAACGGTTACCATCCACTGTCCGGGTTTGGGCAGGAAGGAAAGCAGTCCCGGGAACAGACCGACCAGTAAATACGGGAATCCCATACCCAAGCCGATCATGCAGAAAATGAGCATTGTAAACGACAGCGGCGCGCCCATTGTCAGGCCTAAAATCGGACCGATAAACGGACCGGTGCAGGGAACCGCCATCAAGGTCGTAAAAATGCCTTTGGTAAACGCGCCGATTGCGCCTTCTTTTTGCTGAACGTCGTTAATGGCGCCGGAGCCCAAAAAGCCGGGAATCGGAATCTCCCAAACGCCCAACATGCTCAACGCCATGACAAATATAAACGCGCACATGGTTATCTGCACCCATGTATAAGCATACATTTCGCCCCAGCCCATGCCGGACTCGTTTGTCAGTTTGCCGGTAAAGAGCGACAGCCCGTACGTTGACAAAAACGCCAGAAAAACGAACACGACCATCAACCCGGCAACGTACCAAAGGTTGAGAATAAACACTCGAAATCTGGATTCGCCCGCCTGATCGATAAACGCCATCAGTTTTAAACTGATAACCGGCAAAACGCACGGCATGACGTTAAGAATCAAGCCGCCCAAAAACGCCATCAACGACCAGTTAATCAATTGCTGGGTTGAATACGCGCTCAAACCGGCGGCGGGAGCGGGTTCATCGGGCGATTCGCCGGACGCTGCGGCGGCTTCTGGAAATTGTCCTTTGGGATCGGAAAGCTGCGGCGCGGGAATGGAGCTGGCGTCTGCCGGAGTAATTGCAGCCGCCGTCCCAGGAACGATTTTCGCTGCAAAAGACGCCTCAGTCGGTTCCAGACACGTGCCGTTGACATCGTCGCAAATCTGATAAAATAAAGAACCTTTGATTTCAATCGTTGACGGATCAACGCCGGAAGCAAACTGAATGGGCGCCGTCCAGATAACGGTTCCACGATGTTCTTCAATCGGGACGTCATAATAATCCACGTTTTGAATCCGCGGAGGCGTCTGAGCGGAAAACGAACCCGCCAAAGCGTATTGCGACGACGTTTCAAGCGTAATTTTGGCGGCTGTCGGACCGCCGTTCTTTTGCGTAATCGAATACATGTGATAGCCCTCGGGAACTACCGCTTCCAAAAGCAGTTTCCCGGTTCCAGGCGAATTGGAGTCCTGAATGAACTTCCCGGTAACGGAGACGGTCGCCCGGCTGTTTTGGGAGCCGAAACCAGCGTCAGAGCCAAAACTGAAACCGCTGTCGTTCCCGACGCCAAAGCCTCCGTCAAAAGGATTGTTGGACAGGAAATCCGGCTGCTGAGCGAACAACGGCGCGCTCAATAACAAAAACGTCAATACTGCAAGGATTCGTTTCATATTTATTGGGAATAAAAAAGGTGGGAATTATCTATTATTATAATCGCTTTTTCAAGTATAGCGTTTTTTCAGAAGAAAATCAACATCGAAAGTTGGAGTATTTTTCCAGATGTTTCTGCCAAAATCAAATTGAGAAAAAGACTTTCAGGGGCGCGGACATTGTCCGCGAAATCAAAGGGAATAGGGAGTAGGGAGTGGGGAGTAGTTTTTAATTCGCCTCCGGCGAATATCTATTCCCTATTCCCCATTCCCTATTCCCTCCTCAGCGGGTAATGCCCGCCCCCCGTAAGCAAGCGCCCCAATTCTGAACGCGCCTCTCAATT
>JAFZAL010000025.1 GCA_017557195.1 Thermoguttaceae bacterium | reverse complement strand
CCTTCCTGACCGTAATTGTACGAGTTGTTGTTGTTTTCCCCGTCACAGTTACATTCGCCGTTGGCGTCGTTGTGCTTCCAGTTGTAGCTGACCAGGTCGTTGAGCGTGAAGCCGTCGTGCGAGGTAATAAAGTTGATGCTGTGATACGGGTTGCGGCCGCTTGTCTGATACAGGTCGCTGGACCCGGACAGACGAGTGGCGAACGCGCCTGTCATGCCGGGATCGCCGCGCCAGAACCGACGGACGTCGTCTCGATAGCGTCCGTTCCATTCCGCCCAGCGGGACGTGGAATTGGCGGGGCCGAAATGCCCAACCTGATACGCGCCTGCCGCGTCCCACGCCTCAGCAATGATTTTTGTATCCGCCAAAAGCGGGTCTTCGGAAATCTGTTCCAGCAGCGGGGCGTTGGACTGCATCGCGCCGTTTCTGTCCCGGCTGAGAATGGACGCCAGGTCGAACCGGAACCCGTCGACGTGGTAGCTGTGAACCCAGTATCGCAGACAGTTAAATATCAGCTCGCGGCAGATCGGGTGGTTTCCGTTGAACGTGTTCCCGCACCCGCTGAAGTTCCGGTAATACTGCTGTTCCGGCTCGAGCATATAATAGACGGGATTTTCCAGCCCCTTGAAACTCAGCGTCGGACCTTTCTCGTTACCCTCTGCCGTATGGTTGAACACGACGTCTAAAATGACTTCAATTCCCGCCTGATGCAGAGCCAGAACCATCTGCTTGAACTCTTTGACCTGCCCGCCGGGCGTCTTGTCCCAGGCGTACCCGCGATGCGGCGAGAAGAACGCCATCGTGTCGTATCCCCAGTAGTTTTTGATTCGCGGCTCCAAGCCGTCAGACCCGAGAATCGGGAACTCGTGAATGGGCATCAGTTCCACAGCGGTTATTCCCAGCTGTTTTAGATAGGGAACCATCTCGATAACGCCCTTGTACGTGCCAGGATACTTGCAGCTTGACGTCGGAGACTGGGTAAACCCCTTGACGTGCATTTCGTAGATGATTGTATCGCATAAATCCCGGCGCAGATGTCGGTCGCCCTTCCAGTCAAAAGAATCGTCGACCACGACGCACTTGGGCGGGCGGGAAATGCCGTCTGAATTGGACTGGAACGTTCCCGCCAGAGCTTTACAGAAGGGGTCGATCAACCGACAGTTGGGATCGAACCTCAACCCCTGATCCGGACAGAACGGGCCGTCTGCCTGCAGATGGTACAGCTGACCGGCGCGCAAACCGGGAATGAACATGCTCCAGATGTCGCCCCAGCGGTTATTGTTTTTGTCAAACTGGATAACCGACGACGGCTCCATATCGTCGACGCGGTCGTAAAGCAGCAGGCTGATAGATTCTGCATGGCGGCTAAAGACCGAAAACTGCACGCCGTCTTCCTGCAGCGACGCGCCATACGGCAGCGGGTGCAGCAATTTCAACGACGGGGTGCGAACTGATTCTGACGCTCCGCCTTGAAGCGGAGGAACGGACGTCGACAGGGGAAACCATTCCTGAAAGTTTAACGACATATCGTTTAGCCTTTTATGGGGTGGGAGGGATTCGTTTTCTAAATCTGCATTGAATACTCTTTCTATTCTAGTCTGAAATTTAAAATTACAAACCCTCTCAGTAACTATATCGTCCTAAAAAATCGATTTCTCTATAATAAAAAACGATACATATCGGAGGACTGACAAAATCGCGTTATTGGGCATTGTTTAGCCAGAATGCCAAATAAGACGAGACAGGAGAGATGATGGGAGGCGGTAACGGAGTTCGCGTAGCGAACGTAGTTACGCTTAAATCATCGAGTAGCCGCTTGCGCTTCGGAGGGTCGACGTCCGCGTCGACCGCAGGCGTCCTCGCCTGCCAATGGAACAACGCCCCAGAAATAACCTCTGTTCAGCCCGGTTCGCGGGCGTTTCGCCCGCCTTGAAAACGTTATGCGAAGTCGAAAACGCCCCTCCTCTTGAACAATACCGAACAACTCGCTATAATAGAGTAAATTGTTGTTCGTTTGATAAACGCGAAGAAAAGTTCAGAATTACCCGGTCAAATGTATAATTTCTATTTGCACAACAAGGAAAAAGAGCAGACCTTTACTGACTTTGTGGGGACAATAACCATTGAAGAAGCCCAGTCGCTTGATAACGTATGGTCGTATATAAACGCCCAAATAGGATATAATTTTCCTGTTGTTGTTTTAGACAATCCAGTTGTTCCGCTGGAAATTCTTCGTCTTATGTATGATTATTGTACGACGTCGCGAATAAAAAGCAATCCGGATTTTTATATAACTCAAAAAGCAAAAAGACCATATATGTTATTGTACGACAATATCCTTTCAATATTAGACGCTGCAATTCAGAGCAATTCGGATTTGTGGGTTGAACTCGACTGAACAGGTTCACATCGACTGCGGCGAAGGTTGTCAGCAGAACGAGTTGGCTTCGGCGGCTGGGACAGCCGCGATCCAGCAGGTCAGTGGGGCTTTCCGCATTCTCAAGATTTTTGGAGGCTTCCGCGTTGTCTTGACGGCTTTGCCGTCAAGTACGAAAGCGACGGCAAGCCGTCGCACTCCAAATTTTTCGGCTTCGTCTATTTGTTATGCACAGTTCTCGTCGTTTGGTTCGTCTATCGGCGAACTGCGTAATTCCGCTCACTGCGTTCGCTTCATTACCGTCTTCCATTTAAATTTGTTGAAATTTTTTGAAAAAAGCCTGACAGCGGTATAGACAAAGTTTGAGATGTGAGTAAAATAAAGGTATAGTCGAAAATATATTATCGATTCTCCCCTTTGAGTTTTCCGCCATGAAAAACGCCTCCATGCAAAATTTCGAACGCTGCGTTCTGGTAAGCGGGCTGATTTCCCTGCCTGCCTGGGACGAGCTATGGGCGGATTACCTCGCGTCGCGCAACATTCTCCGATCCATGGAGGGCGAAGTTTACCCGGAAACGTTCTCCCATTATATCATTGAACGCGGCGTTCTCAACGACTGGCAGATTCAGCAGCTTTTGGCGGGACACACCAAGTTCAATCTGGGGTCGTATCAGATCGTCAACTCGCTGGGGCAGGGCGGTATGGGACAGGTCTTTTTGGCTCGTCACAGCGTAACCCGGCAGGAGGCGGCGGTTAAGGTTTTGCCGCGAGACAAATGCGCCCCGGAAGCGATCAAAAACTTTCAGCATGAAATCCGGGTTCTGTCGTCGCTGCATCACCCCAACATCGTTGGAGCGCTGGACGCTGGCGAAGACGGCGGGGTTTGCTATCTGGTCTGCGAGTACGTGCCGGGTCAGAACCTCCGCAAGCTCATTCGCAACGGGCGGCCTCTGACGATGAAGTCTGCCGCCAGCATTCTGTCTCAAGCGGCGATGGCGTTGCAGCACACGCACGAGCAGGGATTCGTTCATCGAGACATCAAGCCCGGCAACATTCTCGTTACTCCTAACGGAGTTGCCAAACTGACGGACTTCGGGCTGGCGACGCAAATCGGCGGGAAGAACGACCCCCGCGCCGGGAAAATCGTCGGGACGGCGGACTATCTGTCCCCGGACCAAGTCAAATGCCCCACCAACCCGGTTCCGCTTTGGGATATTTACTCGTTCGGATGCTCGCTGTACTATATCGTTACCGGGAAAGTCCCGTTCCCCGGCGGCACGACGATGGAAAAGGCGAGGGCGCATATCGACTTGCTCCCGCTTGACCCCCGTCTGCTCAATCCTACTTTAAGCGAGGATTTCGTCAACGTCATTGCCGACATGATGGCGAAAGACCCGGACAAGCGCATTCCGTCCGCGTACGCCGTCATGGAACGACTGGCGAAATGGTCGCCCCCCACGCCGTGCGACATCGAAATGGTCGACGGCGCCGAACTCATGGCGGCTCAAATGCGAAAGCGTCCGACGGTTACATCGGTTTCGGTTAACGCCATCATGCAAGCCGGAGCGAACGCCGCGCCTATTATTTTGGGAAAACCCGACGAAAAGGACAAACTCGATTTCGATTTTCTCGCGAAGAAAAAAGAGCCGGTCAGCGACAAAGACACCGTCGGCGCCATCAGCCATCACCCGGCGTTTTCTGAATCGGAAGACCTCATGTCCGTTCAGATGTCCCGGCAGATAGAAGAAAACGAGCGGCGCGTCAAAACCAACGACTACCTCTTGCCGTCCGTTACCCTGTTTGGAATCGTGCCTGCCTTGCTGATGCTGCTTACCTGGCTGTTCTACGCCCTGATTTCCTGATGAGCAAACCTGTAGTTATTATAAGTCAATGTTTGACCGGAGCCGTCTGTCGGTGGGACGCGCTCCAGTTAGACGCCGGTCTGTACGAGTCGCTAAAAGCTCATTTTACGCTAATCCCCTTCTGTCCGGAAATGGCGTTGGGCTTGGGATGTCCCCGCCCGACAATCCGACTGATTCGGAAGTCTTTTAATACAGAAACGCCTGACAATATAGATCTGGTTCAACCGCAGACAGGGCGCGTTCTGACGGCGGACATGGACGCGCTGTGCGAGTCGTTTCTGAGCGCCCATCCGGCGGACGGCTACGTTCTCAAGTACAAATCCCCATCCTGCGGGCTGACGAACGTCAAAGTCTACATGGGCGCCGATTCCAAGGAAATCTGCGGTTTCGAGTCTGGACGATTCGCCGCCGCCGTTCGTCGGCTGTACCCCAACGCCCCGGCAATCGACGACTTCCGACTGGCTCAGCCCGGCGCAATTGAGGTATTTGTGGAAAGAGTGTTAAAATACAAAAGATAGAAACTATTGTAAAAAATTATCGTATTTTTTAGAATGGATACCGGCAATTGCCGTATCTTTTTTTAATTAAATAGTGTATAAGAGAATGCGAAAAGCGATGGGCGCCATCGCCTTAACGCTTGCAGCATGATAAACATCCCCAATTGATAGATTTTCAAATACTAACTGACGTTGAACTGGTTCAATGGATTTTGTCCGGCAATCGGATAGGATTTAACGAACTTATGCGCCGTCATCAAACGCGTCTGTTCGCCTTCCTGCAGCAAATGAGCGCCCTGGAGCCGAACGAAATCGAAGACCTCGTTCAGGAAACGTTTGTCAAGGCGTACGTCAGTTTGGATACGTTTGATTACAAAATCTATCACAGCGATAAAGCGTTTGGAACGTGGCTGTTTACCATCGGGCGGCGAATTCTGCTCAACTCACTGCGTAAAAGCAAACGGGATCGGCTCGTCTTTTTCTCAGCGTCGGAAACGGAGGAAAAGCGCAAAGAGACCATTCCAGACAAAGCTCTCATCCCGGAGCAGTCTGCGGAACGGTTAGACAGCCGCCAAAACCTGTGGAGCAAAATCCGAATGGTTCTCACGGAACCGCAATGGACGGCTCTGTGGCTTCAGTACGTCGAAAACTGCTCCATGGAAGAAATCGCCGCTGCGATCGGGAAAAAGCCGCAAAGCGTCAAAGCCCTGATTCATCGCGCCAAATGCACGCTGCAAAAACATCCGGAATTTTTTGAAAGTTAAACTCGTTACCCCCCATTACTGATATGCAAGACATTTTTGAACAACTCAAAGCCGAAGGACAACGCTGTCAGCCGGAATTCTCCGAATCCCTCCATGCGCGCTGTAAAGAAGCGATTGACCAGATCGAAGCGTCGCGATTGAGTACAGAGTCCGCCGGGGTTTCTTCTCGCAACTCGCAACTCGCAACTCGCAACTTACCGACGCGCAATCGCGTCTGGCAAGCCGTCGCCGCTGCGGTTCTGTTCTGCGCCGGGTTTGCGATGTTTAACTCATTCTTCCTGCCGTCTAATACAAAGCCAGTTCTGACTCCAGAAACCTCGCAAATCGCTGAGGACGAACAAGAGTTTCAGCCGCTGGTTATCAACCCGATGGCGTTTGAGCAGTTTGAACTGGAAACGCTCGCCAAAAATTTTGACAAACCCGCCCGGGTTGAGCATCAGGAAACAAAGGGGCGTTCCGCCAGCGTTTTCGGTACTGTTAAAAAGATGATTCAAAAGCCCGACCCGGCAACGACGGTGGCAGCGTCAATTATGCGTCAGGATATTTCCATGGGTTCTCTTCTGGTCAAAGCCGGCTCTCTGGCTCAGCTTCCAGAAGACAATTCAGAAAACGCACCCGAAGAAAACGAATAACCCAATCGCGGGCAAAAAGTCCGCTCCTTTACGATTATGCGAACGACTTTTTCCCTGTTGATTTCTTGCGTTCTGGCAGCGGCGCTGTCTGTTTTTTCTCTTAACGCTCAAGCGCAGGACGTTCAGCCCAGTCCTGTTTCGGATTCCAAAGAAGCCCCGGGGCCAACGCCGGACGCTCACCCCGGAACTATTTTGGAAGTCAAAGACGCCCCGGCTCTGACGGTTTCCGTTCGGAGCGCTAATGCGGCGCTCAAGGCGGCAGACGCAACCCTCTCCAAAATCAACGAGTCAACTCTCAAGCTGTATACCGGCGTTCTTCGCATGTATCTGTCCAAAAACGGACCGCTGGGCGGTTTTGATCTCAACAGGCCAATTGGTCTGATTATCGACCCTCAATACGGGGCCGCCGCCGTCTTTCCCGTTCAAAACTGGGAAACGATTCAAAAGAACCTCAATAAAGAAGGAACGCTGACGGTCTTGGAAGACAACAGATTCAAGTTCACCCAGGACGACGGAGAAGTCTTCCTGCTTCTGCAGGACAACTGGCTGGCGGTTTCGACAGACAGCGACTCTTCAATCCTCAAGGCGATTCCGCAGTCGTGCCTGGACAGTATCGAGCAGTTGTCAAAAATTTATCTCGTCGGCGCCGCGGTCAATTCCAGCCGCATGACAGCGCAGGATCTCAACGATTTGTTACAAGCGCTTCAAAGTCAGCTGGAAGAAGGGCTGTCTTTTGAAGGACCGTTGTCCGACGTTTTCAAAAAGCAGATTCAGTCGGTTACCGATTCCATTTCGCAGTCGCTGAAGCGTTATCAGAAAGATCATCTCACGTTTCTGCTGGGTCTGAACTTTAACCCGCAGTCCGGATTCAAACTGGACGTCGCTCTTTGTACAGACCCGAACACGGAAACGGCAAAGCAGTTCAGCCAATATAAATCTTCCACAACGCATCTGGCGGGATTTTACAATCCCGGCAGCGCCGCCGCACTGTCCGTTTCCAGCCAAGGGCGGCTGGCGATTTTCAACAATCAGCAGGAAACCTTCAAAGCTCTTCAAAGCGAGATTAATAAACAAATCGAAAAGAAATATACAGACGAGCGAAAGAAAAACGAAGTCAAACGGTTTGCCGACGCGCTGACGGCGATTGTCGCCAAGACGTTTTCCGATTCCAATAACGAAACGGCTATTACCGTTTACGCGGAACCGGACCGCGGCGCGACGGTTATCGCTGCCGTCTTCTGCAAAGACGCTCAAGAGATAGAAAACATGCTCTTTGACTTCATTAAAAACGAAATCCTCAGCGGCAGCAGAACCATGTTTTCGTGCTATAACGGGTCAAAACGCAACGCTGCAATTGTCAACGACGTCAAAATTCACACGCTGACTTTTACCCTGTCGAAAGAAGACAAAAACTACGATCTGTGGCGCAAACTGCTCAACAGCGACGACGTTGTAATTGCGTTCGGATTCGGGAAAAACATCGTTTGCGTCGCGGTCGGCGCGGATTCTCTCAATCAGCTCAAAACAGCTCTGGAAAAGAACGGACCAGCGCAGGCGTCGCCGATTTTCCAGTACAACGTTCAGTACGGGACCCTGGCGCGGTTTATCGAAGCCTATAATCTCATATCAGAAGAAGACGCCAAAGATTTCGCCAAATTCAAAAAGACCATGGGAAAGCAGTTCAACTCCCCATGTCAAAAGACGTCTGTTCTTTTTGTTGAACAGACGCCTTCCGCTTGCGCGATTCGCTATCAGGAAGAAATTCCCTTTGACGTTATCAAGTTTGTAACTAAGCTCATGAAGCTTGGCGAATAGGGAGTTGAGGCAGTAGGCAAGAGGCAGTAGGCAGTAGTGGTTAGTGGTAAGTGGTTAGTGGTAAGTAAAAAGTTCCGTGAGGCGCTATGCGTACTAACCACTTAATACTTACCACTTACCACGTCTCACTTCTAACTCCTAACTATTTCGCATACCCCATCACCTTCATCCATTCGTAGACGCGGTTGAGCCAGTCGCCAACGTGGTTATTTGTCGGGTTACCGCCGAATCCGTGATTGACTTTCGCGAAGATGTGCAGTTCCGCCGGGATGCCCATGCTCTTCAGTTTGGTATAGACCGCAACCGATCCCATGGAGGCGTAGACGTCGTCGTCGCCGTGAATGAAACACATCGGCGGGGTCTTTTCGTCAAAGGCGAAATCGTCTACAATCTTGGCGCCGACGCCCTTGTTGGCGTTTCCTCCGTCTGCGCCGTCGTCCAAGACGTATGCCGGATAAACCGGAACGGCAAAGTTGACGTTGCATGGCGTCTTGTCGAGATCGTCAATCGGGTCGTACGCTGGCGTCTGTGACGTTGTGGACGTCATGAGCGTCAAATGACCGCCGGCGGAGAATCCCATCACGCCGATCTTTTCCGGATTAATCTTCCATTCTTCCGCATGAGAGCGAACGAATCGAATGGCGCGCTGAGCGTCCTGCCAGGCGGCGCGGTGCTTTTCAACGCCAGGACGGCGCGGAACGCGATACCACAGCACAACAACCGTCATGCCTTTGTCGTTGAAATACTTGGCGATTTTCGTTCCTTCGTGGTCTTTCGCCAATCCGTAATACCCGCCGCCGGGGAACACGACCAGACACGAGTCCGTCGTCTTGGTTTCCGGCTGATACAGCAGCAGAGTCGGGTTCGTTGTGGCGTCCTTTTCGCCCGGAGCAGCCTCCGGCCAAATGGAAAACGTTTCCTGCGCCGAGCAGACCGAAGCCGCCGTCAAAATCAAAGCAGCAATACAAAGTACAAGTCGTTTCATTGATAGATCCTTTCTGTTAAAAGTGCATAGTGTTTAGTGCTTAGTGCATAGTGAATAGTGGTTAGTGGTAAGTGGTTAGTGAATAGTGAATAGTTTAGTGTGGCGCTTTGCGTCCTATGCACTATGCACTACGCACTAATCACTAATTCGCGTACCCCATCACCTTCATCCATTCATAAACTCTATTGAGCCAGTCTCCGACATGATTGTCTTTCGGGTTCGCGCCGAAGCCGTGATTGACTTTCGCGTAGATGTGCAGTTCGGTTGGAATGCCCATGCTCTTGAGCTTGGCGTACACGACAGCGGACGCCATCGACGGGCAGACGTCGGAATCGCCGTGAATAAAGCACATCGGCGGCGTTTTGGCGTCAAAGGCGAACTCGTCAACAATCTTGGATTCGAGGGTATACCCTTTGTCGGTTCTTTCCAAAACGTAAGCGGGATAAACCGGGACGGCGAAATTGACGTAACAGGGCGTCTTGTCGAGGTCGTCAACCGGCTCGTAAGCAGGCGTCTGGGACGACGTGGACGTCATGAGCGTCAAGTGCCCGCCGGCGGAGAATCCCAACACGCCGATCTTTTCCGCATATATCTTCCATTCGTCAGCATGAGAGCGAACAAATCGAACGGCGCGCTGAGCGTCCTGCCACGCGACGCGGTGCTTTTCTACGCCGGGGCGGCGCGGAATGCGATACCACAGCACAGCTACGGTCATGCCTTTGCTGTTGAAATACTTGGCGATTTTGTCCCCTTCGTGGTCTTTCGCCAGATGGTTATATCCGCCGCCGGGAAAGACGATCAAGCACGAGTCCGTCGTCTTGTTTTCCGGCTGATACAATAGCAGCGTCGGATTGGCGCTGACGTCCTTTTCACCCGGCGCCGGTCCGTCCCAGATGGAAAACTGTTCCTGCGCCAATGCGATTGATGTTGTTAAAGCGATAATTGAAAGCAGTAATAATAGTCGTTTCATTGTAGTTCCTTTCTGTTTGAGTGCATAGTGCATAGTGCTTAGTGAATAGTGGTAAGTGAATAGTTTAGTGAGGCGCTTTGCGTCCTACGCACTAGGCACTAGGCACTACGCACTAATTGACGTACCCCATGACTCTCATCCACTCGTACGCCCGATTGAACCAGTCGCCGATATGATTTCCAGTCGCCAGTCCGCCGAACGCGTGTCCGACTTTGGCGTAGACGTGGACTTCCGCCGGGATTCCCATGCTCTTGAGTTTGCTGTAAACGGCGATAGAGTTCATCGAAGACCAGCCGTCCGCGTCGCCGTGAATAAAGCACATCGGCGGGGTCTTGGCGTCAAAGGCAAACTCCGGCATGAGCTTCGCGCCAACGCCCTTGTTGACGTTATGCTGTTCCGCGCCGTCGTCTAAAACGTAAGCCGGATAGACGGGAATGGCGAAATTAACGTGACAGGGGACCTTGTCGAGGTCGTCGACCGGCTCATAAGCCGGCGTCTGGGACGTCGTCGAAACCATGAGCGACAAATGCCCGCCGGCGGAGAATCCCATCACGCCGATCTTTTCCGGGTTGATTTTCCATTCCTCCGCATGAGCGCGGACGAATCGGACAGCGCGCTGGGCGTCCTGCCACGCGACGCGGTATTTTTCCATCCCGGGACGCCGCGGGGTTCTATAAACCAGAATCGCAACGGTCATGCCCTTATCGACAAAATACTTCGCCGTCGGGGTTCCTTCAATGCTGACTGCGACGCCGTTATAGCACCCGCCGGGACAGATAATCAGACACGCGTCGGTCGTCTTCTTTTCCGGCTGAAACAGCAGCAGCGTCGGGTTCTTGCTGACGTCCTTCTCACCCGGAGCCGGTCCGTTCCAGATGGATAACTTTTCCTGCGCCGAGCAGACGGACGCCGTCAAAATCAGCGCGGCTACGCATAACAAAAGTCGTTTCATAAAAGCTGTATTCCTTTCCATAAATTGAATTACAGTGCAAACTATTCTCGCCAATTACGTCTATTTTAATTCATTCAAGAATCAAATGGAATAGGGGGGGAGGGGGAAAATTCGTAATTCGTAATTCGTAATGCGTAATTCGTAATTTGAAATTATGAATTCGGAATGCGGAATTAGGAATTACGCTTTGTTCGAAGTGTGCAAAACAAATTGACTCAGCTGAAAACACCCCCTGGATAGCGCCTGTCTCGGGCGCCAACTTGACGGCGTAAGCCGTCAAGGAAAAGCGGAAGCCTCCAAGAATCTTTGAACGTGGAAAGCCCGTCTGTCCCGCTGGTTCGCGGGCGTCTTAGCCCGCCAAAGGAAATAAGCGCCGCTGATAACCTGCGACACAACAATAATATTCACTATATTCTCTATCTTATCGTCTTTCACACACCCACAAATTCCCCCGGCTTCCTCTCAAAAAAATTGTAAAAAATTTTTTATTTTTCTTGACGTTTCCCGTTTTTTGATTACAATATTATATAATAAACCATAGTATAAAGGTATGATGTATACTTTTATACTTATATCCATTAACATTTTTTTGAAACGTGATTTACGCTCTGACTATTCGAGGAGTAACAAATGATCAGTTCCACTAAACGATATTATTTCGCAGCGATTTTGGGAACGGCTGCGCTGTTGACCGGGCTTTGCGCGAACGCTTTTGCGGACGCGGATTCCATTTCCATTAACTTCGGTCCGCATTTCGGCGCGCCAACCGGCGGAACGCTGGGCGCGTATCCAGTCAATTGGTCGTACTGGAACAACGCGATCTCCAACCCGGAAATTGAGATTAACTCTACTACAGAAGCGGGATCTACCACTAACGCCTATAACAAGTCTGGAACGTTTACTTCTCTGCTTAGCAGCAACGGATACCAAACGCCTGTTACCGGCACGTGGAACTGCAACAACACGTACCGCTACGGTTCAGAGCGTCCGTCGACAAACAACAACACGATTCTGTACTTCGGATATCTGGACGACGGCAGCGGGAACAATGTTGTAACAATGTCCTCGCCGTACTTCGCGTACGATATTTATTACTACCCCACGACAGACGGTAATAACTCTTTCAGAGCGGTGTCAATCGGCGGCAGTAACATTAATACTCTGGAATATGGCGGCAACGGATCAACGACAATCCCAACGAAAAACTATTGGGGAACGCCGATTCACGCCGACATCGACGCGCTGACCGAAGGCGTCAACTATTTGAAAGTTCCCAGTACCTACTCAAACGTCTATGTCAAAGGACTCGGTTCAGAAAACGGTCATCGAGGCAGCTTCGCCGCTTTGCAGATTGTCAACACGGCGGATTCGCAAGCGGTTGCCGTTACCGGCGACTTTACCTGGACGGATTCCGTCTGGACAAGCGACCTGACAGGCGAAACCGGTCAGGCGCCCAACGCGTCCGGCGTTGGATACCGTATTATTAATAACGGAACAGACGCGACCGTCAATCTGGGCGGATCTACGGTCGACTTGGGCAAAGTTAAGATGCTGGGAACCGGTAAACTTACGTTCGCTGACGGAACGGTTACTCTCGGCAAGACGGACGCGGTTTACAAATTCTCCGATTACGGCGGTCAGGTTGAACTGCCCTCAGTCGGGCAAATTGCCCCGCGAGGCGTTGTCTACTTCGATTCCAACGTAACGACGACCAATACAACCCAAGCTGTATCCGCCATTCCCGGCGCGTATTTTGTCAACGGGTCAACCATCTCGTTCGCCAAGGTCGAAGGCGGCGTTATTTCTGCGGTTACGCCTGAATACGTCGCTGCGCCGACAGACGGAATGGATCTGAACGTATCAACAAAAATTACGGACAACAACGATCGCACGCTCAATTCTATAACCAGTTCTACAGACTATGTAAACAGCAAAGCCTTGACTATTACCTCTGGTATGATGTATTTCAACAACAAGAACCACTGGGTTCAGGGCGGCGGCACAATTACATCCGGATACCAAAACGCAGATGGCGATAACGACTTGTACATCTACGGTTTAGGGACGGCGACCGACATGAGAATTAATAACTCTATCATTGTCGACAATCCCGACAACCCTAACGGAAAGCTTAACCTGATTAAAACGGGATCTGGGTCTGTAGGTATAACAATATACCCGTATAACTCAAACAGTTCAAATACTTATACCGGTAAAACTGTCGTACTGGAAGGAACGCTTTTCTTTGGAGGGAAAATCGCGTCAACAGATTTCTACGTCGCGCCCGGCGCCCGACTCCATTTCGGCTCGTTAAGCAACAGCGGCAAAAACGACTACGGCGACACTGACTACTATGCAACGTCGCTGTCCGGCTACGGTCGCATTGAAATCGGGCACAGTACAACCACAAGCTCGCTGACGCTTAACAATGTTGTCAACGACGGTTCCTGCTTCGATACGGTCTACGCTTACGGCAAGGCGTTTACACTCAATAATTCTCAGTTCCATACGCAGTGGCTGCACAGCACAACCAACATCACGCTCAACGGGAATTCAGAATATTACTCCAACGAATTCTGGGGGCGAGGCGCAGGCGTTCTGACCATTAACGACACCTCAACCTTTACCGCGACAACCATCTTCCAGCTGGGAACTGGCGCAGCTGCCGGAACAGCAGGCACGGTTGCTAAAGCGGTTCAAAACGGCGGTACGGTCAATCTCGGCAACCTGGGTATTGGGCACTACGGAAACTACGACGCCTCGTACGAAATGAACGCTGGCGTTCTCAACGTTGGCGACTCTGTTACAATGAACGGATCCAACGAGTTTAAGGACATCTGGCTTTCCGTAACCAGCAGCGGAACGTTCCTGCATAAAGGCGGCACGGTCAACGCCGGCGGCATCGACCTGAAAACCCGAGACGTCAACGACATGGTCGGCACGTATACCATGACAGGCGGAACGCTCAATTTGGGCAAACGCGGATTCTATCGCAACGTTGCCGGGAATTACGTCATCAAACTGGAAGGCGGCACGATTACCTCCGGGTCAGCCGACCTGCCGGAGAGTCAGCGAGGGAACTGGTCAAGCGCTCTTGACGCCACTCTGACCGGTAAGAAGACCGGCGATACTGACACTCGCGTTACATTCGCCCCGGCTGCCGGATCGTCGATTACCTGGACAGGCGTTCTCTCTGGAGAAGGCGGTTTGATTTACGACGGAGCTGGCTCCATGACAATCTCCGCCGGTTCCACCGGCAACACGTACACCGGCGGAACGCTGGTCAAGTCCGGAACGCTCACCCTGACGGGAACCAACGAGGGGTACAGCTCCGTTGGAACTGGCGAAGTCGTGATTGAATCCGGCGCGAAAATCGTGGGGCAGTCGTCCAACGTTTTCGGAAGCCGAACCATTACTGACGCGCGCGTTCCCAACGTTACCATCAACGGCGGAGAACTCGAATTCAACGGGTATCTTCACGTTAACAACATGACGCTCAATGGCGGTACGATTACCAACACAAACAACGATCCGGAATACGCCGGGTTGGACTTCTACGATCGCAACGCGACGATGACTGTTACAGAAGACACAACCATCAGTTCGAAGATTATCAACTCTTCCACGTTGACTATCGACGTTGCCGAAGGGAAAACGCTGTCGCTTAACAGTCCGATGAGAAACGCGTCCGGCGCAACGTGCGAGTTCGTAAAAACCGGCGAAGGAACCATTTCCACCACCAACTGGTTTGGCGGCGGAGCCAGCGTCGTTATTGACGAAGGCGCAATTCTTCTGCCCAACGGTTTTGGGGACGGAAACCGAGTCGCTGGTTCCATAACAATCAACGAAAACGGTACGCTTATCGCTAACGGGCACGATTCGCTCGGATACAGTTCAAACGCCGGTACATTTAATATCGTCGGCGGAACGTTGCTGAAGATGGACGGCAATAACGAAACGCTTGCCAACAAGACGTTTAACTTCACCGGCGGAAAGATTACATCGTCCTATACAGACGACACCGGAAACGTCGTCAACAACGACGGCTGGATTGACATTTTTAAGACAAAAACCACGTTCAACTCCTTCGCGGCTGAAGGCGCTTCGGCAGACAATCCCACCGTCGCAACAGTTGACGTTCGCGTCAGACTCCGCAACGACGAACCCTTTGCCATCACCGCGGGAGAAAACTCCAAGCTGGTCTTTACCAAGGAAATCTTCAACGGCGGTTCTGGCGTTTATTCACTTACAGTAAACGGCGACGGCGTTGTCGAATTCCAAGCTGCCAACTCCTACACCGGCGGAACGACAATCAACTCTGGAACGCTGTTGCTGACGGAAAACGGAACCTTGGGAACCGGGGCGATTGCGCTTAACGGCGGCGCTCTGGAAATAGGTTACGATTCCGACACGACTTTCACCAAAGATATTACCGGAACAGGTACGCTTGCTAAATCCGGGTCGGGTACGCTTACCATTTCTGACGCCAAATCTTTTACTGGAAACACGGCAGTCAAAGAAGGCAAGCTGCTCGTTTCCGGCGCTGGTACGCTCGGAACAGAACCGGGCGACATTACTGTTGCTGATGGCGCTTCACTGGAATTCGTCGTTGACGAAGGCGACGTTAAGAGAACCGGCGCGGTTTCCGGCAAGGGTTCTGTCCTGAAAACCGGTCCTGGTACGCTGCAAATCGACAACAGCGCCTACGTCGACGGTTACGACGAATCCGTTCAGTTCGGTACAATCACCGCCAAGGACGGTCGTTTGGACGTCAAAGGCGTTTACGAAGGAACCTTCGTCATTGACGCCCCGGCGATCTTCTCGCCCGGCAACTCCATCGGCACGTTAAAGACGGACGTCTTCCAGCTCAACGCCGGCGCAACCTTGTTGATGGAACAGGACGCCACCGGTATGGATACGCTCATTGCCAACACGTTTATTATTGACGACGACGCGATTGTTGAATACGTCTTTACGTCCATTCAGCCCGGCGCGACCTATGAAATCTTTAACGATCCGAATGGACTGGAAGGTCAATACGCCGATGTCAACTACTGGGCGTCGTTCCTGACGCCTGGAGACGATTATTACTGGAACATATCGATAGTTGACAACTCCGTCTTCGCATCCGTAGACCCCAACGCCGTTCCGGAACCGTCCACCTGGGCGCTGCTGATACTCGGCGCTCTTGGCCTGCTGTACTGGCGAAAAAAGAATGCGTAATTCGTAATTACGCAAGCGTGACACGTATCGGAGTGCGAGAGGGAAGCGTCAGCGGAACTCTCGCTTTTTTTATAAATCGAATCGTTTCGTCCGCTGAAAAAAAGAAGAATATGCACACACACGAAGACTTCATGAATCTGGCGTTGACGCTGGCGCGGCGAGGGCAGGGCGACGTCGAGCCGAATCCGATGGTCGGGGCGGTAATCGTTCGCGACGGGGTCGTTCTCGGTCAGGGCTGGCACAAAAAGTTCGGCGGACCGCATGCGGAAATTGAAGCGTTTGCCGACGCGAAACGCAATGGCGCGGACGTCCGCGGGGCGGAAATGTACGTTACGCTCGAACCTTGCTGTCATTACGGCAAAACCCCGCCGTGCGCCAAGGCGATTATCGAGTCGGGCGTCGCCAAAGTCTATATCGCCATGCGCGACCCGAACCCTAAAGTCGACGGCGGCGGCATGAAAATGTTGACCGACGCCGGAATTGAAGTCGTTGCTGGAATCTGTCAGCAGGACGCCCAAACGCTCAACCAGCCGTTTGTGAAGTACATTACCCGGCGCCGACCGTGGGTTATCGCCAAATGGGCGCAGACGCTCGACGGGAAAATCGCCGCCCGGGACGGCTCGTCACAGTGGATTTCCAACGAATCGTCCCGCGCCGTCGTCCATGAACTTCGCAGCCGCGTCGACGCCGTTATTGTCGGGGCAGGCACGTTCTTTCACGACAACCCGACGCTCACCGCCCGGCTTCCAGAAGGACGAGAACCTCATCGCAAAGCCGTCCGCGTCGTTTTTGGTTTGCATAAATCGACCCGGCAGGAAACGGAATCGTTCTTCCGACAGTCCAACTTATCCAAAACGCAAACGCTCGCCCCGGTTTGGCTGACGTGGGACGACGGCGAGATTACCGACCCGGTTACCGGCGCTGTCCTTTCCGAATCTTTAGAGGACGCGTCTTTCCCGTCGCGGTTCGACCGTCTTTTAGAACGCCTTGCCGACGCCGGCGCGACAAACGTTCTGGTCGAAGGCGGCGGACGTCTGCTCGGCTCGCTGCTGGACGCTGATTTTATTGACGAAGTCCATGCTTTTATCGCCCCGCAGCTTTTATGCGGCGGCTCCGACGCTGTTTCTCCCCTGATGGGCTTGGGCGTTCCCTCCATGTCCCAGGCAAAAAAACTCGTCGGAATCAAAACCCAGCTTCTCGACAGAGACGTTTACGTGAGTGGACGAATGCGTAATTCGTAATGCGTAATGCGTAATTACGCAAGCGTAACATCTCGAGGTGAGCGCTTGCGTCGGGGGAGTGCGGCGCCCCTAGGCGCCGCCTTGTCCAGCGCCCCGCTAATAATCTATTTCACAGCCGAAAAACTTCTCGGATCGCGAGCGAAGCTCGCCAAAGAATTTTAAGCCGCAAAGAACGCAAAGAGCGCAAAGAATTTTTTAAAACTTCTCAAACATCCTCCGCACCTCCGCGTCTCCGCGTGAGTTTTTCCGGGCAGATCTACTCACCCCGGCTCGCCTTGTTTTTTAAAACTTCGCGAACTTCGCGGACTTTGCGTGAGCCTTTAACGGGCGCTCTACATCCCCCCTATTTCTTTTTACTCTCAAATACTTTATAATCTTAGAATAGAATCCTTACCACTTACCACTAACCACTTACCACCTGCCATGCACTCCCCCATACTCCCCGCGGCTGTCGCCGTTATACTCAACGCGCTATTGTTATCCTTCGTTCAGGCTCAAACACCGGAAGACGTCATTTTCCAAATCGGGACTCCGGACGCGTGTTCCGCCGAGTTCCTCAATAAGCCGGACTGGAAAGCGTTCGCGGACAAAGTCCCGGATAAATCCCAGCCCGTTTCTTTCCTTCATTTTACAGTCGGGAAAGACGAGGACGCCGCCTGGACGCCGTGGCACTGGTCGACTCACGAGGCGAAAGCCGGGTTCCGGCAGTTTACCGCTGAAATCGAGTTCACCGCCAGCCGGGACTACAATCAGAATCTGTACCTGATCATCGGCGTTTGTCACGGTCTGGAACCGTCGGAGGTTGTCGTCGAAACCAACGGGACGCCGTCGCCGGTTATTCGGTCGGTCAAGTTCCCCCGGTTTGAAAATCCTTGGGAACAGTTTACGCGAGTCGGAACGTATCAGAACGACGTCGTCGTCATTCCCGCCGGAGCGGTGAAGAAGGGCGTCAACGTTATTTCCGTAACGCTTCGCGACGGCAGTCTGATTTTTTACGATTACGTCTGCCTGAGAGAAAAGCCGCAGCCGCTGGATCAAAAGGGAGTTGAGCCGCTTTTGCCGCAGTTTCGACGCGCCGGCATGCCGGAAGAGATTCTCTTCGTTCTCCGCAAGCCCAGCTACGACGCCCATTGGTACGCCAACATCGGCTATTACGGAGACAACGTCTGCCGGCTGCCGTTCCCGATGAACTCCGGCGGGGCGATTTGCATTTACAACGTCGAAACAAAACAGGTCAGAACCATTTTCTCCGATCCCGGGGGGAACATTCGCGACCCGCAAATTCATTACGACGGGAAGAAAGTCCTCTTTTCCTATCTGCCGTCCGGGAAAAAGCACTACAGTCTGTACGAAATCAACATTGACGGAACGGGTCTGAAACAGATCACCGGCGTGGGGGAAGACGCCCCGCTGACGCTGCCGGAAGGCGTAACGCCGTCGACGTCTGCGGAACACCGCACGACCGCTGCCAGCCGCGGCAGCAACCGCGATTTCGCGCCCCCAGGCTGGGACGACTACGAGCCGACGTATCTGCCGGACGATTCAATTATCTTCTGTTCCACGCGCGCTAAACGCTGGGTCAACTGCTGGCTGGTGCAAGTCGGGACGATTCACAAATGTAACGCCGACGGCTCCAATATTCGCCCGCTGTCGTGCAACGTCGAGCAGGACAACACGCCCTGGGTTCTCCCCAACGGACAGGTTATCTATATGCGGTGGGAATACGTCGACCGGGAACAGGTTACGTATCATCACCTCTGGACAATGAACCCGGACGGAACGCGACAGATGGTCTACTACGGCAACCAGCGGCCGTACATCACCATGCTGGCGCCGAAACCCATTCCCGGAACGGACAAAGTCGTCTGTATTTTCTCGCCCGGTCACGGCAGACGCGAGCATTACGGCCCCATTACGATTGTCGATCCGCGTCTGGGTCCGGACTCCCCCCTGGGCGCGAAGACGATTACCAAAACCAACGATTTCGCCGACCCCTGGGCGTTTTCCGAGGACATGTTCATGGCGGCGTCATACGATAAAATCGTGCTGGTCAACGGAGCAGGGCGGGCAGAAACCATCTTCACGCTTCCCCCGGATCTGTTTAAGGGAAACGACCCGGCTGACCAGTCCAACCAGGGCTACGCAGCTGACAACCGCTTGCCGTCGACCGACCTTAGCCCGCGCAGTTTCTGGATAAGCGAGCCGCGCCCCATCATGCCCCGTCAGCGGGAACGCGTTATTGCAGACCAGACCGACCCGAACGCCCAATGGGGATCGCTGGCTCTGGCGAATATTTATCGCGGACGCAAAATGAAAGACGTCCCGCCGGGAACTGTTACACATCTGCTGATTTACGAGACGCTGCCCAAGCCGATTCATTATTCCGGCGGCATGGAGCAGATGTCGACGTTCGGGACGTTTACCCTGGAGCGTCTTTACGGCTCCGTGCCCGTTACGCCGGAAGGTTCCGCCTACTTCAACCTGCCGCCCAACAGAGCGTTCCTGTTCCTCGCGATGGACAAAGACGGTCATTGCGTTAAACGAATGCACTCGTTTACGTCCGTCATGCCGGGCGAGCGCACTACGTGCATCGGCTGTCACGAAGAGAGAACGGAAACGCCCAACGCGGACGACCGGGATCGGCTCTTCCGCCTCATGCGAAGCGCGCCGGTCAATCCCGAACCCGTCGCAGGCTATCCCGATATTTTCTCTTTCCCCCGCGACATTCAGCCCATTCTCGACAAGTACTGCCTGGAATGTCACAACCCGGACAGGGAAGAAGGGGAATTCAACGCCTCCGGGCACTGGAACCCGGTCTATACGTTCAGCTACATGCAGATGTCGTGGCGAAAAATGTTCGGCGACAACCGCAACCGACCGCGAAGCAACTTCGACCCGTACGAGATCGGAACGGGTTCCAGTACGCTGCTGAAGATGATCGAAGAACATCACGAAGGCGTCAACATGGACGAGAAAGACGTGAAGATGATTCGCCTTTGGCTGGACGCCGGCGCGAACTACGCCGGGACGTACGCCGCCAACGCCTCGGGCGGGCTGGGGTACTACATGCAAAACAGAAACGTCCGCAACGACCGCGACTGGGCGGAAACGAAAGCCATGGACGAGGCGATTACCCGCCGCTGCGACCCGTGTCACTGTCCGACGGCGAAGGAACGGCAAATCGGGACGTACAAACTGTTCACGGACTATAAAGTCGACCATTTCCCGCCGCATCAGAACAATATGTTCGTCGCTCACACCCTGACCGAGGACGGAGGACGGTTCAACCGGCACGTCATTTTCGACCTGTCGTATCCGGACCAGTCCAAAGCCCTCCGCGGTCCGCTGTCCAAGTCCGCCGGCGGGCTGGGAACCTGTGAAGCTAAATCTGGAAAAGTCGTATTCAAGGATGCGTCCGACCCGGACTACCAGGCGATTCTGGCTGGGATCGAACGCGGTCGCCGTTACATTTTGGAAGAGGACAACCGGTTCAGCATGTGGGATCCGTCGCCCAACAACGGGAAAGACTGCCCGAAACGCTTCGTTCCCCGCTGGGCGTACCTGCGCGAGATGATTCGTTACGGACTCCTCCCCGTCGACGCCGACCCCAACGCCTCGTACAACCCCTACAAACTCGACCGCCTGTACTTCGAATCGCAGTGGAAGCGGTAGACCGTAGGCGAGCCGGGGTGCGTAAGCCCCCGGAAAAGGCTCACGCGGAGACGCGGAGATGCGGAGGAAGTTCGCGAAGTAATGAAAGACAGTAGGCGAGCCACGGGTGTAAACCCGTGGGCGTGAGCGAAGCGAACGAAAAAGCCTCACGCAAAGTTCGCGAAGTCCGCAAAGTAATGAAAGGCGGTAACGGAGCGACCATCGGGAGCGCAGTTACGCTTAGGCGATTCGGGTTGCGAGCCGCCGCCCGGAAAACCTCACGCGGAGGCGCGGAGATGCGGAGGAAGTTCGCGAAGTTATGGAAGATAGCAACAAGCGACCAACGGGAGCGGGTATTGGCAAGCGCGCGGTAGCGCGGACTGGGAGCGGCGCCTCGCCGCCGGACTTCGTCCGCGACCCGGAATGGTTACTGGCTGCGTCACAGTACATGTGCGGGGCAATGGTACTTTTGCGGCAGGGGACTGCCGCGAGCCGGGCTTATCACAGATTTTTAGCGGGGCGTTGGACAAGGCGGCGTCAAGCCGCCGCACTCCCCCGGCGCAAGCGCGCTCCCGAGGCGTTACGCTTGCGTAATTACGCATTACGCATTCCGAATTACGAATTAAACACAACCACCGACATTCATGAAACTATACTTTACCGTAAAGCGTTTGGATCGCATTTCCGACTTGACGGCGGACGAGTCAAACCCGCTGACAAAGCAGGAATTCGATTTCGACCCGGCGCCGAAGACGCTTCGGGAGCTGTTGACCCAGCTTGTCAAACACAACGTATTAGAATACGAGAAGAAAATCCCGGAGCTGCCCAACAAAACCAGGCCGCAAGTAAACAAATCGGTCGAGACGGTAATTCAAGCGTTTGAAGACGGGCTATTTCGCGCGTTCAGTCCTGACGGGGAACTCACGCAGCTGGACGAACCGCTCAACCTCGCCGACGGCTCAACGCTGACGTTTATCCGCCTTGCGTTTTTAGCGGGAAGCTACTTTTAAAAAGATGGTTTATCGTGGGACATTTCCGGGGAGCGGACATTGTCCGCGAAATTAGGTTGTTAGTTGGCGGGTAATACCCGCCCCCCGTAAAAATACACTTTATCCATCAAATCCGCGGACATTCTCCGCGCCTCCGCGTCTCCGCGTGAGATTTGCCCGGGTGTCTCGCACCTCGCCGAAATTTACCAGAAATTCCCTTTACCCCCTTGATTCGTCATGAACAAACTCAACGACTCCGTACAGGAAAAGCTCAATACCATTTTACTCAAACGCGCTCTGCTTCCTCAAGGCGTATGGCGCGATTTATTCGACGCGGCGGCGTGGGTATGGATTTACGATGCGGCGGCGTGGGAATGGATTTCCGACGAGGCGTTTTCCGATGACAACTCGCAACTGGAAGAGGCGTGGAAAAAGCATGGTATTGATCCGCAAGAGGTGAAACCGATTCTCTGTCAGGAAGAAGTTCTCGAACAGCTTGCCCAGCCGGGCTGTCCGTTCTGGTCGGCGTTTCCAGAATCCTTTCAGACGATTTTGCCGCGGTCGGTTGAGATTCTTTTCAGAACGCCGTGGCAGTCGGGGCTGTACAGAAGAACGTTTCGCGCGTCGTTCGATAAAAGACTTTACGCAGACGACGTCGCCCGGCTGATTGACTACTGTTTCAAATTGCTGGACAGTTCCCTGACTCTGGAGAAGGCTCTTTTTTTAGGCGTATCAGGCGGGGATGAAGACGAGGAAAAAGACCCATTGCTTCAACTCGCCTGCGTTAATCCGTTTATTGACTTCTGGATTGCCGACGCTCTCGACCGCCGCGACCCGTTCGTCTGCCAGTATATTCACGACGCCTTCTACGAGGGAAACAAGGATCTGACCAACAGCGCGATTCTCGCCTGTTTTCAAACCGTCAATCCAGACGCCCTGACGTGGATTTCCGACTATATGCTGTCGCTAAAACTGGAGGAAGGAATCCGACAAAAGATCGCAGAGTCCTGCGATCAGGGAACGTTCGACGCGTTTTGTTACATGGTTCATTTCATCGACAAGCACAACCTGATTCGATTCTCGTCGGTAACGCGCGCGTTTTTATGCTGGATTGGCTGGTCTGGAACCGGAACCGGGCAGGAAGCCGCCGCTCGTCCGGAGACGCTTAAAAAGCAGTTCAAGGAATTCGTTCAATTTCTGGACAACCCGGACAAGATAACGAAAAGTCAAAAGAACAACCCTGTCAGCCGGTATCTGGCGCTGTCGGCGATGGCGGCAAAGGACGCGGTCGTCGCCGTTCAAAGCTGCATGGAGATTATCGAGTCCGACGACGAAACGTTTCCCGTCAAAGCGACGGCGGCGTACATGCTCAAACAGATCAATTTGCCCATCGAACCCATCTGGATTCTCGACCAGCTTGATCGGCGCGCGCCGGAGCCGGTTTTAACCAACTTGCTTCTGGATCGAATTCAATGCTCTGCGTTCCCCGATGACGACGAGGGGGTTCAAGAAGCCCGGGAAATCTACTGGCGGCTGCGTAAACTGTTTGACCGTTTTCCCGCCAAATCCGTCTCCGCATTTCATCCCGTCTTTCCCGAAATGGAACTGTCCGTCAGTCAGGAACTTCTGTTTGTAGAACTGATGATCTTCGTCAAATCTATTTGGGAAAAAGAGGAACTGGAAGATTTGTCGAAGTTGGCTGTTCAGCTCAAAGCCAACAGCTTTTCCAAGACGTGGTTTATCAGTACTGTTTTGAGATTCTTCGCGCCCACGCCGGACCCGGACGCAACGGATCCCTATTATAACCGGAAGGTATACAAAGAGGATCTGGAACGTTACAAAACCTTTCCGCGAACCGACGCGCTACGAAATTCGATTTTCGATTTCCTGTCAGACAGAACGCCGTCCGTTAAAGAGGAAGCGTTGAAGTTAATCGTTCAGCTGGAAAGTCTGACGGACGACGAACTAACCAAAGTGAAAAGCCTGCTCAAAGTGAAATCCGCTTCCATTCAGGAACTGGCTAACAAGATCATCAAAAAATTCGATTCCCAAACAGAGGAAGACAAAAGCGCCGTTCTCTGGACGGAGCAAAACGGGTTCGGCTTGTACGACCCGACGCTCGACTACTCTCTGCC
The DNA here is from genome assembly GCA_017557195.1 of Thermoguttaceae bacterium. Lineage (GTDB taxonomy): Bacteria > Planctomycetota > Planctomycetia > Pirellulales > Thermoguttaceae > RUG11551. The sequence goes on along the minus strand of JAFZAL010000025.1, from coordinate 2,946 downwards.
AATTCCTCCCGCAAAGCCGGAATATCGTCTGGACAGCTTCGTTCCGAAAAACGCCGCAAACGCTATTGAATTGATTCGTCAGCTGGACAGTTTCATTTCAGATCATAAATCCGACGAGATTGTCTACGTCAATTGGCAGGACGCCAAAACGATTACAACCATCGGCGCTATGGAAGCGAAAGAAGCACAATCCTTTAGTAGGCATTTCTATGTTAAAAATCCGGATGCCAACCGGGCGGCGCCCGAACTGTGGGACTCATTTTTTGAAAAGCGTTCCTTTAACATTCTGGAAGGGCTTGCCGCGTTGGCGATTATCGGCTGGAATAGCGCCAGCGACAAAACGCGAAAAGAACTCGCTCCTTTTTACGGCGCCGATTTCAATCCCAAGCCGGGGAAAATCCAGTTTCCCTTTTTCTGCTTTTCCGTCATTGCCCGACAGGTCAATAAACAGCCCGACTTCGAACAGACGCTTTTGTCGATTTTGGAAGCCTTCGTCCAAACGCCAAAAGATTTGCTTTGCAAAACAATACCAGAAAAATATTACTATTCTCAATACGCTGTTATTGGCTTAGACGAATTCGATTTTTGGTTTGGCTTCTTCAGACGTCTCGCTCTCACACCGGAGAAAGTCGCGTGTCAGTGGCGGCTACTGTCGCTGACGACAGAACTCTATCTGGACGATAAAGTCGGCGGTCTGCCGGTTATTCTCTATAGGTGCGACCTGCTCAAGGCGTACGATCAAAATCTTTTAACACAGCGCCACGTCTTTCTGGCTCTGATTAAATGGAGATACATGACAGAATACATCTATTTACCAGACGATGAAACGATAGAAGCCGAAAAAAGCCATCCGCTGCTGAGAACCCTGTTCAAACGAATTGCCGACGTGGAACTGACCCGGACGGCGGAACCGACGGCGCTGTCGGGATTCGTTTCCAAAGTCAGCGTTCTGCCCGGCGTGGAGTACGCTGTCAAACTTCTGGAAAAGATGGGCGACTTCAAGTACACGCAAACCTTCGGCTGGAACAACAACTGGCTGGAATCCGTCTGCGGGCTGCTTCGCGTCAGCCGACCGGAAGAATCGGATACCGCAGACGATCTGCGTCAGGCGCTCAAAAAGCATCCCATTAAAAAGGAAACGGTTCGACTTATCGAGTTGACAATGTACGCGCCGTGGTATGCGGAACTGGTCGGCGAGTATTTAGGGCGACCAGATTTGGCGACAGCGGTCTGGTTCTTTCAGGCGCACGTCCGCGACGAGTTCTCCCCGGAAATGACCGCCCGAATCGCTCGCTATTCCGACGTTACAACTCAGCAATTCCAAAACGAGGCGATTGACCCGCAATGGCTTCAAAAGGCGATGGACGCCGCCGGACAGGAGCTTTTCCCCCTCATGTACGAGGCGTCCAAGTACATCGCCGGCGGGTCGCGCCATCGGCAGATTCAGATTTATATCGACGCCGTCTCCGGCAAGCTGAGCGTCGAACAGATTCAGGCGCAAATCGAGAAGTCGAGAAACCAGAACTACGTCCGCGCGCTGGGAGTCGCGCCGATATCGGAAGACATTCCGATATCGGAAGGCAGTAGGCAAGAGGCAGTAGGCAGTAGTTTGTCGCTTCGCGACGACTCGCAACTCGCTACTCGCAACTCGCAACTTATCAATGCCGACGTCCTGAGCCGCTATCAATTCCTTCAAACGTTTTTGAAGCAGTCGAAGCAGTTCGGCGCTCAAAAGCGCGCCTCGGAAAGCGCCGCCGTTGAAACCGCTATCGAAAACCTCGCGCGACTGGCGGGCTGTGACGAACCCGACCGATTCGTCTGGCGCATGGAAAACGCTCAGCTCGACGCCGTTCGTCAGACGTTTCAACCGCAAGATGTCGCTGACGGCGTAACGGTTCGAATTCACGTCTCCGACGCCGGCAAGCCGGAACTGAAATGGGAAGGGCTGCCGTCTGGAAAACGAACGCCGCCCGCTTCAATGAAAAGCGCGCCTATCGTCAAGCAGCTTCAGGAAATCGTCAAGACGCTGTCGGATCAGCAGTCCCGCATTAAACAGACGCTCGAGCAAGCCATGATTCGCGCCTCGGCGTTCTCCATTGAGGAACTCGCCGGGCTGAGCGCCAACCCGGTTTTCGCGCCGATTGTCAACCGGCTGATTTGGATTGACGAGTCCAACGTCCCGGGATTCCCGTCAGAGTTTACTGCGTCGAGCGGTGCGGTTCGCATCGCGCACCCGCTTGACCTGCTGCAGTCCGGACGCTGGACGGAGTTCCAAAAGAAGATCTGCGAAGAGCAAATCGTTCAGCCGTTCAAACAGGCGTTTCGGGAACTCTACGTTCTCGACAAAGACGAAAAGCTGGACGGGTTCCGTTCGCGTCGATACGAGGGCTATCAGTTCATGGCGAAAAAGGGTGCGGGAGTTATGAAAAACCGCGGCTGGACTATCGACTACTACGATGGTCTAATCAAACGTTTTCGGAAAGAGGGTCTTGTCGCGATGGTAAACTCGGATTGCTGCTGGTTCACCCCCGCCGATATCGAACCGCCGGTTCTGGAAACGATTGAATTCTGCACCGAGTCCGGGCAGTCCGTCCGGCTGGAAGACGTCCCGCCGCGTCTGTTTTCCGAAACCATGCGCGACGTCGACCTGCTCGTTTCCGTCGCTCACGCCAGCGGCGTCGACCCGGAAGCCAGCCATTCCACAGTGGAAATGCGCTCGCAAATCCTCGCCCAGCTCATTCCGGTTCTCCGTTTGGATAACGTCCGAATCGAGAAATCGCACGCCTTTATTCACGGCACGAAAGGGGACTACTCCGTCCACCTGGGCAGCGGCGTCTGCCATCAAAGCGCAGCCGGGATGCTGGACATCGTCGCCGTCCATTCCCAAACCCGCGGACGAATGTTCCTCCCCTTCGCCGACGACGACCCCAAAACCGCCGAGATACT
>JAFZAL010000224.1 GCA_017557195.1 Thermoguttaceae bacterium | reverse complement strand
GGAATGGGGGTTGGGGAATAGGGAATGGGGGCGGGTATTGCTGACGGGGGGCGGGTATTACCCGCCAAAAAACAATCAACCTTTGATTATCGCGGACAATGTCCGCTCCCCAGAAACAACCACTCCCTACTCCCTATTCCCTACTCCCTCCTCTATATTTTCTCTATTTTTCAAAAAAGTCAATAATCCGTCTTTACATTTATTTAAAAATAATTCATAATAATTTTAGGGTCCCTGACAAGTTGGCGCTTTGCGCCTACTGCCTACTGCCTACTGCCTAATTGAAATACTCCCATGAAAAGTATCCAATATTCCATTACGTGCATCCTGCTGACGCTTTGCGTTTTATTCTGCGGCTGTCCGTCAAATAAACCTGATAACCCGGATTCAACGGCGACGCAAACAGCGCCGGGTTCAGACAACCAGCCTCAATTGGATTTGGTAATTCAAGACGAAGCGCCATTGCCAACGTCAGCGCTAAGTCAATTGCCCAGCGTTCAGGAAACGCTTGAAAAAATGATTCGCGCTTACAAGGGGCTTGATTCGTATACGGATCAAGCGTTTTGTCAAGTAACCATTCGTCAGGGCGATAATATTTCCAATCAGTCGCTGCCATTTTATTTTAGTTATGCGAAGCCAAATAAAATGCGGTACACGTCTCGAACTTGCGAAATTCGCTCGAACGGCAAAACCATTTCTGTTTATAATCCTGCCCTGCCGGGAGTGATTCTTCAAAAACCATGTCCGGAAGAGCTTCATCTGGAAGACGTCCTCTTTGACCAGACAATTGACGAAGCGGTCTTTATGTCGCAGCCCAGTCTGTTTTCGGTCTTGCCGCTGCAGTGGATTATGCTTTTCGTTGACGATCCTCTTAAAACGCTGACTTTTGGTCAAAAAGAGATTCGCTCTCTGGCTCCTCAGGAAATCAACGGACGTCTGTGTTATCGGCTTCGTTTTGACAGAGAAGACGGCGCGGCAATCCTTTGGATTGATCAGAAAACGGGTTTGATTCTTCGCGCTCAGCTTCCGACGCAGGCTCTGGTAAACTCGGTTGAAGGCGCAAGCGCCAACGACTGTTCGCTGACAATGGAGTTCGGAGCCCCTCAAATTAACGAACCAATCCCGGACTCTGCGTTTGCAATGGAAATCCCCGTCGGAACAAACGTTACCGACAAATACATTCCTCCAACAACGCTGCTGTTGGGAACGAAAGCGCCTGAATTTCAGTTCAACAAACTGGATAACGGCGGGACCGTTGACTCCTCCGTCGTGAATGACAAAATCGCTATTATTAATTTCTGGACAACGTGGTCAAAGCTGGAACCCAGCATTCAGCCGCAGCTCAATCTGCTCCGTAAAAAATTCGAAGACGATAAGGACGTTGTTTTTCTGTCGGTTTCTACGGACGACGAATCCGCTGTCTCAGACGCTGTACTTCGAGACGCGCTAAAGCAGTGGGGATCCCCTCTGGACTGCGTCCGGGACGAGAACGGGTACTTGTCTCAGGAACTGAAAATTAACGCCGTTCCCGCCGTTGTCGTATTGAACAAAAATGGCGATATCGAGTATCTGGAAATGGGATTCAACCCGCTGCTTGTCAATGAAATTTCCGACTGCATCGATCAAATCAAAAAGGGCGAATCCCCAAGCAAAACAACGCTCAAAAACAAACAGGCTGAAATGCGGCAATATGAGCAGCGACGAAAAGAATGGCTCCAACGCGGCATTTTCGTCGACGCTGACGTTATCGCTCAGGCGGGAATTCCTGAAACAACGCCGGCTCAAACGAGCAAACCCCGGCAGTTCGAACTCAAGCTCCTCTGGGAAACCAACGGAATTCAAAATCCCGGTGGACTGCTGGCGCAGGACGGCGAGGCGCCGCTCCCAGTTCGCGCTACCGCGCGAGATTCAAAAAACGCTCCCGATGGTCGCTTTGATTCTCGCAACTCGCAACTCGCAACTCGCAACTCGCAACTCGCAACTCGCAACTCAGGAACCGACCTTGTCGGCGACGGCGAGGCAGTAGGCAGTAGTGAAGACTCTCTCGCAACTCGCAACTCGCAACTCGCAACTCAAGGCGGCTGCGTCTGGGTAATCGAGAACGGCAAAAAAGTCGTTCAGATTGATTCTGAAGGACATATTAAATCCCGGATTGATCTGGATTTGAATCCCAAAGAAATCTGTTCGTTTATCCGAAAAAGCTCTACTGCCTACTGCCTACTGCCTACTGCCTCGTCAGAAGCCTGTTTCCTTGCCTTTGCTCCCGGTCAGCAAAGAATCCACGTCTACGACCAAAACTGGAAGCTTCTGTTTCATTATCCGGAAAACGCTCTGGAAAACCCCCACGATGGGATTCAGGACGTTCGTTTCGGCGATTTGGACAATAAAAATCAGGACGAAATCTACATCGGATATCTGGGAACCAGCGGCGCTCAAAGCATAGACCTCAAAGGTCAACTGCGCTGGCGCAATCGAACGCTGGGAACCGTTTTTTCCATCGCTCCGTACCACGGTCAAAACGAGAATCTGATTCTCTGCTGCGCCGGTTCCAGCGGCATGATTACCGTATTAAAAGCAGACGGAAAAACGATGGGCGACAAAAACAACGTCGGCGTGATTGGTCTGAAAGACAACCTTGCCGCGATGGTTTACTCAGCGAAGATTAAAAAAGGCTCTCAAGCGGACGCCGACAAGGTCGACTCCCTGTGCGCCTTGTGCGCCAATCAAAACGCGTATCTGCTCGTTGGATTCAATCTGCGTTCGGAAATACTCTGGACGTACGAGCTGCCGCAAGGCATTCCCAAACGCCCTATAGACTACCTGACCAGCGCCGACGTCCTGCCCAACGGCGACTCCATTTGGATCGCTCTCGGGTCTGACGGCTCTGTCCATTTTATTGACTCGGACGGCGTGCTGATCGACAGCTTTAATTACGGACAATTCATTTACGGCCTGACGACCGCCAACTGGAACGGACAACCCGTCCTGATTCTTTCTGACGATCAGGGCGTAAAAGCGTACCAAATCATCTGGAAGTAATTGTCCTGGAAAAGAAACTCGTTCAGTTTAGAAGTCCTTCTAACATAAAGAGGGCTGATAAGGGAGCCGCAAATTATTCCTTGCGAAGACCGATAAAGTTGGAATATTGAATCGCGTCCCGGAGGGATGCAACCCTTGTAACCGTGGGCTTCAGCCCACGGAATACTCGCGATATTCTCCCCCTATCGCTTTAGCCGCTTTTCCTCCCGCGCCTCCGATGGAGGC
>JAFZAL010000223.1 GCA_017557195.1 Thermoguttaceae bacterium | reverse complement strand
GCCGATCTCAATCCCGTACATCATCGAGACAATCTGACGATACGCGTCCATCTGACCAGTATATCGATTTAACACTTCGTCTAAATCGCTCCCTTTCCGAACGGTTTTAAAGTCAATAACAATCGCCTTGTCAACCTTGCCATCGGAGCGGTGCAACAACAAGCGGTCAATTACGCCGTTGACAAGACGCCTGGCGTTATCCTCTTTGAGAATCCCGGCAACGTTCTTTTCACGATACACTTCCCAGGATTCGTCCGGACGCGACAGCGCTGAAATGACAGCCGGCTGATTCAACAGGGATTTGAACGACGGCAGCAAACTCATAAACGACTTTTGCTGCAAACCGATTCCAATTCCCAGATCGACAAGCCGCTTGTCGTCGATGTTGTAGTTTTCAAGCCATTCAATATCCGCCAGCCAGCAATGGAGCAGGGTTCCTCGCAAACTCTGCGGCAAGTACGAACCCGAATTCACCGAAGAGTCAACCTCGGCTGTAACAGTTTCGATAAACGACTCTGGAGCGTCGTCAGTCGTCCACGAGGTAGCGGGCAAGGGAACGCAAACCGAACGAACGCCAGAATCAAATTTGAAATCGGGCGTTACATTTACGATTTCCTCTGAAGTTTCCGGTTCGTCTTTCTGACCGTCATTCTCCGTCATGAGCAGGTTTTGAATCCATTCAGACTTGCCTTCCGAATAATACGTTTTCCCTGGCTGTTTATTCTTTCTGGTTACGCCGCTTTCTTTTGCCAGCGTACCCAGCAGAACGTCTTCGTATGTATGATGGTCGCCGGTTTTATAGGGCGGCAGAATCATGTACAAAGCCCGTTTAGGACGAGTCATGGCAACGTAAAGATTGCACAACGATTCCTGCATCTGCCTTTTCTCGTCATAAGTAAACAGTTCTTTGAGCTCTTCGTCCGGCAGCAAATAACGGTGTTCGCTTTTGAATGACGGAATAATTTTGTCTGGCGGTTCAATTTCATACGGTTTGGGACGTCCATAAACAACGGGAATCGAATCGTAAGTAACCAGCGGAGTGTCAAGCTGAGGCAAAATGACGATGTCAAATTCCAGTCCCTTTGCCTGATGATACGTCATAACACGAATCCGGGTTTTAAAAACGTTTTTCAGAGACGTGTCGGTTATATAATCGATAAACGCATCCGTTCGGGTCGAGCCTTGAGAATCGTATTGATTAGCCAACTCTTCGAGCATTTCCAAACGCCGACGGCTGCGCTCGTCCGCAGTCGGCTTAAGCAAATTCACCCAACGCTGAACCGTCAAACCGTAACCGTTATATAACAACTCGTATCTCAGCTGATTGAGAATTTTGCAGTCGTCCAAACCAACCGCCAGCCGCTGCGTCACATTCAAGACGGATTCCCTGTCGTTCAATTCGAGAGCTTTCGCCAGACGGTCAAGCTCCTGTGACAGCGGGGAGCTGCAGACCTGATAATAAGAATACAGGTCGTCAGGATGGTCTATCCATTTCAATAACGCCAATATCAGACGCACTTCGTACGAGTCCAACAAAGGAGAATTGCCTTCCAACGAACATTCCAGACCTTCATTTTTAATACAGTCCGCTATCTTTGAACCGGCGTCGTTATTTCGAACCAAAACGCCAATTGAAAGATCGTGTTTTCGCGACGCTTCGTCCAATTCTGTTTTAATCATTTTCGCGGCGTATTCATAAGTCGCCATACGCAAGTCGTCTGATTTCGCTGTAACGTCTTCTGACGTTTCATACGGAGCGGTGCGCATTTCAACATAGGAGTCCATGTCGGAGTGATAGCTGTCATGCGCTGGAAAATTCTCGCTCCACTCGACAGCGACGCTGCGAAGCGTCTGCAGCGCGCCGTCGCCCTTATCAAGAAGATCATTTTGGCCCAGTTGTTCCTTAAACGCTTTGTTGACCGCTGTCATAATCGCCGGGCCGCTTCGGCGCGACTGTTTTATATCCACCTCGTTAATAACGGTCTCTTCTGGCAATCCATCCAGAAGTATTTTCCGCAGCTCCTTCAGCAGCCGCGCTTCCCCGCCGCGCCAGTTATAAATAGCCTGTTTGACGTCTCCTACGCAGAAGAAAGATTTGTTGTTGTCTTCTGTCGTTTTTTTGGCAAGAGGCTCCAAAACGCGCCACTGATCCAAACTCGTATCCTGGAATTCGTCTAACATTAAATGCTGAACGGAGCTGTCCATGCGGAACGAGTCAGAATCGTTATCCGCAGCGTCCTGACGCGTCAAAAACCAGGGAATATCCGAGAATACCAACTCTCCCTTGTCCTTTTTGTCCTGAATATACAGGGAGTCAAAGAGCGTTAATAACTTCTTTTGATAAAAATCGGACTGCATTCGTTTCATTTTGAACAGGAACGCCCGGGCGTATGTCGCTATATCAATCAAACAACTGACGATATCGGGATCGGTAATCGTGTGTTTGTTAAAAGAAATGCCTTGTTCGGGCGCACTGTGAACCGCCCAAGTGTTTAACAGAAGCGCTTTTCCTAAAAATTCCGGAATGACTTTATATGGGTTCCCATCGCGGATTCGGCGCAGATCGGTTTTTATAGACTCTTTTCCCTTCTCAGTGTACGGCGTGTCTCTGCAAGAGAAAAAGTCAATCGTTGTTTCAAGCAGTTGGTGAAAAGAATCGTCATTATACTTGAACTGCGGGATTTTTAACGTTTCCCAGACCTCCGGCGGCGTTTCTCTCCACAGGGAATACAGCTTATTAATGGCGTCTGACATCTGGTCGTATACAGAACGACTCAGATTGCTGATGTTGACATACAGTGCAAAACTCTCAAGAAAGTCTTCGTCCTGAAACAATTTCGACAGAACCATCTGACGGCGTCTTTTATCAAAAGAGTCGTCAATAATCGTCCAGTCCATCGGCAGCCCCAGTTCGAGCGAAAAGCACTTTAACCGCTGATTAAAATACGAGTCCAGCGTGCTGATATTGACGCGGTTGAGGCTTTTGACAACCTCGTAAAGCGTCTGGCGAACCTCGTCCAGATTCAATGTGACAGCGCTTTTATCTGCGCTCTGCGTCATCTCTTTGGCGCCGCTGAGTTTTTTCGACAACTCTGTGCATTTTTCGTTGTCAAGCGCGCCTTCCGCCAGCCAGGTCAGAATTCGGCTCTGAATCTCGCCTGCCGCTTTTTTGGTAAACGTCGTGGCTAAAATATTCTCCGGACGAACTTTATTCTCCGAGCCGTCTCCGGAAAACAGAAGCAGTAAATATCGACACGCCAGCTGATGCGTTTTCCCCGTCCCTGCGGAAGCCTGAATTATCGTATTTTCCATGATTATTTTCTGTTTGAATGTTTGAGAGAATTGGTAAGGCGTCAACCGCAAGCGCAAAGCCTTTCGCCAGTTTTATTCGACGCAGAATCATTATTACACAGATTGAATCAAATGTCAATAGTCAACGCAAAAAAACTCAAAAAAAGCAGGTATGACAGAAGCTGTCATACCCCTGTTGTCTATTTTTCTGAGAGGAGTATAATAACGTCATCATCGGAAAAATCAGGGAAACATTATTTCACCATATATTCATAACGCTTTATCTCCTAAACCAATTATGACCGCAGTTCAACAAACGGAATACATGTCGTTAGGCTGGCTGGACAACAGCCAGGCTGAGCAGGACAGAATTAAAACAATGCTGAGTTTATTGCAGGAAAAAGGAGCTTTAGACGAAATCGGCATCGGAACAATTCGAGACGCCTTTGCCAACCTGCTTTTCCCCGGCATTACAACCATCCAGACCAGAGCCAAGTATTTGGTTCTGCTACTCTACCTGTTCCAGGAAGCGGACAAGGAAGCCAGAAAAGCCGCAGAGAAAAAAGTTTCTCTTTCCACTCAAAAACTGGTTCGGTTCATTTACGATTCTCAAGACAGGCTGGTTGACATTTTCAAAGCAAACCAATTGAAAACCGGGGTTAAAGAACGCGGCGTCATTGGCATTCGCACTCGCGACGTTGTACAAAAACCAACGTTCATTTACTGGGGCGCGCTGACGACTTTCCAGATGGTCAATCCCAATTTGTCGCTTTATCAGATGTGCAATGTAATCTGTCAAAATGCGGTCGCGGCAGAACAAAAGCGCAATCCGTCTGTAAAAGAAATCAAAGACGTGGACGATTATTTCGAAGATGCGCCTGACGCTTCTCTGGACGTTCCTGCCTTGTACTCGCCAATTACGTGGGACAACAGCAATTGGAGAGAAGGATTAAGCATGAATCTGACCTACGACGAGGCGGAGTTTATCTGCAATAAAATACTTACCTCTCCGAAGTCCCAAAATTCCGCCTTTACTCAGCTGTTGTGCTATTATCGCGATAGAAATGAGACTTTCAGATCGCTCAATTTGGATACGATTCCGGCAACCGCGCTGGATACAAACATGAAAAATATCTTTCAGCTTGCCAAAGCGTTTCGGGACTTCATTTTTGGCGCGTATTTAGCGTACAACTATCTGCTTTCCAACCGAACGGACGCCGTTGTCAAAGAGGTTTACGACCTTTGGAAAAAACAGGATTTCAACAACGTGCCGCTGGAAGACATTTTGAGAGTTTCAAAAGCGAAATGGCATCAAAGAGAATTCCTCAGAAAATTACTCAACTACGCCAATGCCGGCGAATGGAGAAAATACGAAGACTGCATCCAGCAAAGAGAACAAGAGCTCAAACTTAACCGCAAAAAAATCGGGACTTACGATCCTGAAAATAATCCGTATGAATCTCCATTTAAACAATCGGAAGACGTTTATACCATGTTATTGGATTTCAGAGCGAATAACGCGGGAAAAATTCTCAAAGACATTCTCAAGGGACTGATAAAAGGAGACGCCAAATGAAAAAGTGTCAATTAAACGTTAAGGACAGCAGAATTACACTCTCTTCCGCCCTGACTCCTCATTTTGGCTACGAACTGGAAGCAGGCGTCGGATGTACGTTTACTCTGGACTTTGGAAAAATATTAAGTGTCTTTTATTCGCTGGGAATGAAGGACGAATTGCCGGAAAAGCTCTCGCTCAGTTCAAAGCTGCAATTACAGCGTGGAATCAACAAGTATTCAGACAAGCTGGCTTTTTACTGTAACGTTTGCTCCATCTCCGTTCCGAGAAATCAAAGTTTCCTCCACGGTTTGCTGGATAAGTGCATTTTCGAAGTCAACACGAAAAAGGCGACATTCCCACGCGACGGTATTTTTCACCCCAAGGTCTGGTTTTTGTTGTATACGCCAACGGCAAACAACGAAAGCGCGCAGCCGTATATCAAAGTGATTGTCTCGTCGCAAAATTTATCCAAGAGCTCCAATCTGGACTACGCCGTCGCCATGGAAGCGGCTGTCAATGACAAACCCTCAAATGAGTCCCGCAATCGAACAAAGCCGTTCATCGATTGGCTGAATTATCTGGATCGATTCACTCCGGAAGGGAAAAAGGACGTCCTCGAAAAACTTAAAGATTCTATTTCAAGAAGCGACGGTTTGAACTTGGATTACAATGGCGTTTATTCGAACTCTTGGCACATTCCATTGGGCATTTCCGAGGAATACAAAAGCGAAAAACTGGATTTGTTAAAATCGAAGGAAAAAGATTGGCTCATTGTCGTTTCGCCATTTTTGGGAGAGGATTTTATCAACCAAATTACCAATAACGGCGCTGTGTCAGAACAGTCTTCGCTCTTAACGCGTCAGTCGTCTTTGACCCCAAATATTTGCAGCTGTTTTACAAATACATACGGGCTAAGATCCATTTTAAGCAATAACGAGCTTATTGGAGAGTCCGATCAATCGGAATTGGACGACAGCGAATCGGAATCGGTCGACGGCGATATTCCTCATTACCGCGATATTCACGCCAAAATGTACATCTATCGTTCCGGCGGGCAGAACATGTTCCTCACCGGTTCTGCCAACGCGACAAGACAGGCGTTTAATGATAACGTCGAATTCATGCTTCAACTCGAATTGCCAAACACCGTCAGATCTGTTACATACGAATCCCTTTGTGAAGAGCTCTTTCAGCTTAACGAGGACGGGAAATTGGCGTCCAATTCTCCATTTGAAGAAATCGAATTGAGTGAAGACGCCAACGCCAATCAAGACCCCGACGATAACTTTTATAAAATCCTCAAACGCCGCTATCTGTGCGAAAAGATTCTCGGCGCCGAAGTCGAACAGGAAGGGGATAAATACACAATTATCGTCCGAACGAGCGAACCTTTTGAGTCGTCAACTACAATCGCTCCTCTGAATGCAAGAGATTCCGCCGTTGAACTAACTGCGCCCGAAACCAGAATTACGGGACTGTCGGCAGAGCAGCTGTCCAACTTCTACATTATTACCACCCCGGACGATCGGTTTATCAAAATAATTGAGACGGAAAATTTGCCCCTTGCTGAACGCGACAAGGCGGTCGTCAACTCAATTATCGAAAGCAAAACCGATTTTTATAAAATGATTGAGCTGATTCTGGCTGACGTTCCCGCCAGCGCTATCGCTCAATGGGATATTAACCATGCTGACAACGAATACATTTCTTCTCATGAGAGAAAAGATTCATACATCCCCAAAGGCATTTACGAACGTTTTTTGGAAGCAGCAGTTTCAAATCTGGGATCAATTGATGAACTCAAAAGACTTATCGAATCGGTTTCCGAAGACAAAGCTGACAGCAAACTTGTAAAAATGGTCGAGACGTTCCAAAGCGCCCTCAACAACGCCGAAAAACAGCAATAAACCCAAAACCTGTTACATACCATCATGAATTCAAACCAGTACAATTTAACGGAATTTCAAGAAGCCACGGCAGAACGCATTTTCCGCATTTTTCACGACGAAAAACAAAACCGCGTTCTTCTTGCCGACGAAGTCGGATTGGGGAAAACCCTCGTCGCCAGGGCGGTTATCGATAAAGTCTACCATTGGCATATTGACGAACTCAAAGACGACCTTTTCAAAGTCGTGTACGTTTGCTCAAACGAGGTCATCGCCCGACAAAACGAGTCCAAGCTGGGAATTCCGCGCGATTCGCAGACGTCCATTTCAGAAAACCGTCTGTCCATGCAGCATCTGCTCATTGCCAAACAGGAAGCGGATTGCAGTAAAAGCAAGACTAACTGCCAGCTTCTGCCAATGACTCCTTCAACGTCCCTGGACATTAGTAACAGATTCGGAAACGCTAAGGAACGCGCTTTGATGTTCTGTATTCTCAGAGATTTTAGTTACTTCAAAAACGATTCCAGAAAAATCGGCAAGCTGGAAAAGTTGCTCAATTACAGAGAGGTTAATTCATGGGATAGTCTTGTATACGAATATCAAAAACAAATCGACAGCATTCATGTCGTTCACAAAGACAAGTATCCGCAAAATCTGTATCCGGAATTGAGACAGTATTTGTCCGAGATGTCATGCTATTCTCAGTGGCGCGATTATTTTCAACCCAACGCTCGAATCAGCAGCGAACTGTACGCCTTGCTCCTTCCGGAATTGCGCCGCGTCTTTGCCAGACTGAGCATTTCCAATCTTCAGCCTGACCTGATAATCATGGACGAATTCCAGCGCTTCAATTCGCTCATTACGTGTTCTGAAGATTCCGATTTGGGAATTCTTTGTCATGACTTTTTCAATAACAAGAACAAAGATAAAACCAAGATTCTGCTCATGTCCGCCACGCCGTATAAACCATACACCACTCTGGCAGAAGCGGTCGAGTACCATACAAGCGAACATTTTGAAGACTTCAAAAGCGTATTCCGGTTCCTGTACAGCGATCCAGACAGTCACAAAAATTTCAAGAAGTTCGAAACCATCTGGAAGGACTATTCCAACTCTTTGCAGGAACTGCGTCAAAAAGACTGGTCTGTCCTCATTGCGAAAAAGAATCAAGCGGAAGACGAACTCCGCTCTGTTCTCACTCGAACGGAACGGAGAAACGACAGAATCATTAAAACGGCGGCCTGGGAAGACAACAGTAATTCAATGGATATCTCTCCCGGGGACGTCCTGTCATATTACAACGTCTGCAAGTTCACTCAGTTGGTCAATATGGAAAGGCAAAGGGTGGGAAAAAAGCCTCTTCCTTCGATTCCAATTGAGTACGCAAAATCGTCTCCATATTTGTTGTCGTTTATGCGAGAACAATACAAGATTCATAAAATCCTTCATGAGAATTTAGCCTCCAAACACAACAAAAGCGTCATTCCCAAAGACAACACATCGTTTTTGAACAGGAGTGCAATTAATTCCTATAAAGATATTCCTGCCAATAACGCCAGACTGCAGAAATTGTATGATACAATACTACCGAAGGACAAAAACACAGAACTTTTGCTGTGGGTTCCCCCCAGTTGTCCGTACTATTCAACAGCGGAGTCCAAAAATATTATCGGCAAGGCTTTTGACGCCAACAAAGGCTTTTCCAAGCTTCTCCTCTTTTCCGCCTGGGAAATGGTTCCGCGAATGACGGCGGCAATGACCAGCTATGAAGCTGAGAGACGCGTTTACAGCAAGCTCCACACGAAAAAGTATACGTACTTTGATCAGGATTCGTCTCAGCTGCTAGTCGACAGTCCCAAAGAACTTTTAACGCACCCGTCAGATTTTCTGGCTGACGTTTATAACCCGGCGGATTTTGAAGGAAAATCGCTGTCGGAAATCCTTGCAGAAATGCAAACGCGGATTCAAGATAAAATCTCCGGACTAACAAACAAATATCAGCTTGTTGAAAATAAAAAAACCGTCGCTGCTCAAGTGTTGGCTTTAGTCAAAGCGCTGGACGGGAACTCCGAGTCCAAAAAAGCGGAACGGCTTTTCGTCCCCGCTCATGCAGTTGAAATCTTGTCCTATATGGCTGTCGCCTCGCCAGCCGTCTGCGCGATAAGAACGCTGCGGCAATTTGACCCGGGTTCCATTTCCGAAGACATTCATCTCATCGCCCAACGGCTGGCAACCGGCATTGCAATCCTGTTCAACAGAAACAACGCTCAGGCAATCGTCAGACTGGGGTTCCAAAAAAACAAAAACAAATCAAAAACGAACTATTATTACTACAACGTCCTGCGATACTGCGCCGAAGGCAATTTTCAGGCGATGTTGGACGAATACGCCTTCGTATGCGTCAATGCTGACACGTTTATTCAAAACATGGCGCCCGCGTCAGACGACGATAACGACGATAATAACGAACGACAACTCCCGTATCTTCTCTGCACCAGCCGAGGTTCCACAAAAGTCGATACCAGAGATTCATTCCTTAAAAGAGGATCTGTCCGATCGAAAGCTCAAATGTCAATGCGATTCAATTTCGCAATTGGATATTACGATATAAAGTCTGACCAAAAGGTTATACGCGCCGATGCCATTCGCACCGCGTTCAACATGCCGTTCCGTCCGTTTGTTCTGTCGACAACGTCCATCGGTCAGGAAGGGTTGGATTTCCACGCCTACTGCCGAAAGATCATGCACTGGAATCTGCCCAACAACCCAATTGATTTGGAACAGCGCGAAGGGCGAATCAATCGGTATATGTCTCTCGCAATTCGTCAGTCGTTAGCCAACAGCGATTACGCTACTGGAATCCCTATTCAGGATTATTGGAAAACGCTCGTTGAAAAAGTCGCCGAAGAAGACCGCCGCAAAAACGGCGGCATGGTTCCCTACTGGATTTTGCCGGAGGACTTTGAGTTCAAATATCCCATCGAACGCATTGTCCCGGCGTATCCGTACAGCAAAGATCAGGACAAGTACAACTGGATTATCAAGGTTCTGTCCATGTACCGTCTGACGCTCGGTCAGCCGAATCAGGAAGAACTGCTTCGAAGTCTCGACAACGCCAATATCCCTGAAGAACAACTTAAAGAGCTTTTCTTCAACTTGAGTCCATTTTTCGGGAAACAGGAAAAGCAAACAGAGTCGTGAGAGTTAGAACGCGATAAATCTTGAGTTGCGGATATAGAAAGTTTTTATTATTGAAATTTCTGGGGAGCGGACATTGTCCGCGAAAACAAAGGTTGTTTATTTTTAGGCGGGTAATACCCGCCCCCCGTAAACAATACCCGGCTCGCCTAAGCGTAACTACGCTCGTTTCACTCGCTTCGTTACCGTCTTTCATTGACGACCGCTTGCGTAATTACGAATTACGCATTACGAATTACGCATTCTCCCCCGCTCCCTCTTGTCAATCCGGCGATTCCATATTATAATAGTCCGCGAGTTTTGAGGACGAAAAGCGTTCCTCTCGTTCACGACATTCTCTAATTTCCGTATTCCTAACCCCCTATAAATATGAATCGAGTATTATTTTCCATCGCGGCGGCGCTGGCGCTGTTTGTTTCGACTGGGTTCGCTCAGGAAACGTTTCCCGTCTGGCCGGGTTTGGCGCCGGGCGAAAAGGGCGACTTCCCCGCTCCCAAATTTACGGTCTATCAGCCGGAAAAGAAAACCACTGACGCCTGCGTGATTATCTGTCCCGGCGGCGGGTATCAGAACCTCGGCGTCGGCGTGAGCAAAACAATCGTCAACATGTTCAAAGAGAAGGGCGTTACGACCGTTCTTCTGGAATACCGGGTTCCGCGTCGCCCAGGGGTGGAAATCTACCGCGCCGCCTGGCAGGACGCTCAAAGAACCATCAAGCACATTCGCCGCAACGCTGAAAAATGGGGCGTCAATCCCGAAAAAATCGGCATGCTCGGGTTCTCCGCCGGCGGGCATCTGACGGTTCTGTGCGCCGTTAACTCCCAAACGCCTGCGTACGAGCCGGTTGACGACCTCGACAGCGTCCCATGCCATATCAACTTCGCTGTTCCCATTTATCCAGCCTACGTTCTGGAAGACGGCGCGACAGGCCCCAACGCCAACAAGGGAATCGACGCCCCCATCCTCAAAGACTTCAAATTTGACGAAAAATCCGCCCCGATGTGCCTCATTCACGGCGACGCTGACAGCTATTCCCCGCTCGGGTCAATCGCCATTTACACCCAAATGAAAAAGATGGGCGTCCCGATGGAACTGCACATCTACGTCAAAACCCAGCACGGATTTGTCGCCCACCCGCTCGGTCCGCATTACGGCAGCTGGTTCGACCGCTCCTACGAATGGATGAAGGTCATGGGCTTCGCGAATTAACCGCAGCCAAAATTGACGTTTAATTAATACTCCCTATATGCGCCTCATTTCACTCAACAAAAAACGGCGTCTTTAATTTACCTATTTTAACATTTTCCCCTTTCTTTTTGAGAAATTCAGGAAAAATTTGAACTTTTTTGGAGTTTAATGGGGTGTATGGTATTGCAGAAATCGGGAGTTCGTATTATTATAAGAACTTTAATAAATTATATTGGATTTGACGGCGTCTGACAAGCCAGAAAAGATAAGGTTTGACGTTTATTTAACGTCCGCTTTTCTGTGTTTGCCTTACTGCCGCTATGCGATTTAAAAAGGAAACATTATGAACATCAGTAATTTTGCATACGCTTTACTGGCGCAGGCTGACGCCGCTGCTGGTTCCGCCGACGGAGCTGCCGGAGGCAGCATGATGTCATGGATTCTCATGATCGTGTTGTTTTTCTTCATCATGTGGTTCTTCATGATTCGCCCTCAGCAGACCCAGCAAAAGAAATACGACCAAATGCTCAACGCTCTCAAAGTTGGAGACAAAGTCGTTACTATCGGCGGCGTTAAAGCGGCAATTACCAATATCATTCGAGGCAGCAAAAATGAAGTCCTCGAAATTCAACTCCTCCTGGACGACAAAAACAACGTTAAGGTCATGTTTGACCCGCGCGCAATCGCCTACGTTGTAACTCCGGAAGAAGAGAAAAAAGACAATTAACAGCATAGCTGTTCATAAAAGCGAGAATTTATCAAGCTCTCCAACGCGTCGAAAAGAGCGTTCAGCTCAAATGTAAACGTAAACGTCAGAGCCTGTTTCTCGCCAATATAAACCCGATTTTTACGTTTCAGGAATAATCGTTTGTTTTAACGGATAAAAACAAACAGACTTCCTCATTAAGGATTTTTTACAATGAACCTAGTATTATTTATTTCAGTCTTTGTGTTGGTCGGCGTACTTCCGATCGTACTGGCGTTGTATTTTGCCAAAAAGTTCCGCATGCCGGATTACGCGTTTTCTTACTGGATTATTCTGGTCGCTGTGTTTTTCGGCGTAACCGTCGTTGCAACCAGCTACGACAAAATCAAGTTGGGCATTGACCTTAGCGGCGGTTCAATTTTGGTTTACGAGGTTTCCCAGTCGGCAGCTGACGAGCTTGAAGCGGAAGCCAACGGCGAGACTCCGGAAAACAACGCGTCTCGTTCCAAAAACGTTGGCGGATCTGTCAAGATGAACGATTTGGCGGTTATTCTCAAAAGACGTCTTGACCCGGGAGGAGTTAAAGAAATTACCGTTCGTCAGCAGGGTTCCAACGCGGTTGAAATCATTGTTCCTGAAGTTGACGCTGCTGAAATCGCCCGACTGAAGAAAGTCGTTTCCCGCTCTGGTACATTGGCGTTCCGCATTCTTGCAGACAAAAATTACCCGGAAGACAACCAGCTTATCGAGTTGGCGAGCAAATCCAACGATCGAATTATTAAATATCGAACTGGCGTTGATAAAGAAGGAAAAGCCATTTACTCCGTTATCGGCATGTGGGTTCCTGTAACAGAAGGACGTGAAAGCGAATTTCACTATGATAACTATATAACTCGCACCAATCCCAATAATAATCACATGGAAGTTCTGTGCGTCAAAGACAATTTTGACGTTACCGGAAAAGACCTTGCAGAAGCGTCCGCTGGCAACGACCAGTTCGGCGGAAACTGCGTCAACTTCCGTTTCAAGCCCGATGGAGCAAACCGATTTGGCATGCTCACGTCGAAAAACACGCCAAACGTTCAGCAAGAACGTTATCGACACCTGGGCATCATTCTTGACGACTCAATGTATTCCGCCCCGCGAATCAACTCTCGCATTAGCGACCGCGGCGAAATCACCGGCAACTTCACAGAAGAGGAAGCTCGAGAACTGGCAAACGTTTTGAATTCAGGTTCTCTTCCTGCTACGCTGAGCAAAGAACCGATTTCTGAAATGACCAGCGGTCCTACGCTCGGCGCTGACACGATTAAAAGCGGTACGATCGCCAGCCTTGTTGCTTTGGCGCTGGTGCTCGTATTTATGGTCTATTACTATCGATTTGCCGGTCTGGTTGCAGACTTCGCTCTGGTAGTCAACCTGGTGCTGTTGCTGGCGTTAATGATTTCATTCTCTGCCGCCTTTACTCTGCCGGGTATTGCCGGTTTGGTCATGACGTTAGGTATGGCAGTCGACGCAAACGTTCTTATTTACGAACGTATGCGTGAAGAACGCGCCAAGGGAGCCACGATTCACATGGCTATTCGCAACGGGTTCCAAAAAGCGTTCTCTGCGATTTTTGACTCTAACATTACCACCTTGCTGGTAGGCGTTATTCTGTACTGGGTCGGTACGGAACAAATCAAGGGCTTTGCCGTTACGCTTATTCTCGGTATTGCTTTGAGTATGTTCACGGCTCTGTTCTGCGCCAGAATCATTTTTGAAACCGCAGATCGCACCGGCGTGATCAAAAACCTCCGCATGCGCCGCATTATCGGTCAAACAAATATCGATTTCATGTCATACATTCCCAGAGTTGTTACGATTACTTTTATCGTTTGGATTATCTGCATTGCAGCCATTATCTTCCGTGGAAACGGTCTGTTAGACATTGACTTTACTGGCGGTTCGTCCGTTCAGGTTCTGTTTAACGAGCCGGTTTCAATTGATAATGTTCGTAAAGAACTCGGCGAGCTGGACAACCTCGCAGTTTCTGGCGTTAAAATCAGCACCGAGGAAGACAATATTCGATACATGATCAACTCCTGCCCGACGCCGGAAGATATCAAAAACGGTCTGGAAGGCGAAAAGTATATCAATCATGTTACAGAACTGATTGCTCAAAAATTCCCGGGCAAATTGGCAACGAACGACGTTACCATTAAAAACTGCGTCCCGTTTGCACAAAAAGACGCCGTCCTTCAATCTGAAAAGAAAGAAGACGCAACCGATAAACAAGATGAAAAAGAAGCCCCGGCTGAAACGACAACGTTGAATTCCATTTTCGACTTGTTCACGTCTACAGCTTATGCAGACGAACCGGCAGCTGAAGAAGCTAAACCAGCTGAAGAAGCCGCTCCGGCTCAGGAAGCTCCAGCTGAAGAAGCCGCTCCGGCTCAGGAAACCCCGGCTGAAGAAGCCGCTCCGGCGCAGGAAACTCCGGCTGAAGAAGCTGCTCCGGCTCAGGAAACCCCGGCTGAAGAAGCTGCTCCGGCTGAACAAGCCCCGGCAGAAGAAGCCGCTCCGGCTCAGGAAGCTCCGGCTGAAGAAGCCGCTCCGGCTCAGGAAACCCCGGCCGAAGAAGCCGCTCCGGCGCAGGAAACACCGGCTGAAGAAGCCGCTCCGGCTCAGGAAACCCCGGCTGAAGAAGCCGCTCCGGCTCAGGAAACCCCGGCTGAAGAAGCTGCTCCGGCTCAGGAAACTCCGGCTGAAGAAGCCCCGGCAGAAGAAGCCGCTCCGGCTCAGGAAACCCCGGCTGAAGAAACCGCTCCGGCTCAGGAAACTCCGGCTGAAGAAGCCGCTCCGGCTCAGGAAACTCCGGCTGAAGAAGCCGCTCCGGCTCAGGAAACCCCGGCTGAAGAAGCCACTCCGACTGAAGAACCCAAAGCTGAAGAAGCTACTCCTGAAACTCCCGCTGTAGAAGAAGCTGCTCCTGAAACTCCCGCTGTAGAAGAAGCCGCTCCTGAAGTTCCTGAAGTTCCCGAAGTCCCAGCGTTTAATGATTCCAGCGAGCCCTCAGTCGAAAGCGCTTCCAATAACGAAGAAAAACCGACTGATCTGGAAGGCTCTGAAGTTTCGTTTGCCAATGGCGCTTTTGCGGTTATTGAATTCAAGGAAGCCGTTTCATACGATGTCGTTAAATCCATGATTGAAGATGCAATGGCGGCTGAGAATATCAATGAAGATCAACGCGTCATTTTGGTTGAAAATCCGCTGTATGAAGAGAATTCAACTACCGGATTTAACAGCTGGAACGTTTCGTTTATCGTCTCTCCGGATCAAGCTCAGAAAGTTCTTGAACGCGTTAAAACAACCGCTCAGGCAGAACCGGTGTTCCCGGCTCGCAACATGATCGGTCCGCAAATTGCAAGCAACTTAAGAACGCGCGGTTTGATGGCTATTTTCGGCAGTTTGATCGTTATGGTCATTTACCTCTGGTTCCGATTCCAAAAGGTTTACTATGGCTTCGCCGCTACTGCTGCGCTTTGCAATAACGTCATTATTTCCGTTGGCGCATTAGCCGTTTCCATGTACGTTTGCGGCATCCTCGGATTCCTGCTTATTGACCCGTTCAAGATAGGCTTGACCGTTTTGGCTGGTATTATGACGATTATCGGTTACTCCCTTAACGACACGATCGTCGTCTTCGACCGAATTCGTGAAGTCAAAGGCAAGTCGCCGCGAATCGCTCCCGCGATGGTTAACCAGGCTATCAACGACATGCTTGCCCGTACGATTTTGACCTCTTTAACCACCTTGCTGGTTATTGTCGTTTTGTACATTTGGGGCGGTCAGGCAATTCACGCCTTCGCGTTCACGATGCTTGTCGGCGTTATCATTGGTACTTTCAGCTCCATCTTCATTGC
>JAFZAL010000222.1 GCA_017557195.1 Thermoguttaceae bacterium | reverse complement strand
TGGAGTATAATGCACTTCATCGACCGACTGTATCTTGCGTGGTATTCTAAAGAGGCGTTGGCGGCGTGCATGCCCGCCGGAATGACGCATTTTACGATATTCTGTTTTCCGCAAGGCGTTGCCGCATATTGCGTTACGTTTGTCGCCCAGTATTGGGGCGCGAAACGTCCGGAACGAATTGCGTCGGTCGTCTGGCAGGGATTGTATATCGGATTCCTGTTCTTGCCGATAATCTGGCTGACCGGATTGGCGGCGCCGTGGTTCTATAATTTCCTGGGACATTCCGCCGACGTCGCCGCTCACGAGGCGATGTACTACCGGTCGCTGTGCGTCTGCGGCGGCGCGTGTATAATGTCTGCCGCATTGACCGGATTTTTCAGTGGGCGGGGGCAGACGTGGATCGTCATGATTGTCGATACGCTGGCGTCTGGATTGAATATCGCTTTGGACCTTGTGATGATTTTCGGGACGTCCAAGATTTCCTGGTGGTTCCTGCCGCAGATCCCGGAACTGGGCATCGTCGGGGCGGGGCTGGCGACGTCAATTGCCGTCTGGTTCAAGACGATTGTCTATTTCGCGATTTTCTGGTCGAAACGCAACCGGACGGCGTTCAATACGCTGACGAACTGGAAATACGACTGGTCTGTCATGCGCCGGCTGCTCTACTTCGGCGCGCCGAGCGGATTGCAGCTGATTGTCGAGAACTTCGCCATGACGTCTCAGCTGCTCATCATGGGCGTTATCGGCTCCGTAGAAATAGCGGGAACGAATCTCGCGTTTAATATAGAGTGCCTGGTCTTTATGCCGGTTTTGGGGTTGGGATTGGCGTTGACCGCGATGGTTGGTCAATGCCAGGGCAAACAGCGGCCAGACCTGTCCGTTAAGGCGACGCATACCGCGTTGTGGTTTGGACTGTCGTATACGGCGATTTTCGTCGCGTTGTATATTTTCTGTCCGCGATTCTTCTTTATCGCTCACGAATGGGGAGCTGGGGAAGATTTCGCGCAGACGGAAGCGATGGCAGTCTATCTGCTCCAGTTTATCGCGGTGTTTATGGTCTTTGACAGCCTGAACGTGCTGTTTTCCAGCGTTCTGCGCGGGGCGGGCGACACCGCGTACGTCCTCCTGATTTCCATTTGCGTCTGCCCTCTGCCCGCCATTTTGAGCTACGTTGGCGTCTATCTTTTGGGACAGGGAATTACGTACGCCTGGATTGTAATGAGCGCAGGAATCTTTACGCTGTGTACGTGCTTTTACATTCGATACCGGCTCGGATACTGGAAGTCTATGCAGGTTATCGAACCGGAAGCGATTTCTCTCAACGACGACTCCGTGATACTGAGACAGAACATCGGGTGAAGCAAATTAGCAATGAGCAATTAGCAATTACGCTTTGCTGCGAATATCCTTCGCGTCTCCGCGCCTCCGCGTGAGATTTTTCCGGGGGCTTACGCACCCCGGCTCGCCTAACGCTTTGCGCCAATTGCTAATCTCTCACAAAGTACGTCTTAATCGGCGGGAAGCCGTTAAAGCAGACGGAGGCGTAGCTGGCGGTGTACGCGCCGGCGGTCATCCAGTACATTCTGTCGCCCGCGGCGAGGTCTGCCGGGAGCGGAACCTTGTACCATTCGTACATGATGTCCATGCTGTCACATGTCGGACCGGCGACGGTGAACTTCGTTTCGTCTTCACCCGCCCCTTCGCAGTAGATCGGGTACTTGATGCTCTCGTTGACCGTTTCAATCAGCCCGTTGAAAATGCCGGCGTCTATATAAACCCATCTGTCCAGCTCTGTGTCAGACTTCCAGGAAACCAGCGCGACTTCGGTCGTTAAAACGCCGGAGTCGCCGACCATGGACCGCCCGGGTTCAAAGATGATTTCCGGGTGCGAGTCCCCAAAGCTCTCTTTGAGGTATTTGGTGATTTCTTCCGCATAGACGTCAATCGGGTTCGTCTTGGAGATGTACTTGGCAGGCAGCCCGCCGCCCATGTTGATTAGATCGAATTTAATGCCGTGTTCCAGAAGGGAATCGAAGATGTAACTTACTTTGACCAGCGACGCGCTCCAGGTGCCGATGTCGTGCTGCTGTGAGCCGACGTGGAACGAAATGCCGCGGGGATTGAGTCCCTTTTCGCGCGCCATAATCGCCTCTTTAACGACCATGTCCGGATGACAGCCGAACTTTCGCGACAAAGGCCAGTCGGCGGTGTCGGATCCTTCTGCCAGCAGGCGGATGAAGATGTCGCTGCCCGGCGCGAACTTCGCCAGGTTGTCGACGTCCGGCAGACTGTCCGTCGCAAACAGACGAACGCCTTTCTCGTAGGCGTACTGAATGTCGCGGGCTTTTTTAATCGTGTTGCCGAAACTGATTCTGGACGGGTCAACGCCGAGCGAGAGAAGCTGGTTGAGTTCGTAAACGGACGCGACGTCAAAATTGCTGCCCAGGTCGCGAAGCAGACTCACGACTTCCGGGGCGGGGTTCGCCTTAACGGCGTAGTGACATTTGGAATACGGGAACAGCTTGCAGAATTCCCGGTACTTCCGTTCGATAATGCCTAAATGAACGACCAGCGAGGGCGTTTCATGCCGTTTGGTCTCTTCATAAATTTTCGCCCAATCTGCCGGGGCGTAAAAGTCGTGCGGATTTGCGCTCATTAAAGTACGTCAAACAAAATCGTAAAAAAGGGTTTTGAAAAACTGAACAATGGACGCTTGAGTATCATTGGTTTTTCCAGCATACGCGGACTAATTCGTGGTTGTGATTTGTCAAGTTGCGAGTTGCGAGTTGCGAGAGTATTTTGTGAGACATTACTCGTTTCTCATAACTTAACAGGCGCCTACTTGCCGGAAGAACACAAAATGATTAGTATTTATATAGATTTTTTCCGGTTTGTCAATCTGTACAAGACGTCAACGGGGCGCTTTTTTGGAAAATAATAGAAAAAAGTTTTGGGGAATTTAGTGCATAGCGCTTAGCGCTAGGACGCAAAGCGCCTCCCCGGATTAGCGCTTTGCGTAATTCCGCATTCCGAATTTCCCCCGCCCCCCCTTTGACTATATATCAAAGTGTGTTAGAATTTATCTAATAATATGGAATATAAGAGCGGGGCGCGTTGTTTTGTCCCCTGCTTTACGAATCTTAACCTCTGTTTAAAGGAGACCGCGCTATGGCAATTAGCGAAACAATGGAAAAGAAGATTAACGAACAGATTAACGCGGAACTGTATTCCGCCTATTTGTATCTGTCGATGTCCTGTCAGGCGCAAGACTTGAACCTGAAAGGGTTTGCCAACTGGTTCTACATTCAGTATCAGGAAGAAGTCGCGCACGCGATGGGATTCCTCAACTACGTTCAGGAACGCGGCGGCAAGGTAACGCTGACGGCTATCGAAGGCCCGAAGACGCAGTGGGATTCCGCCCTGGCGATGTTCGAGGAAACCTGCAAGCACGAAGCCTACGTTACCAGTCTGATCAACGGTCTGGCGGCTTTGGCGGTACAGGAAAACGATTTCGCCGCCGGACATTTCTTCAGCTGGTACGTCAAAGAACAGGTTGAAGAAGAAGCGACAGCCGGCGAGATCTGCTCGGAAGTCAAGATGGCTCAAGGCAACCCCGGCGCTCTGCTGATGCTTGACCGTGAACTCGGAACCAGAACCTTCGTCGCTCCGATTATCAAATAGCGCGGAGAAAATAACGAGATAAAAAAAGAGCCGAGAACGCACGTTCCCGGCTCGTTTTTTTTATGTAACGAAAAATTTATTTTCTTTTTCGCCAGTACAGCAACCCCGCGGCGCCGAGAACGAGCAGCGCCCACGTCGACGGTTCCGGAACAGCGTTGGCGTCTACAGACGCCATAACCGTGTTGCCGTTGACAACTTTCAGATTCCAATAATAGGCGTCTTCTGACGTCAGAAGTCCATTCCAGAAGGCGTCATTTGCCATGTCGCCCCCAAAAGCGTTTGTCGATTGGATAATTGGAGTCGACATGCCAGGCTGAAGCGAATCGATTGGCATATCCAGAATCGAATTGGATTCTACAACGACCGTCGTGGCAGAGAGCGTGTCTATGCGGGAGCCTTCCTGCTCGATAAACAGCGTTGAGCCGCTATGGAGTGTAAACGTCCCGTCAATAGTCAAATCTCCCACCGAGTTGCCCGGCGAGAAAATGGCGGTTGTATAAGTGTCATCACCGAGATCTTCGCCAATTTCCAGCGTCCCTGTGAAAAACTCTTTCATATCCAGACGACCGGAAGAAACGACGAAACTGTCGACGTCAACCAATCCGGCGGCAGCTGTATAAATCTGAAGCGTCCCGTCGCCGGTCTTTTTAACTTCTCCCTTGTTAGTACCGACAATACTAACAGCGTTAAGCAAAACGGGCGTTTCTCCGCTGACGTTCAATTCCAGCGCTCCGGCAGTTTCGGCTGTACCAACGTTAAACGTTCCGGTCAGAGAATTGATATAGTCTAAATTCGCCGTCAGAGAGCCGCCGTTGGAAATGGTAACGTTTTGAAGCTGATAATTATTTGTGGCAGTATTTTCACGACCGGCAATCGTAACCTGAGCCTGGTTAATGACCGTTTTAGCGTTTGCGTTATTCAGATAAATACCGCCGTCAAAGGAGTACGTTCCGGCGTCCTGGAATGTCAAGACGGCAGTCTCTTGATCCAGATACAGGTCATTCCCTTTTCCGCTGCCTGCAGCGTTGTTTGTGAACGTTCCCACGGAGCCAGTTCCTGCGAAGGTGATGTTTGTATCAGCGTAAATTGCTCCGCCAGCTGTCGTAGCAGTGTTGCCGGAGAATAAAGTGCCCTTGTTAAATACAGCCGACTGACGAGTACAGATTGCGCCTCCAGAGGTGGTCTGACTGGCGTTATTCTTAAATGTTGCGAACTGATTGGCTGTAACGTCTCCTTTAATGTATATTGCACCGCCGCTATACCCTTTATTGCCGGTAAACTCTGTTTCGCCGTTCAAAATCAACTGAAGATTTTCGTCGGATTTCCAGACGCGAATCGCGCCGCCGACCCAGGTTTCAGCCGTGTTGTTGGTAAAGGTAAACGATTTCCCGTTCAGAGTGGTGTTTCCAGAGGCAAAAATCGCGCCGCCTTCACGATAGCATGAGTTGCCGGAAATGGTGTAAACGCCGTAGTCCGCCTCGTAGTCGCCATTTTGTCCGAAGGTTACGGCTCCTGAAGAAGAGTAAATCGCGCCGCCGCACATGGCGCTATTCCCTGTGCCTGTAACTTGATTGTCTGTAAAGCTGACCGTTTCGCCGCGGACTGAAATTGTTTTGCCAAAGATAGCGCCGCCTTGATATTCGGCTTTATTTTTATTGAAAATAATCGTATCAGCTTGAAGCGATGCATCGTCGCCTTGAATGGAAAGCCCGCCGCCGTAGTACTTGGACGTGTTAGAGTCAAAGTTGAGCTTCTTGGCGTTAGCTGTAATGGACGTGCAGTTAACCGCGCCGCCGTAGGAATAACTGGCGCTACTATTGCCTTGTTCGTAGTTGCCGGTGAAGTTAAACGTGCCTGTATTAATAGTCAGCGTGTTTGTAGAAATCGCGGCAGCGTAATACTTCGTATAGTTGTCTTCAAAACTAAAGACCGAATTGGCGTCTTTGCCCTCGAGGTTTACATTTCCACCGAAAATGGCTCCTCCATCGTTGTTAGAAACGTAGTTCTTGGAAACCAAAACGTTCTTGCCAGTAATCGTTACCGTGGCATTGTGACCTTCGTCGTCCTTCAAGTTATAAATGGCGCCGCCTTTTGTGGTAGCGTGGTTTTCAGTGAATTTAATCGTATCGCCTGTAATGGTTAAACTTCCGGTATTATAGATGGCTCCGCCTTGATCGCTAGAGCTGTTTTTAGAGAATTCAATCGTTTTGCCTGTAATGGTCAGTGTGTTGTTGTTATAAATGCCTCCGCCATAACTGCTAGAGGTGTTTTCAGTGAATTCAATCGTATTGTTACCTATAATTTTCTGTGTACCGTTATTATAAACGCCTCCGCCAGAGTTTGCGCTGTTTTTATTAAAGGTAATTGTGTCAGCTTTGAGCGTTCCGCCGCCGGTATACATTGCGCCGCCGTAATATTTGGCTGAATTGGTATCGAATTTGATTTCCGTGGCATCCGTACTAATGGATGCACAGTATATTGCGCCGCCGTGAGACCATCTGGAGTCGCTATTGTTATCTTTGTTATTTTTGAATTCAAAAGTGCCGGTGTTGAGCGTCAATGTACCGCCAGCGTAAAGAGCTCCGGCTTTGTACGCGCTGTAGTTTGCGTCGAAGGTTATTGTTGGTTTTTTGTCTGAGCCAGGGATTGTTGTTCCTGTGATTGTAACATTAGCTGAAGACCAAACCGCGCCGCCATCGTTGCCGGAAACGTGGTTGTCTTCAAATAAAATATCATTGCCGGAAATTGACACGTCTTTGTTACTGTAAATTGCCCCAGAGTAAGCCTTGGCGACATTTGATTTAAATTTTATCGTGTCGCCAGAAATAGAAAGCGTTGCGCCATCCATGTAGATAGCGCCGCCATTGTTGTTGGTGGCTGTGTTGCTTTCAAATAATAGTGAATTTGCGGTAATTGATGTCGCGCCTTTACTGTAAATTCCCCCGCCGAAGGTTTTGGCAGAATTACTCTTGACCGCGAGCGTATCTGCCGTAACGGTCAGCTTTCCTGAGTCCGCATGGATTGCTCCGCCGGTACTTGCGGCGGTACTGTTGCTTTCAAAAGTGAGATTATCAGCAGTAAATGACAGCGGTCCATTTGAGTAAATCGCCCCGCCGGCATCATCCGCAGCGCTGTTATTTTTAAACGTCAAATAGTTAACGGTCGATGTTAATCCCTTAGCTGAAATACTTAAAGCTCCGCCCCTTGAAGAGCTGTTGTCGATCATATCGGCGCTGGAGCCTTGCAGGATCAAACTGTTAGTATCATTAGCAATATGAATTACTCCGCCGTATCCCAACGTGGTGTCGTTGTACTTTTTCGATTTGAATTGCTTAAAAGTAACATTGTTCAGAGTAAGATTCAATGTGCAGTCGGGGCTGCTTAGAATAGCGAATCTTCCGTGAGAATAGATTGCCGTGTTGTTGCCTTGAAAAAACAGGTTTTCAAATGTAAAATTATAAGTCTGGGAAGCCGTGTTGAGGTCGTAGCAGCGATTTGAGCCAACCGTAATCGTTTGCTGGTTTTCATTAGCCGATTGAATCGTAAACGTTCTCACGGTATAGGTATTATTTACCGCCTGCAAAAAAGTCGCATTGCCAGAAATCTTGATAACGTCGCCTTCCGCCGGAGCAGTAAGATTACCAGAGTCAACAGGAAATTCGCCAGAAAACGTTTGAACGGCGCCAATGTCGGAACCAGATGCAGTTTGCGTTGTTCCAGTGGAATCGTAACGTTCAACATCGTCCGCCATCGCGTTGGCAGACAGAAGGAACAGCCCCAAAACAAGAATCAGGGTGGATGTGATATGCAGTTTCGAGAATTTCGCCATTATTTTACTCCTTCGAGGGTAAAACGAGATAACGGTTATGTAAACGACTTTTGCGCTGGAACGACCGGGCGCAAAATGGAATATCGCTTTTATATATTAAGAATATTATACACTCATTTTTGCAATCGAAAAGCGGTAAATGGGAAATTTTTTAAAAAAGACGAAATGTTTTGATAAATTGGGGAAAATAGGAAAGAAGATTGTAAGGCGGTAATGGAGCGACCAGCGGGAGCGAAATTACGCTTAGGCGGGCCACGGGTGTAAACCCGTGGGTGTGAGCGCAGCGAATGAAAAAATCTCACGCGAATTAATGAAAGGTGGTAATGAAGCGACCAACGGGAGCGGTTTGAATACGTCTCGCGCGGCAGCGCGGACTGGGAGCGGCGCCTCGCCGCCGGAGCCGCGGAGGATGGGGTCAGCGGGGCGGATTTAACGTGAAAAGCGAGAACGTTCATCGCGTCCAGAATGGACGCCATTTCTATAACCGTCGACTTTAGTCTACGGGCAGCGAAGCCTATCCCGCCTCCCAATCGAGTCAGTTCTTTTCTTTCTGTCCCTCACGCCTGGCGTGAGGGACAGAAAGAAAAGAGTATTTGTCGATATTTTATATTGTTGTCATCTGCTTCCCCGGAGGTTGAAAACCGCCGGTTATAGAAATGTAACCCCTTTCGGGGGTAGAGCGGCGTCTCGCCGCCTAACTTGAAAAAACTTGTGGTCGCCAGCAAGCTGGCTCCCTTTTTAAGGAAGTTTTTTCAAGCCCCGTGGCGGGGAGCCAGTCCGCGCTACCGTGCGTTTGCCAAAAAACGCTCCCGTTGGTCGCTTCGTTTCCACATTCAATTAATTTTGATGGGAAAAATAAGTATTAACAATAATATAAGCGACCAACGGGAGCGATTATAATACGTCTCGCGCGGTAGCGCGGATCGGGAGCGGCGCCTCGCCGCCCTTTTTTGAAAAAAAGGTTCTTCCCCTCAAACTCCCCTTTCCAAAAAACTTTAGTAAGGGGAGAATATAAAGTAAGAACGTTGTAAACCAATCGGCGAAAATCAGTTTAATCCGTAAAATCCGTGTGCGGACTGACCTATAAATCACTTCTCAACAAACTGCACGGCGTCGACAATCACGTGGCCGTTGGTTCCCTCGTTGCTGATTTGCACTTCCGCCGTCTTATCGAACGTAAAGGTACCAATCGGCAGGAAAATGTTGTCACGAGTGGGGGACTGTTTCTGGTTGACGATAACCGTCTTCTGACCGTCGGCGAATTTGACTGTTACAGGAACGTTCGTCGCCCGGTTGGCGTTGATGGTGTACGCAACGAGAACTTCGTACTTGCCCGGCTTGGGCAGGTCGGTTTTGAACGTCGCAACGCATTTGCCTTTGTTGGCGTTGTCGTCGTGAATGTAGTTGGATTCAACAAACGGATGCGTAACGTTGTTGAGCTTCCAGTCGCCGGTCAGAGTCGCGTCGAGGTTGTCGAGAACGACGCCCGGGAAACTCTTTTTGCTGAAGGTCTTTCCATCCGACCCTCCGTATTCCAAAACCTGTCCTTCTTCTTCCAGAATCGGGCGGAGTTTGTCGTAGGAAACGTCCTGAACGTCACATTTGTCGTCGATGGCGATTGCCGCCGCGGCGCCGGCAGACTGTCCGAGAATCATGAACACCGGCTCCATGCGGATGGATCCAAACGCGATGTGAGTGCACGACACGCAGACGGGAACAAACAGGTTGCTGCACTCGCTTCGTTTGGGAACGAGCGTACCGTAGTCAATCGGGTACGGCGCGCCGGGATGAACCTGAACGTCGCCCTCGTTGCGAACCATCGCCGTTCCGTCCTGATCGATAAACAGATGCCGCTGGCAGTGGTGGCTGTCCATGTTATAGGAACCGTATCCGACAGGGCAGGGCGTCGGGAGAATCCGTCGGCAGTGGTTTTCCGTATGAACGAAATCGCTGACCATGCGGCGTCCTTCCCGGACGTAAATCTTGTGACCGAAATGGCGGGTGTCGTTAAACTCGTCTTTTGCCAAGCCCCAGTTGGCGTATTGCTTTTGAATTGCTTCCGGAACGCGGGGATTGTGCTGCAGCGTCCACATCAGACCATGCTGCCAGTCTTCGTGCGCCTTGCAGATAACGACGCGCTCAGCGTCCGAGGCGTCTATATAGTTGTGGTTCTGACCGATAAAGTCGTGCGAGAACGGGCCTCCGTTGTTCGTGTCGGTTTTGCGATTGGGCATGATCGACAGAATCATCAGTTTTGTCTCGCCGCCTTCCAGAGCGCGCAGATAAAGCTCGTAGTTGAGTGGGTCGTAGTTGTCCGGCTTGATAAACGGGACTCGGTTTTCTGGAACCTGCGTCATGCACAGACGATAGCAGTACGCCTGAATCATCCTGTCGCCTTCGCCGTCCTTCGCGACGGTTTGGTTAATCATCGGAAGGAGTCCGGATTCCGACTTGCCGGGTTCAACGTACGGGTCGATTCCGTTTTTGAACTGATGGAATCTCGCGCAGCGGGTCTCAACGCCGTTGAGCGTTTCGTTGTACTGAGCGTTCGGCTCTCGCCCGACAGTCCAGCTTACGCCCGCCTGAGCCATCAGGTCGCCCTCGTACGTAGCGTCAATAAAGATTTTGCCGTAAAAGACGTGTTTCTCCGTTCCGGAAGCCGGGTCGTCCGGGTTGTTTTGGTATCCGGTCGTCGTTTCAATCGCGACGATTTTGTTACCCTCTTTGATAACGCCTGTCGTTTTCCCGGATCGGTCAATATACTGGTTGCGAACGACGGGCACGTTGTTCTCTTTGATAAACTGTTCAAAGACGGCTTCCGCGACGCTGGGTTCAAAG
>JAFZAL010000221.1 GCA_017557195.1 Thermoguttaceae bacterium | reverse complement strand
GACGGTATTCTCATCCGCTTCCATCGCGTTAGCCAACGCGCCGTTTCCACGTCCGCCGCAGCCAACCAGACCGAGGCGGAGGATGTCTGAACCAGCCGCGTGAGCGCTGCGCGCTATGGAAAGCGTACTAACGGCAGCCGCGCCGACGGCGGCTGTCTTCAAAAAATCACGACGATTTGCCATGTGTCTTCTCCTTCAAAAATCTAAGTAATTCATAAACATACAAGTCAGGGTCTTTGCCCCAAATACCTGCTATATATATTTTATTGTAACTCATTCGAAACTATTTTTCCAGAGATTTTGAGGGATTTTTTTAAATTTTTTTAAAAATTCTTACCGAAAAACTTGCAATTGCTAAAATTTTAGTGTATGATAATAGAAACAGGCAAGAAGCAAAACCAATGTTGAAAAGGGAAATATACAAATTTGCGCCGGCTTTTTTGCAGTTAGCCTTTTCGCGATTCATTTGTAAACAGTTCTCCGATTTGACGTTAATTGCTCATATAGCTCGTGAAATTGCATACCGTCAGATTATAATCGCTATAAATCGCCTGTATTAGTTTACGTAGACGTATATATAAATATGAGTATGGAAAATATCCCGGCTGTCGGCATAGACTTGGGGACGACCTATTCCGTTATTGCTAAATTGGACAACATGGGTCGGCCGATTACGCTGGTAAACGCCGAAGGCGATTTAACAACTCCGTCAGTCGCTCTGTTTGAGGGGAACGAGGCGATTGTCGGCAAAGAAGCTCTCAAGGCAATGGCTATCGAACCGATGGCTGTGGCGGAATGCGCAAAAAGAGACATCGGACACAAAGTCTTTCATAAGGTTTTGCAAAATAAGCAGTATCCGCCTGAAGTTATCGAAGCCCTCATTCTTAATAAACTGCGTCGAGATACGATTCCGCAAATCGGGAACTTTTCAAAAGTCGTTATTACTGTTCCCGCTTACTTTGACGAAGTTCGCCGTAAAGCGACTCAAGACGCCGGCTACATGGCAGGGTTAGACGTGATGGACATCATCAACGAACCAACCGCCGCCGCTGTCGCCTACGGATATCAGCAGGGATTTCTCGGGCAGGGGTACGATCAGCCGCGCAACGTTATGGTTTACGACCTCGGAGGCGGCACGTTCGACGTTACCATCATGCGTATCGAGAACAACCAGTTCATCGCCCTGGCAACAGACGGCGACGTTCAACTGGGCGGATACGACTGGGATCAGCGCTTGTTGGATTTGGCTGTCGACGCATTTATTCGCGAACACTTTATAGACCCTCGAGAAGACGAGGTCGCCCGCGGACGCCTTTGGAGAGAATGTGAAGACGCCAAACGCACTCTGACAAGCCGTCAAAAATGTACAATCAACTGCGAGTATAAAGGCAAGTTCAGCAGAATTGAAGTTACTCGTCAGGAATTCGAACAGGCAACTTTGGATTTGGTCGACAGAACCCGGTTTACGGCAGAACAAACGCTGCGAACGTCCGGGCTTTCCTGGGAAGATATAGACCGCGTTTTGCTGGTCGGCGGTTCTTCCCGAATGCCGATGATTCGCTCCATGCTTCAGCAGATTTCCGGAAAAGTCCCAGACGCGGGCGTCGCGGCAGACGAAGCCGTTGCACAGGGAGCCGCGCTGCACGCCGGTCTTATTCTCGATCAGAACATGGGCAACCCGGGCGCGTTCCAAATCAAAAACGTCAACTCGCACAGTTTGGGCGTCATCGGTCGAGACCCGCAAACTGGGCGTCGCCGCAACGGAATTATCGTTCCGCGCAACACCCAGCTGCCAATTACCGCTCGGCGTATTTTCAAAACGTCCAAGCAGGATCAAAAATCCGTTATGGTTCAGGTGGTAGAAGGAGAAAGCTCTTCTCCGGACGATTGCACCTATATTGGTCAATGCACCGTTACGGGTCTTCCGCCCAATCTCCCGCCTGGCTCTCCGATTGAAGTTTTGTTCGATTACGACCCCAGCGGCAGACTTCGCGTTCGCGTTTCTGTTGCCGGTCGACAAATCGAAACGGAATTCACTCGAGAAAACAGTCTGTCCAAGGAACACCTTGACGGCTGGCGAATGTTCATTTCGCAAGAGCCGCCAACAGATTACTGTTAATCTTTGGCAGCGCAGTCGGGAGCTTTTCCCGCTGTTGTAAAAATGTAGGTTCATTTTCATAAAAAAACATTTTTTTTGAAAAAAGAACGCTAACCCCCCTTTGTTAAAATGGGAAATAGAGTAAAATAAATAAAGTATTGTAGAAAAGTTTCGGCTGACGCTTGGGGGAAGCCAAAATATTTTTCCTGTAAAACACCGTCGATTATTCGTGGAGTAAAACGATTTTTTAAGAGACAATATTATTTCAGGCGTTTCCCCCTTGGTATTCCCGTACAATTCAAACGGGCTTTTCAGTTTCGCCAAATAATATTCCTGAATTAGGGACTCCCCTATTAACACATTTTAGAACTTCGGAGGATTCACCGTCATGTTTAGATGTTTAACTTGCGGATCGCTGGGAGCGTTATTGTTTTCCGCTCTGCTTCTTGCCATTTATGCTGGAACCGTTACCGTTGCAACCACGAGCGTTGCCAACGTTGCCGTAGCTGCAGATGACGCTGCCGCCGCAGACGAAGCAGCAGCCCCGAAAAAGGAAAACTTCCTCGTTTGGCTGTATCAGGCTTTGGGTTGGAAATACTGCATCGCATTCGGCGTTATTTCGTTCCTGTTCATCGCCTTTGTCTTCAAGTACTCGTTCTCGATGCGTCGAAGCGTGTTGATGCCGGACGAAATTGTAGAGGGCTTTGACGCTGAAATTCAGGAAAAGCATTTTTCAGAAGCGTACGAACTGGTTTCCAATGACGAGTCCTTTATGGCTCAGGTTTTGGCAGCTGGTTTGCCGAGACTTCAGCAAGGCCGCGACGCCGCCCAGAAAGCCATGGAAGACGTTATCGCGTCCGAATCCATGAAGCTTGACCATCAGCTTTCCTACGTCGGTCTGATTGCCGCCGTCGCCCCGTCAGTCGGGTTGCTCGGTACGGTCGATGGTATGGTCGCGTCCTTCTCCGTTATTGCTAACTCCGCCAGCACGCCGAAACCGTCTGAGTTGGCAAAAGGTATTTCTATGGCTCTTATTACGACCATGGTCGGGTTGATCTTCTCGATTCCTGCGTCCATCTTCTTCGCCTTGATGAAAAACCACATCAACAAGATCATTTTTGACATCAGCGTCAAGGGCGAACAGTTCATGGATCAGCTGCTCCGCGGCGGTAAATGATTTTGAACGCTGGACTGTGGAAATAATACTATACGGAATCCGGAACCGAACCGTCTGCATTGCAGGCGGCGGTTCTAAAAGATTCTGTGTTTTCCGCGAACCATTAACCTCAATTTAATATCATGGCAAAACCAAGACCACAAGAAACAGCCGAAGCTGACATGACGCCTATGATCGACATGACGTTCCAGCTGATCGCCTTCTTTATGGTTCTGATCAACTTTACAGAAGCGGATCAAAACCAGGCAATCAACCTGCCGTCCAGCGAGCTGGCAAAAACGCCGGATTTTCCGCCAGAAGGTCCGGTTACATTGCAGGTTGAAAAAAATGGCTATGTAATTTTTGGCGTTAATACAGCAAAAGCTCCTGATTTGAAAGACCTCGAGGGTATGCTCAAAACTGAGTTTACTCAGCGTAAGCTGATGGGAAAAGACCCGAAAATGTCTACGATTATTATTCGTGGCGACAAAAATGCAAAAACGGGGCGCATTCAGGAAGTTGTTGGAATTGCTCAGGAAGTGGGGTATGAAAAATTCATACTTCGCGCCAAAGAAGTCGCCAAGTAACGGGAGGTCATTATTATGGCAAGAAAAACAAGAGATAACGAAAAACTCAATATCAACATGACCCCGATGATCGACATCGTATTCCAGTTGTTGATCTTCTTCGTCATGTCATTCAAGATTGTTACTCCAGAAGGCGACTTCAGCGTTAAAATGCCTATGGCTCCTGCAGAAGGAAAAATGAGCGAAGACTCAACGCCTCCGCTGCCGCCAATTGCGATTCGACTCAATTCTTCAACAACCGGACAGCTGCTCGAAGTTCAGGCTGGCAACCAAAACTTTGGACGAGGAGAAGCGGGATTAGCCAAGCTTCAGAAGTTCATTCTTCAGCAGGTTGCTCCCAAAGGCGGTCCGCCAAATCCGGAAGTTGCACGAGAGCAGGAAGTTGAACTTACATGCGATTACAGACTCAAATACGAATACGTTATCAAATGTATTTCGTACGTTACCGGTTATCGCGATAAGAACACGGGCGAAGTTGTCCGAATTGCAGAAAAAATCAAGTTTGCCGCTCCGGTTGGAAACTGATTTGCAATCATAAGTTCATAAGTGTTAAAACAGGTCGTCTAAAACAGACGACCTGTTTTTTTGAAAGGCTGGAACGACTCTGCAACTCTACAATAGACGATGTGGATTCTATTGGATGCATGAAAAATGGGTGTACGCATTTCTCAGTCCCTTTCCTTGATAAACTCCTTGACAAAGAATAGATTCATTCAGTTTGAAATGTCAAAACTTCCCGATGAGAAACTCCTTTTAAGAAGAAGTCAACCAACAAAATGAATTATAAAAAATATAAATTTCAATGTTAGGAGATATATGAGGAGAGGGTCTATGTCACGGACGAAGTCCGCCGATGAATTCTCACGCAAAGTTCGCGAAGTTCGCAAAGAAATGGAAGGCGGTAACGAAGTTCGCGAAGCGAACGTAGTTACGCTTTGTTCGAAGGGTGAAATACCGTATTGCGTAGCCGAAAACGCCATCTGGATGGCGCCCGTCCCCGGGGGCCAACTTGACGGCAAAAGCCGTCAAGGGAAAGCAGAAACTTCCAATAATCTCCTGAACGCGAAAAGCCCTTTCGTTCCTCTGGTTCGCGGGCGTCTTCGCCCGCTTGCTACACAATAGAAACGAAAAAGACGGATAAGACCAACGAATAAGAAAACGACTTCGAAGAAGACTAAAAAAGAGTTTTATATTCCTTTTTTGTAATTAAATAGATAATAACTTATCACACCCTTCTAAAGTATATAATAAACCTCCAAGCATAACAATTATTTTACAACTATCCTCAGAAGGGAATTCTTTTTGAATTTGTTGGAACAGTAATAAACAATCACAAATAGTTTTTGTATTCTTATTCGGATTTCTGGCATATATTTTTAATTGCTTCTTACTCAGTTGATACAAGCAATCCTCAGATCGTACACTATAAGAATGAATTATTATTTCAAGTAATTCTTGTATTACCTGTGTAATCTTTTCTGTAACTCTATTCTTGTTGTTATAACTTATTTGTTTGGAACGTTTTAAATAATCAAAAATAATTTGTCTAAATATAGACTTAGTATTAATAAACTCTTCTGACGAAGAAGCCTCGTCATTTAAGCTATCGGACTGTTCTTGTATAATATTATTTAATTCATTGTTATTAAGTACAAAAAATAATCTATCATAAGATAATATATCTTTTTTATATTCTAATAACAAATTAAATAATAGATTTAGTAACTGACTGTATATAGGAAATAGTATCCCTATTTCGTCTAATAAAAGCCCAATTTTTTTAGAATAATCTTCTAACGATATAACATCCTTATTATTTTTTCTAGCTTTACGAATAATTCGTTCCAAATGTACAGTTTTATCTTTTTGATTTAAAAAGAGCTCTAGACAAAAGGACTCGTGACAATCAATCTCACGAAGCATTTCTTCAACTAATTCATCGGTAAATACGGCAAGGGTATCATCATTGCAACTAGAGGAAACGAGTATTAAATACTGCTTTAATTCTGATAAACTTGTTTTAATTCTTTCAAAACGTTGTCTTCTTTTTTCATAAAAATAGCATAAAGCAGTTATAATAGCGGTTAAAATCCCAGCTATCCACATTATATTTGCATAAAACGCATTGCATAAGGCTTGAAACAAAAGGGAAAAAAAGTTATAACCACTAATAATAAACTGATAAAATGCACCCCACATAAAAATCTCCTCCTAATTTATAGTCTACTAATATTTTACCTATTTCTACAAAACGAGATGGAGTACACCCGTATAAAACTACTCCCGTTCTTTTTTCTTTTTGAAGGTGTCATTAAACCGACAGAATAATACAGCAATGTAGAGAATAAATATACCCGCAATACCGTATAGAAGCGCTTCCCAAGAAAATAATTTAAAGTCGTCTGGAAGCTTAAACGGAAATTTATTCTGTCGTTTTAATACAATTATTGCATTATCTATTTCTTCAGTAACTTCTTTAGGATCTTTGCCATCCTTGAGGTCATTTTCACATTTCTTTAATAGTTTTTCCGCTTCTTCCCATGTCAAGCTACCATTGTAAACGTCTTTATTAACCTTTTCAAAAATAGAGTTGTATATACGCTTATTTCTTTCTTCTCTCTGTTTCTGTTCTATTTGATTCCATTCTTCTTCTGTTCTATTTTGAGTTTTTTCCCTAGCCTCTTGTAACTTTTGTTTAAACTTCTCAAGATTATTTAATGGTTTTTCAGTTTCTACATTTTCCGGTGCCGCCGCTGGTTCCGTTTCAACGGAGACATCCCCTAGTAGCAGAATATTTACAATTAAAAGTATATAAAGCATAAGGTACTCTTCCTTAATAATAAAAACAGGCTAATTTTTAACTTTTAGTCTATTTTATACGGTATTGCTTATTTGTCAAGGGACAGAGATATTACAGTTATCCGGAATCCGCACTTTACCATTTTAACCCTGGTACTTGACAAAATAGAAAAATCTGTTTTAATATATAATCCTATGTAAAATAATCGAGTTGGATAACAGACGTTGCGCGTTTTGCGTCTCTGGTTCAACTCTAAAATAACATTCAATAACCTTTGTATTAACAGTCAAGGATTTACCATGCCTATCAGTGAACGCAAAAAGGAAATCAAACGCCGTCGTCATCGCAAAATGAAGCTCGCCCAGTTCGAAGCCCGCCTGAAGAAAGGCGCCGATAAAAAGGCTATCGCCGAGAAGATTCGTCAGCTTACACCCGGAGCTGAAGTCGTTATCGAAAATATGGGTCTGTAATTTAAGGCAGTAGGCAATAGACAGTAGGCAATAGTGATTTTTAAACTATTGACTCTTGCCTATTGTCTTTTTAAATCAAATGCCTGATTTTCAGTTGCTTTATGACCCGTCTTTACCGATTTGTCAGCGTCGGGACGACATCCGTTCCGCGATTGCCAACAATCAGGTTGTAATTCTTTGTGGAGAGACAGGGTCAGGGAAATCTACGCAGATCCCTAAAATTCTATTGGAAATGGGATTGGCTCAGCGCGGCGTAATAGGTCATACTCAGCCGCGGCGCATTGCGGCTGTGAGCATCGCCCGGCGCATTTCGGAAGAGCTTGCGGATTCTTATCGCGCTGCTGGACAGACGCTGCCGCCCAATCTGGTTGGATACAAAATCCGATTTAACGACCGGACGTCGGCGGACACGAAAATCAAGCTCATGACGGATGGGATTCTCCTGGCTGAGATTCAGCATGACCGTCTTCTGAAAAAATATTCCGTCTTGATAATCGACGAAGCGCACGAGCGGTCGCTCAACATCGATTTTCTCCTGGGATATATAAAACGGATTCTGCCCAAACGACGGGATTTGAAGCTCATTATTACGTCGGCGACGATTAACGCTGAGAAGTTTGCGGAGCATTTCGGGACGTACAGCAGCGTAACCGGGTTCACGCCAGCGCCGATTGTCTCGGTTTCCGGGCGAACGTATCCGGTGGAAATTCGATACTGTCCGCCGGAGTTGGACGAAGACGACCCGGAGTCGGAACAGAGCGACCGGAGCGCAAAAGAAGACGTCGACTGGCAGCGCGCCGCGGTCGAGGCGGTTTCCGACCTGTGCAGCGAAGGGTACGGCGACATCCTCGTTTTCATGCCGACGGAATACGATATTTTAGAGACGGCGAAACTGCTGCGAAGTCGGGAAGAGGAACTCCGCCATCCGGAAATTCTGCCGCTATACGCGCGTCTGACGGCAGAGGATCAGCAAAAAATCTTTTTACCGTCCAAGCGGCGAAAAATCGTCATTGCAACCAACGTCGCGGAATCGTCGATTACCGTGCCGGGGATTCGGTACGTTGTCGACACCGGCACAGCCAGAATCAGCCGGTATTCCGCCAAGACGAAAACGCAGCGGCTGCCCATCGAGGCGATTTCTCAGGCGTCAGCCGACCAGCGCGCCGGTCGCTGTGGGCGAGTCGGGCCGGGCGTCTGCGTTCGGCTGTATTCGGAACAGGACTATCAGTCTCGTGACAAGTACACGACCCCGGAAATTCAGAGAACGAACCTGGCGACGGCGATTTTGCAAACGGTCGCCTTGAAGTTGGGCGATTTGGAACGGTTCCCGTTTATTGACCCGCCGAAGTCTGCCGCCATTCGCGACGGGTACAACACGCTCTTTGAACTGGGCGCGTTGGACGACAAGCGTCACATAACGCAGCTGGGGCGAAAGCTGTCAGCCCTGCCGGTTGACGTCCGAATTGGCAGAATGATTCTGGCGGCGGAGGAAGAAGATTGTCTGGAAGACGTGTTGGTAATCGCTTCCGCGCTGGAACTGCAAGACCCGCGAGAGCGTCCGATGGAAAAGGCGCAGGCGGCGGACGCGGCTCACGAAAAGTTCATCTGTCCGGAGTCCGATTTTCTGTCTTTGCTGAAGCTCTGGAATTTCTACTCTGACCTGCTGGACAAGCTGTCGCGATCTCAGCTGCGAAAAGCCTGTTACACAAATTTCCTGTCCGCCAACCGAATGAGGGAATGGGCGGACTTGTACAGACAACTCAAAGAGCAGGTTTCGTCAAACGGCGACAAGCAAAAGACGAAAGCGGGCAAGACGGAACCGCAAACGACGGCGTCTGACGCGCTGACGGCAGAGCAGTCGTCCGCTATTCATCGCGCTATTATGACCGGACTGTTGTCCAATATCGCGTTCAAACAGCCGACGGGCGAATACCTGACCTCGGGCGGGAAGTATTTCCTCTGGCCGGGCAGCGGTCTGAAAAAGAAGACGGAAAAGCCGGGCGAGGAACCGGAAGAAGAGCGCAAGTCGCAAAAGAATCATCCTGTAACATCGACGCCGCTGTGGCTGGTCGCAGCGGAAATGGTCGAGACGTCCAAACGGTTTTTACGCTGTGCGGCGAAAATCGATCCCGCGTGGATTGAACCGATGGCGGCTCATCTGGTGAAGCGTTCTTACGTTGACCCGTACTGGTCGAAGGCGTCCGGGTCGGCAGTCGCACTGGAAAACGTTTCGCTGTTCGGCTTGCCGATTGTCGTGAAGAGGAAAGTCCGATACGGGAAAATCAACCCGGTCGAATCGCGTCAGCTTTTGATTCAGCGCGGGCTGGTCGAAGGCGACATCGACTGCAAGCTCAATTTCTATACCCGCAACCGGGAACTCCAGGAGGAAATGGAGCGGCTTCAGGCGAAAATGCGCCGTCCGGATTTCCTCCTTGGGGAATGGAAGCGGTACGAGTTCTACGACGAACGCATTCCCGCCGACGTCTACGATTTAACGACGCTCAAGCAGTGGTGTTCCAACCCGAAAAACAACGCGTCGCTCGTCATGACGACGGAGTATTTCACCGCTCAGGAACTCCCGTCCGGCGACCTGTCGAAGCTCTTTCCCGATACGTTTCAGGGAACGAAGCTCAACATTCCGCTGGAATACGCGTTTCATCCCGGCGAGGTGGACGATGGAATTTCCGTTCAGGTTCCGGTTCAGGCGGCTCATCAGCTGTTACAAAACGAGCTGGACTGGGGCGTGCCGGGGTTGCTGGAACAGAGAATCGTCGCGCTGATTAAGTCGCTGCCGAAAAGCTATCGCCGGGCGCTGGTGCCCGCTCCAGACACCGCCGCGTGGGTTGCCAAAGAGCTGCATTTCGGTCAGGGGAATTTTCTGGAAGAAGTGGCG
This sequence comes from Thermoguttaceae bacterium, assembly GCA_017557195.1. GTDB lineage: Bacteria > Planctomycetota > Planctomycetia > Pirellulales > Thermoguttaceae > RUG11551. Next base: position 11,361 of record JAFZAL010000221.1, on the reverse strand, counting down.
CGGCGGCTTAGCCAGCGCGGAGGTCAGGGGATAACGCCTGCCCTGTTTGACTTGTCAAGCATGGACGACGGTCTGAAAATCAACGTTCAGGCGGTCGACGCCAACGGCGCGGTCGTCGCTCAAAATCGCGACCTGGGCGCTCTGATTGCTGAACTGGGCGACAAGACCGGTCAGCAGCTGGAATCGTATTCCGACGCCGCCTGGACGCAGGATGGGCTGAAGGGCTGGACGTTCGGCGAGCTGCCGGAAAATGTAACAGTCCGATCCGGCTCCGCAACGATTTACGCCTTTCCCGCTTTAATCGACGCCGGCGACAGCGTCCAAATCCGGCTGGCGCAATCCCTCGAATCCGCCCGAGAACAAACGTTCCAAGGCGTCGTTCGTCTGGTTCAGATTGCCTGCCGACGCGACTTGAACATTCAGGCGCGACATCTGCCGGGAATCGAAAAGATGCGCCTTTACGCCGCAATGTGGACAAAGAATCAAACATTAGAAGCGGCTATCGCAGACTTTATGACCCGTCTGGCTCTGGGAGACAAACTCACGTTCAAAACGCTCCCGCGCAATCAGGAACAGTTTAACGCCCTGGTCAAGCAGACGCGTGACAACATCGGGTACGCCGTTCAGGATGCCGCCGCGATTCTGCCTTCGCTGTGGGAATCGTATCACGCCGCGCTGCTGAAGATTGACGCCATACCCGCCCAATCGCGATTCGAGTACGCCAAACAGGACGCGCTGACGCAGTTAAACGCTCTGTTTGCACCCGGATTTCTTGTTACCGTTCCGGTTAAACAGCTGCAGTATTACCCGCGATTCCTCAAGGCGATTGTCATGCGTTTTGACAGTCTCAACGCCGGAGCGATGTCTCGAGACATGGCGGCGACTGAAACGGTTCAGAGGTACTGGGACGTCTACTGCAAAAAACGCGAGTCGCTCCGATTTGCCGGTCGGGAAACCTCCGACCTCGTCCAGTTCCGCTGGATGATTGAAGAACTCCGCGTTTCCCTCTTCGCCCAAAAACTCGGTACGAGCGTTCCCGTCAGCGAGAAGCGTCTGGATAAATTTCTCGCCAGTATAGAGTAAGAAACGCGCAGGGCTTTGGGCATTAATGCCCTTTAATAAGACCTTTTGGGTTCTATTAGACCCCGTATTAAGACCCTTATTAAGACCTTTCAGGTTTTATTAAGACCCTTTGGGTTCAAATAAGCCCCTAATTGGATAATTTAATTGGATAATTCTTCGATATAGGGATCTTTTAATAAGAACTTTTGCTCATTATTGGGATCTTTTTATTGGATCTTTTGCCTAGTATTGGGATCTTTTATTAGATCTTTTGCCCGATATCGAACGGATATCTAAACGTATCTCCTTACTGATATTATACTTAGATGATTATTGGATCATTTGCCATTATTGGGATCTTTTATTAGATCTTTTGCCCGGTATTGGGATCTTTTATTAGATCTTTTGCCCGGTATTGGGATCTTTCATTAGATCATTTGTCGAATATTGGGATCTTTTATTAGATCATTTGGTTTTCAAAAACCATTTTGCATACTTACCCCTTCCAACTGCATGAGCTAATCCTTCTTGTTTCATCTCTTTTAACAATCTTTTGATTTGCCCTATTGTTAAAGCCGGTAAGACTTGTAAAAATTCGTTGAAACTCGCTCCAGTCTCGTTTTGGAGTTTAATATGTTTTAATAAAAGCGCTTTATTCGTTTCTCGTTCCAATCCCTGTCGGCGGGTATATGCTCCCGCTCGACCGGAAGCGGCATAGTATTTCCGAGAAAGCATGTATTGTCCCTGGTTATTAAATTCTATTAAACCAATATCTAATAAAGATTCTATGCTGGGCCTAAAAGTCGAAGGAAGTTCTTCATTTTGCGACAAAAGACTGAGCGCTAAAAAGTCCTGAGTCGAAAAATGATTCAAAGTTTCTGAATTCACTTTGTTAATCAAACGAAGCAATTTTTCGTTGAGGACAATGCCGTGAAGCGTAATGCAGACTTCGTTTTCGTCTGTTCCCGTAAAATCAGGAAGGGCTTTTGCCTCTTTGACACAGGTTTCGAATATCAAATTCATGCCCTGTCCGGAACGTTCAACCAACCCGCATTTTGCCAGCAGTTCTGCAATACGACGATTGCGCGGCGATTGTTTGTCCAGAATGTTTTCGGTAGTAATTCCGTGCGGAAATCCGCCTGGACTGCTAATAACCAGTCGATTTTGATACTGCTTTACAAAAACGCTTCCACATAGTTGATAATTTCGATGGCATACTGCATTTAACAACGCTTCGCGAATAGCCCGTTCGTTGAACGTATCAATATCAAAGACGAATAACCCATCTTGATAATGCTGTTTATTGTTTCTTAGATTTATTAATTCCCAAATTCTATCGTAGATATTGAAAAAAGCGTCACGGAACTCTTCTCTCTGTTGAGCCGGTCCGGAAGCCTCTGAGGATCGGTATTCAAAAACAATCTCAGACTGTCCCAAAAACTTTGACAGGGACGACTTTTTCCCGAAAAGAATCAACGCAGCATAAGTAACCCCTTCGTCTGTAATCGCTTCGCAGTCTTTAAGCGCTTGTTCTACAGAAAGAGCGTTGAGCCGATCCGAACCGGACTTTTTAATCCATTTTTTCCGAAAGCGTTCAACTGCTTTTAAATCAAGGTCATTGATTGTAGCGCGCGGACAGACGTCGGCAGAAAAATCGTGTCCTGATTCTGAATAAATACTTCCCAAAACGTCTGCGGGCATTGGAACCAGGCTCTCGCCGTGTCGCCACCAGAATTTCCCGTCGTATTGTATTGGCAGCCCGATAGGTCGTGAAGCTATGGTAAAAACCAGAACGCGAAGTCCGTTTGAATCGACAACTTCAAAACTGACATTGACGCCCAGATGGTTCATAAGGGATTGGCGAGTTTTTTCAGGCTGTTCAAACGCCTGACTCCCAACAACCTGTCGCGGTCGCTCGTCAGTAATTCCAAATACGATTCGTCCTCCTCCCCGATTAGACAACGCGCAGGCGTATTGCGCCAGCTTATCGAATTCAAAAGTATTCTTAGCCTGTTTGAATTCGGTATGTTCGTCTTCGTTCAGGTTCAATAGTTCGGGGATATTCATGACTTATCCTGAATTTCTTCTATGGGCGTTTTCTCATATTCAATTAACGAAATTATATTCAATGTAATTTCTTTGTCAAGTAAGAAAAGATACACTCCCTCTAAAACTTATATTTCAGCGTCGCCATGCCGGAATGGAACGTTGTCGAGCCGTTGAGCATGAGGTTGTAGTTCCCCATTAAGGTAAATTGTCCGAAACAGAACGTTACGCCAGCGCCGCCGTTGAACCAGTCGCGGCCGTTGCCAAGTCCGTAGACTGTCATCATGTCTCCTGTTTCAACAATAACAGCGCGAATGGCGGGTTCGCCGTCGCCCATCTCTCGAATGTACGAGCCATGCAGGGTCAGCTTGAACGAGCCGAGGTTCATGATTCCTCGAATACCCGCTATGCCCCGGAGCGAATGGAGCGACAGCTTTTGGTAATCGAAGCAGTGCGAGCTGGTTCCGCTTTCGGAGAACGCGTCTTGAGAAATCGATTCGTACTGCAGAGCCAGGTGCGGGTTGACGTTAAAGACCCAAATCGGCAGCGACCAGCCGCGTTCAAAGTAAAGTCCCCATTGACTGCCGCCGTAGGACGCCAGCGCGCTTCCTGAACTCAGCGCCCGGGTGGACTGGTACGAGCTGTATCCGTAGTTCCCTGTCAGTCCCCAGTATCCGGAGAGCATTAAGGCGTTCCATTTCATATACAAGCCGATGAGATGATCTTGTCCTTTGATGTGCGTCGAGCCAGCCAAAAGCGAGCTTGTATCCAACGTTGAATCGCCAAAGGCGTAGTATCCGCCAATACGCATGATCTGAACCGGCAGGTCAAGCCCGACGATAAACCCGTTACAGTCGTTGCCGAATCCGGTTCTTCCCAGGCTGGCGCTGGTCGTAGACGTCCCGCCGTAATAGCCGCCCCAGGGCGCGACTCTGTTATTGGCGAGAATTCCCCGGTCTTCGCCCAAAAAGCGGACGTTGGAATACGCGTCGTCGTAGACGTAACCCGCGTGGAAAATCCCGTTGACCTGCATGACCTGCGCCATGACGATCTGGTTGATGCTGGTTGTCCTCTGCAGCGGAGCGGTAATCGCATCGGCGTAGGCTGCGCCGGCTAACTGGTCGGCAGCCGAGTTGAGCTGGTCGTAATTCTGCGCCTGGAAGAATATATTGTTGACTTCGCGGCGGGCGACTTCTCCCAAAACCGCGTCGTTGAGCGTCTGCACCGTTTCTCCTGCGCCTGCCCAAACGGAGTCCATATTCTTCACAATAACGGACTTCAAGTACCATTTGTTGGCGTCAGCGCCAACGCCCTGGTATGTCTCGAGCGTATAGAACAGACTGTCGAAGGAATCGGAATCGACTTTCATCGCGTTGGACGATTCTGAAACCAGAACGGGGCTGGTTGTATCGAACGTGTATTTCCCTTCCTGCCATTCGTCCATTGTAACGCCCAGCTGCGCCGTTGACGTTACCACGATAGACGGCATGACAATCGCGCCGAGGCTCTGATTCTCCCCGCCGTTCGGGTCAACGTTGAACAGAATCGACCCGCCCGACGCCTTGAACGCGCTGTTGACGTTGGCGCTGGTCAGCAAGGCGTTTTTAGAGACGACAAGAATGCCGCCGGTCATTGTAACAGTTCCCAGCCCGGAACTGGTTTTGTAGTCGAACGTTCGAGACGTCGCGTCAATCGCCAGCGTATCCAGATCGGACAGCGTCAGACCGCCAACCAGAACGGGGGCGTCCAGACGAAGCATGCCGTCTGTGACGCTGATTGCGCCGGAACCGCCAGAGCCGTTTGTCGCGCCGTATCCGCCCGCGCCGCCGACCATAACAGGACCGGCAAAGGTCGTAATGCCGCCGTTGATATTCACAACCGCATCGCCGCCTGCGCCGCCTTTTCCGTTTGGAACGGCGTCGCCGTAGTCGTCTGTAACAGAGCCGCCAAACCCGCCAAAGACGGTGGAGGAGTCAAAAACCGCGCTGCCGTTGGTAACGGTAAAGGTTGCCTTTCCGCCAGCGCCGCCAGTCAGATTTTGAGCCGCCGCAGCCCCGGTTTCTGAAATGACGATATTTCCGCCGTCGCCGCCAAAGACTGCGTTTTCAAATCGGTTGATTCCGTTTTGGTATTTGATAATCGCTTCTCCGCCTGCTGCGTCGGTTCTGGATTTGAGTGAATCGCTGTACGTCGTTCCGGCGCGTCCGCCAAACTGAACGTTGGTCAAGACGTTAGAGCCGTTGTCGAATGTAACAGTCGCTTTTCCGCCCGCTCCCGCAGACGCTTTTTCTGTGAAGGAATCGCCGCCGACGCCGCCGAACTGAACGTTGTTCAGCGTCGCCGTTCCGCCGTTGAATCGAACGACAGCCGCGCCGCCGTCGCCCGCAGCAGACTGATTGTATTCGCCAGCCGACGCCCCAAAACCTCCGACTGTTACGTAATTGGCGTTGACTTCTCCGCCTGAAATGAGCAGCGAACCTTTTCCGCCCGTTCCGTTGGCGGCGTATCGAGATGTTCCGCCTTGTCCGCCGATGACGATTTGATCTGAATACGTTCCGGACAATGTAACAGTCGCGCCGGTAAGATAAACCGCCGTTTCTCCGCCGGCGCCGGCAGCCGCGCCTGTACCGATAGTCGCGCCGCCAGTACCGCCGATTTGCGTTCCCGCTGCAATGTTAAGCGTCCCGCCCGAGGCGGAAATGTATCCCAAACCGCCCATGCCGCCGGTTTCGCTTACGGACTCTCCGCCCGAGCCGCCCAAATAGGACGCTTCATTAAACGTCAGCTCGCCGCCGGAAAGATAGATAACAGCGTCGCCGCCCATGCCGCCGGTCGCGTACTCGGAAAAGCCGCCCGTCCCGCCTAAATAAGCTGTGTCGTTAAAGGTGAACGTACCGCCAGAGACGTCGATTCCGCCGTTTCCGCCCAGCCCGCCGGAGCCGTGTTCCGCGTAGACGTTGTTGGCGGTGTTGAGTCCGGCGTTTCCGCCTTGTCCGCCCTCGCCGCCAAAGTAGGTAACGTTATTGAACGCAACCTCTCCGTCTGACATCGTCCAGGCGGCAATTCCGCCTTCTCCGCCAGCTCCGCCCTTTGTGGCGTAGTATTTATCCGACGAGACAGAACCTTCTCCGCCTGCGCCGCCTCGGCCTCCGAAATTCGTTACGCCGTTAAACGTCGCGGACCCTTTATTAAAGGTGAACTTCGACTTTCCGCCCGCTCCGCCCGCGCCGCCGTTGAGAGCGTCTTTGCCAGCCGCGCCGGCAGTTCCGTTTCCGCCTGACTGGAAGAACAGATCCGCGCCGGTCGTCATGGTTTTGCCGGACAGAAAAGTCCATTCATCGTCCGCGCCTGACCCGCCCTTGAGACCGGCGTCCAGATAGACGACTCCGTTGCCGCCAAACTGTAGCTGAGCGTTTGTTCCAGTCGCCTGCAGAGATATTTCTCCTAACTCTGCCCGCTGAACAATCGCGCCGGACGCAGACGTTTTATATATCGTGAAGTTTCGACCTTTACTGCCGAAAGTCGCCTCGCAGTTACTCATCACGTTGATTTTCAGACTGTTTTCAGTCGTGTTATACAGAAAATTCGTGATATTGTCGTAGGTAACGTCGCCCAGCGCTCCGTTGGGGTTATAGTCCCAACTGTAATCGACGGCGTAAGCCGAGAATGCAGCGGCAATTAGGACGGCAGTAAGCAGGAATCGGGTAATTCGAAGCATATTTTATCCCCTGTTTACAGGATTTCGGGTTATAATAAAGCTCCTAAGAGTAGCGTATTTTGGGGCGGCTGTCAAGAGGAAAGACGGTGAGGCGCCGCCGAAGAATTTTAAGCCGCAAAGATCGCAAAGAAATGGAAGACGGTAATAACTGCGTTCCTCTGCGCCGCGCTCATCCATTTAAAAGCAAAGCGGTTGACGCGTAAAGGGTCAACCGCTTGCAATTTCTTCAAATCAGGTTGTTAACCGGATTCTTACTTGACTTTCTTAAGAACGATACGGCTGTCAGCCAGCGAGCAGCCCTGTCCTTCGGCGTGGACGATAAGCGGGTTGATGTCCAGCTCGGCGATTTCCGGGTTTTCGGCAACCATGACGGAAAGACGAGTCAGGGCGTCTTCCAGAGCCGCCAGGTCGTGCTGACCCAGACCGCGGTAGTTGTTCATGAGCTTGTAAACCTTGGTGTTTTCCAGCATGGAGTGAATCCAGTACTGGCTCATCGGGGCGAGGCGGAACTGAACGTCTTTCATCAGTTCAGCGGTTGTGCCGCCCATGCCGAACATGACCAACGGACCGAACTTGGCGTCGCGGTTGCATCCGAGAATGACTTCCGTTCCCTTGGCAGCCATCTGTTCGATAAGAATCGAGTCGATCTTGGCGCCGGGGACGTTCTTGGCGATGTTCTCGTAAATCTTGTTGTATCCGTCGCGCGCGGCGTCAGCTCCGGTGATGTTGAGCAGAACTCCGCCAGCGTCGAACTTGTGTTTGACGTCGTCCGACATGACTTTCATAACGACGGTAACGCCCCATTCGCCAACTGTGGCGGCGGCTTCGTCTGCGGACTTGACAACAGCAGACTTCAGCAGCGGCATGCCGTAGCAGGCAAACAGCGGACGGGCTTCCGCCTGAGTCAGGTAAACGGAATCCTTGTCGCCCAGCTTTTCTTTGATCAGTGCAGCGCACTTGGCGGATTCAGCGCCGGAAATGGTCGGCGTGGAGTTGTCAGCGGACTGAGCAATGGTCTGAGTGAGGTTGTAGCCAGCAGCCAAAGCGCCAATCGCGTTTTCCGGGAAGGCGTAGTTCGGAATTCCGCCAGCGCGAAGGTTGGCAGCTCCGACTTTGACGGATTCAGCGCCCATGAACGCGCAGACGACCGGTTTGCCCAACGTCTTGGCGACTTCAGGAATGATCTTGCCGATTTCGTCGGTGTCGGTCATGGACTGCGGGGTAAGAATGACGAGTCCCATATCAACGTCCGGATCAGCCATGACGACTGTAACAGCGTCGGCGTAACGATCGTGTTTGGCGTCGCCGAGGACGTCAACCGGGTTGCGAACGGACGCGGCTTCCGGGAGTTTTTCGCGCAGAGCGGCTTTGGTTTCGTCGGACAGAGCGGCGAGAGTCAAGCCAACGCGTTCTGAAGCGTCGGTCGCCATAATGCCAGGGCCTCCAGCGTTGGTGATAATCGCCAGACGGTTGCCCTTCGGAAGCGGCTGATTGCAGAACAGAGCGGCGTAGTCGAAGAGCTGTTCAATGGAGTCAACGCGGATGGCGCCGGACTGCTTCAGCAGAGCTTCGTAAACGGCGTCGTTGCCAGCCAAAGAACCGGTGTGTGACGAAACGGCTTTCGCGCCAGCGGCGGAACGACCGGACTTGAGAATCAAAACCGGCTTGTTCTTTTCCCACAGCAGTTTGCGAACGGCTTTTGTGAATCCTTCGCCGTCGCCGATAGCTTCCAGATACATCGCAACGACCTTGGTTTTGTCGTCTTCCGCCAGGTAGTTGAGCAGGTCAACTTCGTTGACGTCGGCTTTGTTGCCGAAGGAGACGAACTTGGAGAATCCCATTTCACGCTGAGCGGCGAAGTCCAAAACGGACGTGCAAAGCGCGCCGGACTGGCTAACGAAGGCCAGCGAGCCGGACATCGGGGTCTGGTTGGCAAAGGAAGCGTTGTAGCAAGCGTCCGATTCAGCGTTGATAACGCCCAAGCAGTTGGGTCCGACCAAGGCGATGTTCGCCGCCTTGACCTTCGCCTGGAACTGCTTTTCCAGTTCGACGCCTTCGCCTCCGATTTCCTTGAAACCGGCAGTAATGCAGACGAGCGCTTTGACGCCCTTTTCAATGCACTGATCGACAACGCCCAAAACGAACTTGGCTGCGACGGAAATAACAGCTAATTCAACGTCGCCGGGAACTTCCAGAACGGAGGTGTACGCCTTCAAGCCGCAGATTTCAGGAGCTTTCGGGTTAATGGGATAGATGTCGCCCTTGAACGTCGCCTTCAGGTTTTTGACGACGTCGTTACCGACGGAACCTTCTTTAGCCGAGGCGCCAATGACGGCGATGCTTTTGGGATAAAACAGGGTGTTAATGCGAGACAGGTCTGCCATAGTCTGATTACCTCTAAATGGAATAGTATGCTCTTGACGTTCTCCGTTTTAAAATAAACTCTTCCAAACGCGGTTGCAGTCAAGAACCAGTAAAAATAATATACCAGCCGCCGAATCGTTCCGGGGGCTAACCATTGAATAAACCCGGTCAGAGGGAAACTGTCCCGTTCAACCGATTTTCATAAAAATATATTATAGACCTTTTTTTCCGATTGAAAAGTACCGGGGGAAGAAAAAGATTGGGGAATTTTTCATGCGAAATGTGTAATACAAAACAGGACGATCCGTCAGCGCTTATGTCCGCGGAATGAATAGCAAATTAACAATGAACAAAAGACAATAGGGTTATTTCAAGCCCCTCGATTCCCATAATTCCTAATGAATTTGTTTTAGGAATATCTTTTTCCCCTTTAATTTAGGAAAAATAAAGTCATTTTTGGGGGCAGAGTTCGGGATTTTTTGAAAAATTTTTAAAAATAGGCAAAAAATTCCTTGCAAAAGCCGATTTTTAGATTATAATACGATATGCTACTCGAGGTAAAGTTATGCCTTGATAGGGATTTTATAATCATATAAACAACAACCTTCATTTGCCTTTTGGCGCACAATACCAATGAATACCAATTCCAAAGACGTCGTTAAAAATGTTGAATCAAATAATGTTGAATCGACTTCCAACGAACAGCGTCAGACTAACAAGCCGATAGTGATTTCCCGTCGGCGCCTGCTGCGAGCAGGCGTGGCAGGCATACCCGTGGTATTGACAATGGTAGGAATTGCGCCGGCAGATAGCATTCAAACAGTGCCTTCCGCCGCTTCTGCATTGTGGTACGGCGGCAATAAAGTTTACAATCGATTTGCTGATAATAATACCATTGTGAAAGACGGTTTGGTCTGGACAGACCATAACGGTTTTGTTCTTAAAAGTACTGGTAGCGTTTATACCAACCAATTGTCAATTAATACAGATACGTCGTCAACCAATGGAACCGATGGAAAAACCACGTTTGAGCTTACTGCGTATTCTTATGTTGGTACAGCAGATCCGCCGCCTTCAGTATCAGAATATCCGAGTAAAACATTTACGGCATCCATTACTCCGCCTACTGATTTGACAGTTAATGCGTACTTGCATAAAACGGGCGTATGGTATACAGATCGGATTGTAACGAGTTCGTCTAAAGATTTGCTCGAATATATTAAAGGTTTGACGTTGACAGTTAATGACGGTTCAAATTCTGTAACGGCAACCGTTGACGTACAAGACGCAGCGCTTTCTAGCGATGTTGTTACTTGGATTAAAACCCCGGTTCAGGGCTATACTTTAGGGAATTCTACTCAGGGACAAAACTATTACTTGTTGCCAGAAGAAGGTCCGTCTGTTATCGATAGCGTTATTTACAAAGCAAAGGTTTCTTTCACGTATACTTCGGGCGATTATACGTATAAATGTACAAATCAACCAATTGAGATTCCTTTGAAACTTAATGTTACGGGTATTCCTAATCAAGTTCGTCCAGGCGACATTTGATAGTTAGTATAAATACGCTGATACATTTATGGCAAGTCTTTTAAAAGCGACGCCAATTTCCGTCTCGTTGCAGTTTAAGGACGGCGACGAGACGGTTATTTATCATGAAGCCTCTGGTAGCATTCATCTAATCAACGAATTGGGCGTTGAAATTCTCAACGCGCTATCTGAGCGTCCGCTGACTTTCAACGAACTAATCGACGCCGTTCACGCTCGAGAAATCAACAAGTTTGAATCTGTTCGCCAATTTCTGAAAGTTGGCGTTGAAGAAGGATTAATTGAAGAGGTTTCTGAAGAAGAAAAAGAATAACAAATCTGAAACCTTCTCGAGGGTGCATATAAGGCGTACGTAAAAATTTCTTACGAAAGAAGATAAAGTCAGAATGACGAGTCGCGTCCCTTCGGGACTGTTTCAAGCGACCAGCGGGAGCGAATTTTGGCAAGCGCGCGGCAGCGCGGTTTGGGAGCGGCGCCTCGCCGCCCGCCGGTTACAAGGAGTTTCGTCCCTTCGGGACTGTTTCAAGCGACCAGCGGGAGCGAATTTTGGCAAGCGCGCGGCAGCGCGGTTTGGGAGCGGCGCCTCGCCGCCCGCCGGTTACAAGGAGTTTCGTCCCTTCGGG
>JAFZAL010000220.1 GCA_017557195.1 Thermoguttaceae bacterium | reverse complement strand
TGTCGGGTGCGAAGCCGCACGGGCAGAAGGACAAGGTTATGCCTCCGAAAAAGCAGGGTTCGAAGATACCCACGTCCAATCAGGAACCGACCTTGTCGGTCGAATCGCGTTCATTTCGGAACGCCGGGGCGGGTATCTGCGCTGCGGACGTCAATGCCCCAACTTTACCGTCTTTGACATGAACCTCGACGGGACGTACATGCGCTGCCTGAGCTATCACGAAACCAACGAATGGGCGCCGGTCGTGTCACACGACGGCAAGATCGTCTGGACGCGCTGGGATTACATCGACCGTCATTCCTCTGCGGCACACCATCCCTGGGTCATGACGCTCAACGGGTCAGATCCGCGCCAGATGCACGCCAACTATACGATTCGCTTCGACAGAACCAATACGGAAATGGACCTTCGCCCCATTCCGAACTCGTCAAAATACGTCGCCACAGGGGCGCTGCACCACGGTCAGAATTACGGCTCACTGGTTATTATCGACCCAACCCGGGCGGCAGAAGAGGACGCTGATCCAATGGCGTGTCTGAAACGCTTGACGCCGGAAGTCGGGTTCCCGGAAAGCCAGGTCGGGGCGCAGGTTTGGGGGTTCCCGTACCCGATTTCCGAAGACCTGTTTCTGGCTGTCGCCGACCATTCAATGGGCGTCAACGAGGGCATGGAGGGAAAGAAATATCTACGCGGCGACTACGGCATTTATCTTCTCGACCGGTTTGGGAACAGGGAGCTGATTTATCGCGACCCGGAGATTGGTTGCGCGACTGTTCTGCCGCTGATCGCTCGCCCTAAGCCGACCGTTCCGCCGGAGTTAGTCAGTGAAGGCAGTAGGCAAGAGGCAGTAGGCAGTAGTAATTATACGCATAGCGTTACGAATACTCCTCTCGCAACTCGCAACTCGCAACTCGCAACTTCTCAGGAGTACATTTCGTTCCCGGATCGGGACTGGACAAAGCGTCCGCAGGCGGAAGTTACCATCGCCAACGTCTACCAAAGCCTCAAGCCGTGGCCGGAAAATACGAAGATCAAGTCGCTGAGAATCGTCCAGCTTTACGCTATGTCTGTGCCGTCCGGCTGGCTGAAATACACCGGGCGGCAGGAAGGGACGACGCTTCACACCGCAACCATAAGCCCTGTTCGCGGGGTTATTGGAACGGTTCCCGTTGAAGAAGACGGATCGGCGCACTTTATGATTCCCGCTCAGATGGAAGTGTTCTTCCAGGCGCTGGACGATAACGGAAACGCGGTTCAGTCCATGCGATCCGGGACGTATTTCCAGCCCGGCGACAACGTCTCCTGCGTTGGCTGTCACGAACCCAAAGGACAGATTACACGCTCGTCGAGCGTTCTCCCAACGGCGTTTACCCGTCCTGCGTCCATACCGCAGCCGGACGTCGAAGGAAGCCGCCCCGCCAACTTCGTCGAACTCGTTCAGCCCATTCTCGACAAACACTGCGTCGAATGTCACGCTAAACCAGAGTCGAATACGTTCTCGCTGGCTCGTGAGCCGTACGTCCCTTATCACAAGACGAAGTTTTATCAGTCGTACTACAATCTGTCGTTTAACGGCTGGTCGTTTTACGACTACGGTCATCCGACCAGAACGATACCCGGTCAGTTTGGCGCGCTGAAGTCTCCGCTGTTGCCGCTGTTGGATAAGGGGCATTATGGAGTCAAGCTGACGGAGGAAGAGCGACATAGAATCGCGCTTTGGCTGGACATGCTCTCGCCGTTCTACAGCGTCTACGAACCGGAACTGCAAGACAAACAGCTTGAGGGAGAACCGGTTTATCCGACGCTGGAATAGAAGAAAGAAATTTTTCTCTATTGCCAAAAATTTCTTTTTCTGTATAATTATTAATAAATTTCGGATAGCGAACCTGCTGCGGCGGGGGACTGGCTCCTGCCTCGGTTCGCTAAACGTACAATACAGGAACACATTATGGAACTTTACCTTTGGCTTGGTTTTTTGGGCATCGTATTTATTATGCTTGCCCTCGATTTGGGCGTTTTCAATCGAAAAGCGCACGTGATGGGCATTCGCGAGTCTCTCGGCTGGACGGCTGTTTGGATTTTCATGGCGTTGCTGTTCAACGTAGGCGTTTATTTCATCTACGCGTACGATATTGGCGGAATTGACGATCATTACCATCACAGTAACGTTGCCGTCAGCGAACAAACCGCAGCTGCGGACAACGCTTCTTTTAAGATTGGCGAATACGACGCTCATCGCGGAAAAACGGCTGCGATTGAGTACCTCACCGGGTATCTGGTCGAGAAATCCCTGTCGTTAGACAACATCTTCGTTATCAGTCTGATTTTCTCGTTCTTCGCCATCCCGCAAATTTACCAGCACCGAGTCCTCTTTTGGGGTATTTTAGGCGCGCTGATTCTTCGCGGGTTGATGATATTCCTCGGCGCGGAACTGCTCGCCAAGTTCGAGTGGATGATATACTTCTTCGCAGGCATGCTGTTTATAACTGCCGTTAAAATGCTTCTGGTTGACAACGAAAATATCAACCCGGACAACAATCCGGCGGTTCAGATGGCCAGAAAGATCATGCCCGTTACGTCTGAAATTACAAACGAACATTTCTTTAGACGCGTGGACGGCGTTTTGATGATGACCCCGCTGTTTTTGGCTCTGCTTGTTATTGAAACCAGCGACGTCATTTTCGCCGTCGACTCCATTCCCGCCATCTTCGGCATTACACGCGACCCGTTCCTGGTCTTTACGTCCAATATTTTTGCCCTGCTTGGGCTGCGATCTTTGTATTTCGCCCTTGCCGCAATGATGAACAAGTTCAAATACCTCAAATACAGCTTGATTGTCATTTTGCTGTTCGTCAGCTTCAAGATGTGCGCCAGCGGCATCTTCAAAGGCTTTGTCGAAGACAACAAAGACGTTATTACCTGGGTATCCCTCGGCGTGATTGTCGTCGCAATGGCAATTGGAATTATCGCCTCGCTCATTGCTGCGCCGAAAAAGCCAAAAGCCGTAACGGCGGAGGGAACAGAAGAAAATACTGAAGAGTAAAGACGCGATTATTTCAGGACTGATATTTCAATGGGGAATCAAACTATTTGATTCCCCATTGTTTTTGACTGCTCGAGCGTCTTACGCCCAGGCGCCGTCGCGGAATATCTCGACTTCTTTTCCTCTGGCGGTTTTGGCAACGATGTTCAAATCGCGCGATCCGATCATGAAATCAACGTGAATAATTGAGTCGTTGATTCCAGCGGCGTGAATCTCATCGGGGGTCATGGCTTCGTAGCCTTTGAGGCAGTTTCCGAATCCGAACCCCAGCGCGACGTGACAGCAGGCGTTTTCGTCGAAAAGCGTGTTGTAGAACAGCAGTCCGGTGTTGTTAATCGGGGAGTTGAACGGCACGAGCGCGACTTCTCCCAGCCGGGACGCGCCTTCGTCCATGGAAACCATCTTGCGAAGCAGATCCTCGTTCTTTTCCGCTCCGACGTCAACAACTCGCCCCTTGGCAAATTTGACCCAGAAGTTCTCAATCAGAGCGCCGTTCCACGACAGCGGCTTGGTCGCATAGAGAATTCCCTCCGCTTTGCCAGCGCGGGGCGAGATAAAAATCTCTTCCGAGGGGATGTTCGGATTGAACTCAATCCCTTCAATGGTCGTTTCTTTTCCGCCGGAGAACAGGGCGTTTGGAATCATCCCGACTGTAAACTCCGTTCCGTTAGACGACGAATAATGCAGAGACCGGATTCCCAGCGAGTTGAGGTAATTGTATCGTTCGATCAATTGAGCGTTGTGTTCTTTCCAGTTTTCGACGCCGTTTCCGTCTGCAGCGCGGGCCGTTGAGAGAATCGCTTTCCACAGGCTTTCAACCGCTTTGCTGACGGGCAGGTCAGGGAAAATCTTTTTCGCCCACGCCTTGCCGGGAACCGCCGCGATGCACCACTGATAATGGTTGTCCATCTTGTTTCGATACGGTTTGATCGCAGCGCGAACGGCGGCGGTGGCTTTGGAGTGTTTTTCGTGGTCGACGCCAGCCAGCCCGTCCGGGTCGTCCGATTCTATAAACAGCTTGGCTGGGCGGTTTTTCACCTGCCATTGCCAGCGCGCCAATTGCCATTTTTCCAGCTTGGACTGCGTTTCCAGTGAACGATAATTGCAATGCAGTTTCGTCGCCGGCTGATGCGTCCAATCGACAATAACGCTTCGCGCGCCGAGTTTATAACATTCCTCAACGCACATTGTAACAAATTCCGGTTGATCCAGTTCAGCGGTGATTAAAACGTCTTGCCCGGGCTGAACGTTCAGTCCGCAGCGGGCGAGAAGTTCCGCATACTTTTGAAGAATTTTTGAGTTCATGGGATAGTATCCTGGGTTAAAATTTATGGGGACAACGTGAACGCATCGTTTACTTTAGCGCTTCTTTCGCGGCTTTGACTTGCGCGATTGCCTTGAGGTGATGATCAAGGAAATTTTCCGTCGTCGCGTGCCACGGCGTCTGGAGGAAGCCTTTCAAATGTTCCTTCGAAATGTTCTTTGAGCAGAACTCGACCGTACCGCCGAAATTGACGTCGTTGGACCAGTTCGAACCTGTCGGGACCTGATCGAAGCCGGCCTTATCGAAGTCGATGTACGCCTGCACCCGTTTAGCGGTGAATTCGCTGGTTTTCTTGAGCTTTTCTATATCGAATTCCGCGCCGTAGTACCAGTTGCTCTGAAGGACGCATTTCGGCATGCGCTTGAGGAATTCTTCCTGATGATGCCAGTAGTAATCAGACCAGATCCACGGACGGACGTTCTGTTTGTTGACCGTATCAACAAAGAAGAGGAAGTCGTGCCACCAAAGCTCGCCCTGGCGAATCACGACGTACTCGTAGGTGCGCTGATGGTCGGCGGTTTCTTCGTCGTAACCGAGATGGAAGAACCGCGGCGTGTCGAAAATCTCGCAGACTTCCTTGATCAGATCGGCGCAGACTTCGTAGTATTTCTTTGTCGACAGCATTCTGGAATACTCGCCCAGCCAGGTGTCGTGACACGCAGAGAAGTTGAGTTTCGGAATAGGTTCGATTCCCATTGAGCGCAGGCGTTTGAGCTCTTTCTGGAGTTTTTCAATGCTCCATGAGCCTTCAATCGCCAGTTCCGGATGGCTCTGGTACTGGATGCCTTCGCCGATGTCAATCAGGAGAAGGTTCAAACCGGCGGCTTGCATCTCGTTGGTGAGCTTTTCCCAGATCGCGTCCTGACAGAGCAGTTTGTCGCTTTTGGGCGTGTAGGCGGTCACGGAATCGCCCCACATGTTGTGACCGAGGTTAAGCATATTGCCCCAGATGAGTTGTCCTTCTTTGACGGGTTCCGCGGCGGCAGAAACCAGGTTCGTAAACGCGCCGGCAGCCAGGATGGAGGCAGCTCCGGTTTTGAGGAAAGTTCTGCGGGTAAGCATAATTCGCTCCTTTGGTTAGAGAAAAAGGTTCATCCGGCAAGATAAGCCGTTAGCTGTTAGCTGCTAGTTATTAGCTTGGGAGTTAGCAACTCCATGCTGAGTTTTTAAAGCCGAAAGCTATTATTAAAAGCTAACAGCTAGAGGCTAGTAGCTAGAAGCTATCACTAAAAGTAAATCCTTGTCTGTATTTGAGTTTACCACAAGCAAAGAACTCCGTCAATACCTTGCAACAGATATTTCCCGAAAAAAGATGTCCAAATAGTAATTAAGGGGATTCTCTAACCTACTTCCCCGCTCTTATAAAATTCCATATACTCGCTCTGACGTTCAGGGCGGGGGGTTACTCTATACAACAACAGGAGAAACAATTCCATGAAAATATCCTACGAAATGCAGTCGGTTATTAACCGTCAGATTAACAACGAGTTTCATTCTGCGTACATTTACATGACCATGTCCGCCAAGGCAAGCGAAATGAACCTGAAGGGCTTCGCGAACTGGTTTGAAGTCCAGGCGAAAGAAGAGTTCTACCACGCCGAAGGGTTTATAAAATACCTCATCGACCGCGGCGGAATCGTGGCGGCTCCGGCAATCGACGCGGTTGACTCAAGCTGGACGTCCGTTGAAGAAATGTACAAGGCGTCTTTGGAACAGGAACAGAAAGTAACTGCCGACATCGACGCCATGGTCGCTCTGGCTCACGCGGAAAAAGACTTCGCGTCTGTCGAGTTCCTCAACTGGTACGTTAGAGAACAGGTCGAAGAAGAGGCGACTGCCAGCGAAATTCTGGAACAGATTCGATTCGCGAAGTCCGCCCCTTGCGCGCTGATGTTTCTCGACAAGCAGCTTGGAAAGCGCAAGCTGGAAAAGCCGGAGATCTGGGAGTGAAATGAAGTGGTAAGTTGTTAGTGGTAAGTGAGAAGGAGGCAAAGCGCTCTCCCTTCTTACCACTAACCACTAATCACTTACCACTTGCAACTACTTCCCAATCTTTTCCAGTATCCAGACCATGTTTTCGCCGAGGGCTTGCATGTTTTTGAGTCCTTCGGCGTCAGAGAGACATTCTCCCTTGTTGCGTCCGTAGCCCATGTTCCAGTACGTTCCGCAGACGATGTACATGTTGTTGAGCATGAAGAAGTGGTTGATCGTATCGACGGCGTGCGTCGCCCCGCCGCGTCTGACGGCAACGACTCCGCAGGCGGGTTTGTGCTTCAGCGCGCCCTCGGGGCCGAGAACGTACCCAACGCGGTCGATAAACGCCTTGACTTCCGTCGAGACGTCTGAATAATAAGTCGGCGTGCCGATAATAATCGCGTCCGCCTCGCGGCACTTGTCAGCGCAGAGGTTGACGAAGTCGTCGTCAAAAATGCAGCGTCCTGGCGTTTGGTTTCGGCACGACATGCACGCTGTACAGCCATGAACCATCTGACCGCCAATCTGAACGATTTCGGTTTCAATTCCCGCCGCCTGAATTGGTTCCAGAACCTTTGTCAGCAGGGTGTACGTGTTTCCGTCCCGCCGGGGACTGCCGTTGAATGCTACTACTTTCATCTTTTTAGACCTTAATTTGTAAAATGGGCAAAATTGGGATTGCAATTTCTTTGCATTTGTTTATTATATAGGAAAGACATCAAAAGTCAATCCATGGAGAAGGAGAAAGCTGGAAATATCAACAGACGTCTAATAGATCGAGAAAAGGCAAGATACAATAGACAATAGATAGTAGTTTTCGATGCGCTTGCGTCCTACTGCCTACTGCCTCTTGCCTACTGCCTCATTATAATCATGCCGCATTTAGTTTTATTTCACCTGACCGTAATTTTGTTCGCCGGTTTTATCGTTGGCTGGATTTGCAAACGATTGAATGTCTCTCTGTTGATCGGGTATATGCTCGTCGGAGCGATTATCGGTCAGGACTGCTTCGGCTTGATTGACGCCAAGATTACGTCAAAGAGCGGAGAAATAAGCAAAATCAAGCAGGAAGTCAATGAAAACGTCGATTCAACGACCGCGGAAGAACTCGTCGTCGAAACCAAAGACGAGCAGATGGAATTAATCGACAAAACGATTATGGAATGTATCGCGGAATTCGGCGTCTTGCTGCTTTTGTTCTCCATTGGCGTGGAATTTACACTCGATAAAATGGCGTCGATGTCGAAATACATGTTTGTCGGCGGGGCGCTGCAGATGACGCTCACCGGCGTACCGACGGCGCTGTTCTTTCATTTTCTCGCCGGCTGGGGCTGGGGAATCAGCATTCTGGTCGGATTCGTCTTTTCACTTTCTTCGACGGCGTTGGCGTACAAGAGTTTACAGGACGAAGGCGTTGCGGCGTCACATCGCGCCAAGGGGACGCTGGGGGTTTTGCTCTTTCAGGACGTCGCCCTCGTTCCGATGTTGCTGCTCGTTCCGGTTCTGTCCGGCGAGTCGTCTCCAGACGTTAAATACTGGTTTGGCATGGCAATCAAGACGGTTATTTTCTGCGTGATTGTCGTCTTGGGCAAAATCCTCATGATGAAGCATCTCGCCGCCAAACTCGCGAAAATGCGGGCAAAACAGCTGCTCATTGCGCTCGTTTTAGCCCTCTTGATGGGGTTGTGCTCGTTGGCGGTTCTGTTCGGTTTGACCCCGGCGCTGGGCGCTCTGGCGGCTGGCATCGTCCTGGGTGAAAACCGGCTCACGTCTCAGATTGAAGCGCTGTTCGAACCGTTCAGCGAATCGTTTTCCGCCATGTTCTTCATTTCACTGGGAATGTTGATGGACTTCCACATTCTCCAGACGCACCCGTGGCTGTGTTTCGGCAGTTTAATTGCTGTGATTCTGTTAAAGACGATTGCCGCGGCGGGCTCGCTGAAAATTTGCGGGTTTAAGAACCGTTCTGCGGTCGGATACGGCTTGTGCGTAGCGCAGGTGGGGGAATTGGCGTTCATGCTGCTGATGATCGCGTCCACCAGAAATATGATAAGCGACGACCCGTATCACGTGATTCTGTTCCTTTCGGTAGCATCGATGGTTATCACGCCGCACCTTGTTAAAACAGGCATTTGGATTTCCAGGTCGGACGTCGAGCCGTCAGACGACGTTCAAACCAAGTCCCCGATTCAGCAGGCGCTGGACTCCGGTTCGCTCGACCACGTCATCGTGATTGGGGTAGGGCACATAGGCACGCTTCTCGCCGCGCGACTGGAAACGATGGGCAAAGTCGTTAGCGTTGTTGACTACAGCCCCATCAACATCTATCGATTCGCTCAAGAGGGAATCACCGCCATCAGCGGCGACGCATCCAAGCCGGACATTCTCACAAAGGCGGGAATTGAAAAGGCGTCTGCCGTGTTCGTTACCATTCCAGACGACATGATTGCTCTGGACATTGTCCGCGCCTGCCACGACATGAACCCGGACTGTTCTATTCTCTGCCGCGTTCGATACAATCTCAATATCAAACTGCTACAGCGCGCCGGGGCTGACATGGTCGTCTGCGAAGAAACGACCGTCTGCAACGCTCTGCTAAAACTGGTTTCGGGATATAATTGAAAGGGTTGTCGATAACAACTGTTAAGCGAGATCGTTTTTTGCCGATTCGAAAGAGCGTTTTCGATGTGATATCTTCCGCTGCGTTATCTCCATCCCCGTCTGAAGAAAAATTTTGGGGACTATTGCTTTAAATTTTTGACTGGGATAAAATGTATTTAAAGCGATATCAAGTTAGTATATTGTTTTAGTCCTTCCCTGCTTTCCCCCCAACGGAGTCTGCCATGAAAAATCCCCTTTGTCCCGCCTTGTTCATTCTCGGTTTTGTCTTCTGTTTGGCGAGCGCGCCGGCGTTTGCCGACGATGTCCCCGACTATTTCGCCAAGCTCAATCCGGCGCATCCGCGAATTCTGGCTTCCTCTCAGCGAGAAGCGGAAGTCAAGGAACTTCTCAAAACGGACGAGTACCTTCAAAAGCTGGTTCAAAATCAGCTGCTGGAGGCGGACGAGCTGCTCAAGACGAAGGGGACGGTGGAATACATTATTGTCGGACCGCGTCTGCTGTCGCAAAGCCGAAAGTGCCTCAGACGGGTCTTGACGCTGGCGGGAGCGTACCGTCTGACTGACGACCCGGAGAAAAAGGCTGCGTATAAATCCCGGACGATGAAAGAGCTTGAAGCCGCCGCAGCATTCCCGGATTGGAATCCGTCACACTTTCTCGATACTGCGGAAATGACCGCGGCGTTTGCGATTGGCTACGACTGGCTCTATAACGACCTTTCGGACGCAGAAAAAGAGTTGCTGGTCAATTCCATTTACGAGAAAGGGCTTGTCCCCAGCTTGACTCATGGTCATTG
The DNA here is from genome assembly GCA_017557195.1 of Thermoguttaceae bacterium. Taxonomy (GTDB): domain Bacteria; phylum Planctomycetota; class Planctomycetia; order Pirellulales; family Thermoguttaceae; genus RUG11551. The sequence goes on along the minus strand of JAFZAL010000220.1, from coordinate 6,437 downwards.
GCGCAATTCCGCCTATAACTGGAACCAGGTCTGCAACGGCGGCATGGCGATGGGCGCGCTGGCGATTGCAGACGCTCTTCCCCCGGAAAATCGAGAGGTTGCGAATAAAATCGTCCATCTGTCTGTTACAACGGTAAAAACCGCGATGGCGTCGTTTGCCCCGGACGGCATGTGGAAAGAAGGTCCCGGCTACTGGCAGTACACGCTTCTGTATACGACTTTTCTGGTCAACACGCTTGAAGCGTCGCTGGGGTCGGACTTCGACATTACCAAAGCCGAGGGGTTCGACGTTACCGTCTATTCCCAGATGGCGGCGGCAACGCCGGAGGGCGGCTCGTTTAACTTCGCTGACGCTGGCGGGGGAATCATTTCCAGCAGCATGATCTTTTGGCTGGCGGACAGGTTCAACAACCCCAACTTCGCCGAGTTCGAGCGGTATCAGCTTCTCAAAAAGACGAATAACTTCAGGTCGGTCAACTCGCCCAAGCCCAGCTCCAACGGGGGAATTTACCCGACTTCCGTCTGGTGGTACTCGCCCAAACGGGCAGATTTATCGAAGATGAAGCTGGACTTCTATTTCCGCGGCGCGGAGATTGCGTCCATGCGTTTAAAATGGCTGGACGACGACGCTCTTTACGTCGGATTCAAGGCGGGCGGGAACAAAGTCAACCACAGCCATCTCGATCTCGGCTCGTTCGTACTGGTGAAAGACGGCGTTCGCTGGGCGGTCGACCTCGGCGGCGACAACTACAACATGCCGGGCTATTTCGGAAAACAGCGCTGGACGTACTATCGACTCAATACGCACGGGCACAACACGCTGCTCATCGACGGTCAGAACCAAAACCCCAACGGTTTCGCGAAGATTACCGAGTTCCAGTCCATACCGGATTGGGGCCATGTGAAAGCCGAGCTGACAGACGCCTACAAAGACCAGCTCGAATTCGTTACACGCGCTGTTATGCTCAGCCGAACCAGAATGACTGTTACAGTCAAAGACGATATCGGACCGCGAACGAAAAACTCCGTTAAAACCATCGTCTGGCAGATGCACACGTACGCAGAGATTTCAATTTCCGACGACGGCAAGACTGCGACGCTGACTCAAAACGGCAAAACGCTCACCGCTACGATTGCCAGTTCAACCAATCCAGACTTGAAATTCAAAGTCGCTCAAACAACTCAGACCGAAATTGAAAACCCGAACAAAGGCGTTTCCGTTTTAGCCATCGACGTTCCAGCGACCGATGAGGAACAGGAACTGGAGGTGGAGTTTAAGTAAAGAGCTGTATTTATAAGGCGCAAGCGGATAATCTGTCGGAGTGCGAGAGCAAAGCTCTCGCTTTTAGAAAGAAGTCGAGAACATCCCAAAATGCCATTCGCGCCAATATCGTTCGAATAAGTAATTTTTAATTCGTGATGAATATGGAGTAAGCAACGTCAAGTCTTCGCGTTACGAAAGCGAGAGTTCCGCTTTGCTTCCCTCTCGCACTCCGAAATGTCACATTTTAGCATTACGCATTATTTCATGTACTTGTCTGCAAATTTCATGTACTGTTCCCAGTCCCAGGGCGTGATATTATGTCCGCCATTGCGAATGTGGTAATGAATGATTCCGCCGACGGGCGTATCCAGAGGCGGCATTTTCGGCGGATTTGCATCGTCGCCGAGCGGGTTGTCGTAGAACAGTTTGTAAACGGACTCAGCATTGCAGGCGGACAGGAATTCGCCTTTCGGGTCAGCCCAAATGTCTTTTTCGGACGACGCAACGTATACAGGGCGGGGCGCCTGCAGGGCGATTAATTCGTGCATGTCAAACGGGAGTTCGTTTTCTTTGTCGACATACTTGAACAGGTTGTCACAGAACCAGTACGGGAACACTTGTTCCATGCGTCCCATGCGTTCGCCAACAGGACGTCGATACAAAGCCGCTCCGCCGCAGCCAGAGTTGTTTGAAATAACCAGCGCAAAGCGTTCGTCGCACGCGCCTGCCCACAATGCGGTTTTGCCCAGTCGGGAATGACCAATCACCGCAACTTTCGTACCGTCAATATCCGGGTCAGTTTGCAGATAGTCCAAAGCGCAGGACAAGCCCCACGCCCACATGGAAATCGCCTTCCATTCCGTTCCGTCCTTTTCTTCTTTTTGTGGGAAGAGGGTCGCAACGCCGCTTTTCGTGTACTCATTTCTGTCGTCCGGCGCGAGTTCGCCCATGTACATCGTACAAAGAGCGTAGCCGCGAGTGATAATGTTGTCAATGGGCCAACGGTCGGGGTGAATGTCTTTGCCGCGGCTGGCTTCGGTAGAACGGTGGTTGATGCGTCCGTTAGCCGGGTCGTTGGGAACCCATGCTTCGGTAATCGTTACGTCCGGTTCGGTCGTGATGGTGTGATTCCCGCGGAAATTCAGTCCGAGGAATGCAGGGACTTTCTTTCCTTCCGGGCGATCGTTGGGAACGTAAATCAGAATGCGCGCTTTGACGCCGTCGGACTGACCGTTGAAGTTGATCACGACTTCTTTTCTGGTCGCCTTGCCGTCGCGAGCGTCTTTTTTGACGTTCTCGACGGTAAAGGTCATCGTTTCAAACTTGGGCGGAAGGACGCCGTAAACGCCTTCGGCAAACATCTTGTAAACTTCCGGACGTCGAATGGTTTTCCACTGCTCGGCGGTGGTGATTTTTGTACCGTCGTTTGCCGTCAGCGGGTCAGGCAGCGTGTAATCCGGAATCTCGACTGGGTCGAAAATCGGATCGCGCTCGCCCTGAGCGTAGGCGGCTGAGCAAATAATAACGACTGCAATCAATGCAAATGTTTTGTTCAAAATTGACATGAATCGCTCCTTAAAAATATAAGGTGGATAATAATACAATTAATGACGGACATCGTCTTATTGATTGTATTATAGCAGAATCCAGAACGCCATGGAAGGGGTTATTGAAAAAATAATCGAAAAAGATATTTTTCCTCTTCCGGGGGCTTGCAATTGGCTGTCCGATTGATTAAAATATCATATAAATGTTGAATCGGTCAAGTAATTCCGTTTCGAAAATTCCATATTTCATTTAACATGCGAGAGGTATTTCCATGAAAATTCGTCAGATTTTGTTGATGAGCGTTTTTGCCGCCATCGCATCGACGCTGATTTTTTCCTCGGCCTTTGCCGAAGAAACAGCCAAACTCAAGGCTTTGATTATTGACGGTCAGAACAACCACAACTGGCGCGAAACGACGCCGGTTCTCAAAAAAGACCTGGAAGACACCGGTCGGTTTACGGTTGACGTTGCGACGTCGCCGGAACACGGGCAAGACATGTCCCAGTTCAAGCCGGACTTCGCCGCGTACGACGTTATCGTTATGAACTACAACGGCGACGACTGGCCGGAAGAAACCAAAAAGGCGTTTGAAGAATACATGAAAAACGGCGGCGGAATGGTCGCGTTCCATGCGGCTGACAATTCGTTTACCAATTGGGCAGAGTACAACAAGATGATTGCCGTCGGCGGCTGGGGCGGACGCAATAAAGCTTTCGGACCGTATCTGTATTGGAAAGACGGCAAGCAGGTTGTCGACCACGAAACCAACGGAACCGGCGGAAATCACGGCGCTCAGCACGAATTCCTCGTTGAAGTCCGCGACCCGGATCACCCGATTACGAAAGGTCTGCCGCTCAAGTTCCGTCATTGCAGAGACGAGCTTTACGAACAGCTTCGCGGCCCGGCTGAAAACGTTAAAATTCTGGCGACAGCCTGGGCAGACCCGAAACAGTGGGGCGATGGCCGTCACGAACCGCAGCTGATGGTTATTTCCTACGGTAAAGGACGCGTATTCCATATTACCATGGGACACGCTGGCATTCAGTGCAAGAGCGTTGCGTTCATCGTCCCGTTCGTTCGCGGAACTGAATGGGCGGCAACCGGCGAAGTAACCATTCCCGTTCCGGAAGACATGCCCGGCGAAGACGCCCCCGTTTTGAGACTCCCGTAATGAGAGAATAACGATTTGTTTGGGCGCGATAAATTTGGGGTTTCGAATACAGGCGTTTTATATTTTTGAACGCAGAGTACGCAGACTCCTCGCAGACAACGCAGAAGCAAGCAGACATGTGTCATCTACGCCTGATTCTCAGGCTATGACACGATGTCCGCTTGCATTTTTTATAATATTAATCGGGCGGGAATGCGCGAAGCCGCGCGGGCGAGAGGATGAGGTTTTGTCATCGAAAGAGATGGTTTTGGCAATATCCACTTCCAATCAGGAACCGACCTTGTCGGTGGCGTAGCTAACGTAGTTAGCGTCGTCGCCACATTCCCAGCCCATCTGCGTATTCTGCGGATATTCTGCGGTCTCTGCGTTCTTATCCCTTAAAATACTAATAAAGTTTGAACGTAATATACAAAAACAAGCGCTCGATACTTACGCCTGTCATTGGCAGTGGATATCGAGCGCTTGTTTGTAAAACCGAATTGGTTTTGTTGGCTTATTTTCCGTTCTTAACAATGTCTTTGAGAGCCTTGAGGGCGGTCAGACGCGGTTTGCTGTAAGCCGGGCGAGCGGGGATGTCACGCGGTTTGCCAAGAACCATAACGCCTTTCTGAGCGGGGCGTTTTTTGACTTCTTTCTTGGAAATCTTGAACAGACCCGGGAACATGAAGACGCCAGCGCCTTTTTTCGTGAAAGCGCCTTTGATCTGATCGCCAAGAGCGTCGATAACAGCAGCGACGTCTTTCTTGGACAACTTGGTGGATTCGGCAATCGCCGCGATCAACTGGGTTTTGGACAACGGTTTGGCTGCGGGTTTGGCAGCGGCTTCTTTAGCCATAATTACTCCTCCTGAACAATCCTTGTCGAGAGAACTATAAAAAAGTGTATTGGGTTGAAAAAGGCGGAAACGTATGTTTTACGCCTGAATTCTCGATTCATCAACCCTTGCATTCACTCGAATGCAAATTCTGAATAATGTTATTAAAAGCGTAAATCGGCTTTTTTGCAATACGGTGTTCCCCTGTTTTTCGAAAAAAAACGCGAAAAACACGAATTTTTTAAAGATTTTTTTAAAAAGTCCCCTATTTTCAAGGGCTTTTTCAGCACGCGAGCAGATTTAACCCCCTATTTACGGATTCAAAGAAAAAATTCGCCGCTGAAAATTCCTTGAACGCTTTACATTGATTTCTATTTCTGATACAATAAAAATATGTTAACAAGGCGGATTTCAGGCGGTAAGAACCGTACGTCCGTCTGACGTGTTAGTAATTCAATTTTGCATCGTTATTAATTTATCGCAAAGAAAGGAAGGTTTGCAAATCATGAAACGACTGGTTGCCATTGCGCTTTTCTGCTGTGTCACACTTGCAGCTGTTGGTCAGGCGTACGCTCAGCACGACGATTCCGCCGCGTCCAATCCGATTAAGCATGTGCTTCTTATCGGCTGGGACGGCTACGGTTCCGCATACGTAAACTGGGACGAAGTCCCGAATCTGAAAATGATGAAAGAAAACGGCGCGTGGACGCTCAAGACTCGCTGCGTTCTGCCCTCGGTGTCCGCAATCAACTGGGCGTCGATTCTCATGGGCGCGGGTTCCGAACTGCACGGCTATCGAACCTGGGGTTCTTCCAAACCAGATTTGCCGTCGCGCGTATTGACGGACAAAGGCAAGTTCCCGGACATCTTCTCCGTCGTTCATCAACAGCGACCAGACGCCCTGACCGCGTCTGCATTTACATGGAAAACAATCGGAGATTTGCATGAAAACCCTGACGAAGCCCATACAACGTACATTCACTCAGACGAACACGCGCATTCGCCCGAGCATTATCAGAAGCTGGTCGATACGACAATCGGGTATCTGAAAGAGAATTCTGTTTTGACGTTCGTCTACTTTAGCGAACCGGACGTTGCGGGACACGAAAACGGCTGGGGGTCCGAAGTCTATCATCAAAAGGTTGCGGAAATGGACGGCTACGTCGGACAGATTATCAAGTACCTTCAGGACAACGACTGCTTGAAAGATACGCTTGTCATTTTCGTTTCCGACCACGGCGGAACCGGCAAGGGACACGGTCACGAAACCATGCAGGATATGGAAACGCCGTTTATCATCTACGGCGCCGGAGTAAAGAAGGGCGAGATTGAAAGCGTTGTCGTCAACTACGACACTGCTGCGACAATCGCCTGGGCGCTGCAGCTCACCGCTCCCGACTGCTGGCGCGGCAAGCCTGTCAAGTCTGCGTTTGAATTCAAAGAGTAGTTTCGATTCGCGCCAGCAGCTCTTTTGCCGCCAGTTCTATATCGGGTTGAGAGAACAGAGCGGAGACGACGGCGGCGCCGGACAGTCCGCAGCCGGAAAGCTGTAACAGATTGTCGCGCGTAATTCCGCCGATGGCGACAACGGGAATGGAGACGGCAGAGCATATCGCTTTGACCGTCTCTTTTGACATCGG
>JAFZAL010000219.1 GCA_017557195.1 Thermoguttaceae bacterium | reverse complement strand
GAATCGCTAGTAATCGTGGGTCAGCATACCACGGTGAATATGTTCCTGAGCCTTGTACACACCGCCCGTCAAGCCACGAAAGTGGGGGGCATCCGAAGTCGCCGAGGGAACCGCAAGGACCTAAGCGCCGAAGATGAACTCTGTGATTGGGACTAAGTCGTAACCAGGTAGCTGTAGGGGAACCTGCAGCTGGATCACCTCCTTTCTAAGGAACTTAGAAAAGATGAATTGGAGACGACTTGCTTACAGTGCAACGACGTTCCGCCTTATGTATATTAAAGCCCTTGAGAAGAAATTCTCAAGGGCTTTTTTTATTCCCGGGCTTTGCGCTCCCTGCTTGCATTGTATTTGGATTCATATATAATTATTTAACAGATGTAGAATGTGTTTTCCCAACTTCACAGTTACTGGAAATGCAAGAACTCAATTATCGTTAGTCAAAACGTTTTCCGAAAATTATAAATACGTCCGGATTGCATTATTATGTTTTTTGAATTCCCATGGGCGCTGACCGCCCTTATCGCTCTGCCGACTGTAGTAGCGCTTTACCTTTTGAGGAACAGGTCGAAAAAGCAGATCGTCTCTGCGTTGTTTCTCTGGGCAACGCCAAACCAGTCGTCAAGTCAGGGACAGCGATTTCAGAAAGTTCAATCCGGCTGGCTTCTGTTATTGGAACTGCTTATTTTAACGTTTCTGGCTCTCGCGGCGGCTGACTTACACGTTCGATGGCTGCGTCAGGACGCGCCAACCGTTTTGATTCTCGACGATTCCTGGTCTATGCAGACGTCAAAACGCCAAGCGATTGAAAAGATTCAAAAGTGGGTTTCTCAAAAGAGAATTGTCTTTCCAGTTCAGGTTATTCGCGTTGGAAAGTCTGCGTCGCCAGACGGCGAACCATGCAATTATCTGACAGATTTGGCTGATCGACTGAATCAATGGTCAAACAACGGAATGAACGCGCCTGAATGCGACAATTCCACGCTGAAAGAAACAATTGAACGTTTCTGTTCGTCTGGAAAACCCGTTCATGCGGTTGTTGTTACTGACCATCCCCGTCCGGATCTGGCGCAAGACGGAAAAGTTACGGTGTTGTCTATTGGAAAAGCCGATTCCAACCTGGCGTTTACATCCGCAAGCCGGTACCCGTCTGCCGTTGACGGTCTGGACGTCGTAATTGTCGAAATCGCCAACCTGTCAATTCAAAAGCAGACGGTAAAATGTCAGCTAAACGTTGAATCTCAGTCTTCACAAACGCTTGATCCTGTCGAGATTCCTGTGGGAGAATCGGTAGAAATTAAAACGTCCGTTCCCTCTGATAAAACCGCTGCTCTCGAACTGCCGAAAGACGTTCTCGAAATTGACAACCAGGTTATCCTCTCTCCCCTGCCCCGCCAAATTGTTCGCGTTCGACTTGACGTTTCCAATCCGGTTCTGGCGCCAGCAGTAAAAAAAGCGGTGAATCTGGCTCAAGACGGTCAGCGAAAAGTTGAGCTTGTTTCCTCCAACGAGGATCTGCTTGTAACAGACAGCGCGGCGGCGAGTTCAGGCTCTCTCGTCAATCAATTGCAATTTGACGTTCCTTCAGCTCCGCTGGATAAAATCGATCCCACAATCTATAAAGGTCCGTACATTGCCAATTCCTCTAACAGCTTGATGACCGGCACGGATTTTTCTGGCGTGTTATGGGGAGTGGAAAAATCGGATTGGCGAGTAGAAAATACAGAATCCTCATTGCTTTCCGTCGGCGACATCCCGTTGATTGCTCAGCGCGTTACAACAAACGGCGTCAGCGTCGTTCGTCTGCGATTTATTCCAGAGCTGTCCAATTTGATTCAAAGCCCCAATTTCCCGATTTTTATTTACAACGTTCTCAAACAGAGCGCAGAAACCATTCCCGGTTTGCAGACAAGTTCCGTATCAGCTGGCGAGGCTCTGATTTTCCATTCTCAACAAAGCGTTTCAGAACCGTTGGAAATACAATCCCCGGACGGCGCGAAAATATCCGTTCCATTTCGGTTCGGTCAGGCGGTTTTCCTGCCGTACGAAATGGGCGCATATAAAATCGCGTCTAAAGGGAAAACGTATCAAGCTTCCGTTAACGCGCTTAATCGAAACGAATCTGACCTGCTCTCTCTGGAACCCGGTGAATGGGGCGCTCAATATTCAGCAGAGCAGAAAGAACGCCAATTTGCATCGCTTCGCGTCCCGTTGCTTTTGCTGGCGTTAGCGCTGGCGGTCGTTCATCAGATTTTAGCGCGAAGAAGCAATTGATCAAAGATTAAAATGAAACAAAAAAACGCTCGGCGGCATTACGTCGAGCGTTTTAGATTCTTTTTTATATTCGATTCTCGGAAACGTCAGTTCCAATTTGGTTCTGTCTCCTGACGTTCCAGTTCTGCATCGTCTGACGAGAGTTCCAATGTAACAGGAACTTCTGTTTTCATGCCGTCGCGAATAACGCCTACTTTAACGACGTCTCCGGGTTTGTGAGATTCGATAATCGTCAGGAAGTCGTCTGCGCCGTGAATCGGTTTGCCGTCAACGGAGAAAATAATATCGGCGGCGGAACGGTCAAGCGTTTTGAAGTTGCCAACCATATTCCCAACGCGTCGTCTTTGGACGACAATCTTCGGACCGCGAAGCCCGGCTTTTGCGGCGGGTCCGTCGTCTTCCATTTGAATGATAAGCAGTCCCTTGTCCGTTTGAAGGGCTTTATTGATTCCAATTGTCGGAACGATGATTTTTCCGTGTTTGATTAACTGCGTTACAACGCGGGAAATCGTATTGGAAGGAACGGCAAAACCGACGCCGGCGCTCTGCCCCGTCTTGCTGGCGATGGCGGTGTTCATGCCGACCATGTATCCGCGCGAGTCCATCAGCGGTCCGCCGGAGTTGCCCGGATTGATCGCAGCGTCAATCTGAATTACCTGCTTGATTAAACGCGGCTCAACGCGGCTGGGAAGCGTTCGGTTCAAGCTGGAAATAATTCCAACGGTTAGCGTTCGTTCCAAACCAAACGGGTTGCCGATAGCAAAGATGCGCTGTCCAACCCGCAGTTCCGCCGAGTTCCCCAGCGTTACCGGGAAAAGTTCGTCGGGGCTTGCTCCGATTTGAATTACGGCAATGTCGTTTGACGGGTCTACGCCTTTTACCAGCGCGGAATACGTCTTTCCGTTAAACAGTGTAACAGTAATTTCCCTTGCTCCGGAAATGACGTGAAAGTTCGTTAAAATATACCCGTCTTTAGACAGCACCGCGCCGCTGCCTTCGCCTTCTGCCAGCGTTTCAGAGAAATACCAGTCTTGACGAACGCTGCGAGTGTTGATGTTGACAACGCTGCGATTGGAATTTTCGTAAACGCGAATATTGACCAGTTCTTCCGGCGTGTATTTACCCGGCTGAGAATTGAGAGCTATCGGCGGGACGGAAGGAAGAATGTCTTTTCGAGCGGGATCGATCGGATTCGAATTCGGCGTTCTGACTGAATCAGACGGAACGGCGTCAGACGCGACCGGCAGCGACTTGCTGCGAGTTTGAGCGCACATCGTTCCATTGAGAAGCGACAATGCTATCATGCCCAATACCGCTCCCAAAATAAGGTAAACTCCACCCAAAAAAACCTGCTTTGACATTCTCGACTCCGCAAAATAGAATATAAAAAAACAACGTCAACGGGAATGACCATTTTCATCAGGTCATTCCTCGAAAACGCATCGTCCAAAAAGACGTTATTCTTCGGTTACCGTAACTTCGTCCATCGTGTCGCCCTGTTGAATGGCGTCAACGACGTCTTGCCCTTCCAGAACGTGCCCGAAAACGGAATGATGCCCGTCCAGCCATGGCGTGGCAACGTGAGTAATAAAGAACTGAGATCCGTTCGTGTTCGGTCCCGCGTTCGCCATGCTCAACACGCCAGGTCCGTCATGACGAAGATCCGGATGGAATTCATCGTCAAACTTGTATCCTGGACCGCCGCAACCGGTTCCGGTCGGGTCGCCGCCCTGAATCATGAAGTTTTCAATTACGCGATGAAACTTCAAACCGTTATAAAAGCCCTTGTTGGCAAGGGTTTCAAAGTTCTTCACCGTTCGAGGCGCCAGTTTGTCGTGCAATTCAATGCGAATTACGCCCTTTTTCGTTTTAATTGTCGCTACTTTCATATAAATCTGTCTGTCTAAAGTAAAAAACCGGGGGGAGCATAAGTAGCTCCCCTCAGAAATATATACGTTTTAAATTACAAATTGTTCATTGAACAAATCAGTCCTGCGGTCCGAAAACGTCAAACGGCTTGACAGGCGATTCGTCTTCAATGGGCTGAACCGGGTCGTCGGAGATTTCGCGAACCCAAATGTTGCGGAATCGAACCGGGTTGCCGTGGTCCTGCAGACGAACGGGCTGCTGAGCGTTGAAGTTACTATACTTCGGCGGCTGAACAAAAGATGTTTCGCCTTTGATCTGGAGGTGGTTCTGAACCAAAACGCCATTCTGGAAAACGGTTACGTAACCGGGTTTGACCAGTTTTTCGCCGTCAAAAATCGGACGCATGAAAATGATGTCGTACGTCTGCCATTCGCCCGGCTTGCGGCAAGCGTTGACAGCCGGAGGATTCTGCTTGTAAAGCGCGCCGCACTGACCGTCGTAATAGGTCTTGTTGATGTAGCTGTCCAGAACCTGGATTTCATACGGACCATAGAAAACGCCGCTGTTGCCGCGTCCCTGACCTTCGCCTTTAACTTCGGACGGGGTGGCGAATTCAACGTGAAGCTGAATCGAGCCGAAAACCTGCTTCGTTGTAACATAGCCTCTGCCGGAATAAACGACGCCGTCTTCGATCTTCCAGTTTTCGCCGTTGTCCCATGCGGACATATCTTTACCGTCAAACAAAACAATCGCGTCTGACGGAACGTTAGCCGGAGCGGTTTCAGGACCTGGATCAACTACCGGCGGTTCTTTCCATTGAATTCCGCTTTTCCATTCTTGAGCGTTAACGCTGACAACCATCAAACAGGCGCAAATTGCCGCAATTACAAACAAGGCTTTCTTCATTACAATTTTCCTTTACTTAAGGGGGTGAGATAAAATCAGCAGGGAACGCAAGGCGCGCTCGGGTTCTACTTTGCTTTTATTATACACTAAATCAATTTGGATTGGAATACCTGAACAAAAAATAGTTTGCTATTTTTACTCAACATTTTGTATTACTCTTGACAAATAGCTCTTTATAGTTTATAATTAGTTATGAAATTATAACTATTGAAACCCTTAAGTTTTGAAAAAGCATTATTTTGTCAGAAGTCCCCTGCTTGCCGTCTGCTGACCAATACGAACCCTTTGAACGCATTTATCAGTGGCGTGGAAACGACCCTGCATGCGCTGACGCAACGCGTCTGGGCGAAAATGCGCTCAGAGAGGGGCGCGTTGCCGCCGTTTTGCTGGCAGGCGGAATGGCATCCCGATTGGACTGCGAATTTCCCAAAGGGATGTATCCGATTGGGTTCAACGGAGAAACGCTCTTTGAGATTTTTGCTGACAAAATTCATGCTCTGCAAAAGAAATATGGTCGATTCGTCCCTCTGTACATCATGACCAGCGACGTAACCGACGAACAGACGCGCATATTCTTCCAGGAGAAAAATTATTTCGGGCTTCCCCCGCAGGACGTCGTCTTTTTCAAACAGGGAAACCAGATCGCCGTTGACATCGATACAGGAAAAACTCTGTACTCCGCTCCAAACGTTCCTGCCGCCAGTCCGGACGGGCATGGCGGCGTTTTGAGCGCGCTGAAAAAATATCGTCTTTTAACCGACATGGTCAAACGAGGCATTGAGCTGGTTTGTACATTCCAGGTTGACAACCCGCTTATACCTCTGGCAGATCCGGAATTTATCGGATATTGCCTTTTCGACCAGGCGGAAATAGCGACCATGGTTCTCCGTAAAAACTCGCCTGAAGAAAAAGTCGGAAACATGGTCAAAAAAGGAGGCGTTGTTCAGGTCATCGAATACTGCGATTTACCTCTGGACATTGCTGAGCTTACTAATCCAGACGGTTCTCTGGTTATCGGATATGGGAACGTCGCCATTCACGTTTTTCGACTGGATTTTCTTATTCGGGTATTAAAAAATGAGAGCTTTACGCTCCCATTTCATACAATTAAAAAGAAAGTTCCATATAGAGACGAAAACGGCGCGTTGATTCATCCGACTCAGCCCAACGCCTATAAAAAAGAAAAATACATCTTTGACGTCTTTCTGCAAGCGAAAAAAATAGCGCTTGTCGAAGGCGCGCGCCGACTTTGCTTTAGCGCATTGAAAAACTCTCTCAATTCTAATACAGAAAACGAAGAAACCGTTCGCGCCGACATGAAAGCCAGCGGTCTGTTTGAATAGCAAGACGCAGCCGCTGTTTGAAAACGGCGTTGAATTTGTATCGGAAAAGCGCGCTCTGTAACAGGCTCATCTGGCGCAATCGGTCAGATGAACCTGATTTTTGATACTGTTCAATTCCACGCAATCCATTCGACTTTTTCCGCTTCGCGGGACGACGGCATTTCCATTTTCTCAAGAAGTCGTTCAATCACGTTAACCGGAACGGATTTATCACGATTCGCGTTGCGGCGGAGCTGTTCCTCCCAATCGGTTTCCAGATAGACGATTTTTGCCGACGCGCCATACCTGGTTATCAAATCAATTATCGGTTTTCGAGTAAAGGTGGAAATATTGGTCGCATTCCAGACAAACGGCGTTTTTTCCCGTAAAAATGCTTTTGCTCTGTCGCGGGCTTCGTTGATAAACGCCCCCTGTTTGCCTTTGGGACTGCCATTTAATTCTTCCCGAACGTCGTCGATAGAGATCATTGGCAAACCAGAAAGAACTCTGTTACAGTATTCGTCCTTTCCCGTTCCCGGCAAGGCGGAAAGGATTGTCACTTCTCCCCAGGTGGAATCGTATAAATTGACTCCCGGATAGTTCTGTCTGTCATGAAAATATTTGAATCGCGAATAATCGTTTTCAAAGGGATACGGATTATCCAGGCAGTTGTTCTCCTCGGCGCAATCGACAAACATTGCAACCTTTTCAATTGATTCCTGAATACTGTCTGCTATTCGCCCCCGCATGTCCGCTTCGACAAGAATCGACAATAAGCGGTTGTTGAACTTCGGAATTTCCAATCCGTCAACCGAAGAGCGAGCTGCGATGAAAACAGGATCTTTTACGTCTGTAATATGCGGCGGCGAGGAATGAAATCGAATAAGCGAGCAAATCGTCTCGCGAAACTGGATTTTATCAATCGTCCCAGCCAAGCCAAACTCGCGCCATAAAATATTTCTCGCCAGTCTGGCGCCGACGGGATTGTGATTTTTTGAGTGCAGCTTCCCGTCGACGTCCAACGCGGTTGTTGACGGCTTTCCAACGTCATGCAGCAGCGCCGCCCAAAAGAGAATCTCTCGCAGTTCGTCTGTCTGACGCTGCCACGATTCCAGTTCAATCAAAGCCTGACAAACCATCTTTGTATGCGTCCAGACGTCGCCTTCTGCGTGCCAGTGCGGATCTTGCGGAGTCTGAGCCATGAGCTTGACATT
>JAFZAL010000218.1 GCA_017557195.1 Thermoguttaceae bacterium | reverse complement strand
TGAAACCGCCGGTTATAGAGAGTTACGTCCCTTCGGGACTATGCGGCGGACTGCGTCCGCTGCCGCTATCGCGACGTATTATATCAGACGTTTTTGCAGAGTCAAAACTCTATTGAGCGCCGGAAAAATTTGCGTGCACCCTTCTAAAAAAAGTTAAACGCCCCCTTGACTTATTTATTACTTAAAATAGAATAATAACAGTAATTTTTTGATTTAATATGCCAATTATCACGCTAACGTAATAGAACTTCAGCTTCTAAAACGTTATAGCGTTGAATTTTTTCATTTCTTAGGTTGACTATACAACATCTTAAACGCCTTTGAATTATAACAACCTTTTATTTTATCAATGGAGTTCCAAATGAAAACGCCAGTTCCATTTCTTCTAACAGCGCTGATTATACTGACAGGAATAGTCGGCTGCGATTCAAAGTCAGATTTTACACCTGGCCGTCGTGAAATATCGCCAGCGCCCCAGTACCAGCCTCTGCCTAGAGTCAAAACGGAAGCGGATTACGTCCAGGACGTTATTGATACGATTACGATTTACAAGCAAAATCTCAATAAAAGCGCCAGTCGGTCAGCTCAGCAGCTTGAAAGCAGAAATTCAAACGATTTTGTTTCTGTGATGCAAGGTATTGGAGACATTCAAAAAATGAGTGAAGACACCGTTTCTTATGCAAGAATGCTGAACCAACTCGACGTAAGCAATTGCCCCGCTGATTTCAGAGCCTGCTACGCCGCATACGTTGAAAGAATTGCCATCTTAGCCAATTCGTTTCATCAATCCACTCATCTCGATGAAAATGGAGAGCTTGGCGGCACATTTTTCAGCATGATCGGTTTGGCAATAAATGGAGAACAATACACTCAAGACGTTCGAGACGCTGAAGAAGCTTTGTATCAGCTTGCCCAAAACAAGTACGGGGCAACCATTCCGAATTGACATTTCCTTATTTATGCAAAGTAAATCGTTTTCATTTTCCTGTGAACCTTTGATTTACTCAATTCACGAAAAGAAATCGTAATTATTGTAGAATCATCAAATACTTAAAGTCATGTCCGAAGTTAAAGAATCTACAACGCCCAATGATGAAGTAGTATATGAAGGCGAAGCGGCTTATCAATATGCTATTACTGAATTCATCAAAGAAAACCCGTTAGAAAAGAAACTCCTAAAGTTCTATCCTGATATCAACGATGTCGTTTTGGGTTGGACCGGTTTCTCGCTGGAAGAAGGAGAAATACCGCTTATTGCCGTTGCCAAGAAACCCTGGTTTGGAAGAAAGAAAAACATGCTGTCGTTACTTATTACAAACAGACGAATTTATTATCGTCTTGTAAAGTACTATTTTTTTGACATGTTCTTTCGTCGCAAAACAGATTCTGTTCGCTGGGAAGACATTGAAAAACTGGGGTTTGATTACGCGTACTACAATTACAAAGGCGGTTATATGGGATCTCAGTTTTACGTCAACGGCGAATTTAAGGGGTTGCTTTTGCTTCCAGAGTTAAACTGGTTCCTGATATTTCCGGCTTTTTGCGTTGACGACAAAATCGTAGATTGGTTTCAAGCCTTATTTACATATCTTGCGGAACTTGGGCTGTTACAGTCTCCCCCTGACGATGCAGGGTATCCCAATGCCGGAGACGCTATCGGGGGCATTTTCGGAAATGTATTGGATCGTTTTTGATACATAATGTTTTACAATCAGAGGTTATATACGTCAATGAAAAAATTTATCAAACCGCTTGTAAGAATTGCATTTTCATTTGCGTTATTTTTTGTAGTTTTTTTCCTGATTGAATGTTTCAAAATCAGGATTGCAGCTCAACTCGGCAACGCTGAGTCTCAGTGCGCGCTTGGAGAATTTTACATGGATGGCATCAACGGCTTCCGACAAGATTACGTTCAAGCGGCAAAATGGCTGCGTAAAGCTGCTGAACAGGGGCACCCTGAAGCGCAAAACAATCTGGGGGTATTATATGCCCGAGGCAACGGAGTTCCTCAAGATCTGGAGGAAGCTGTAAAATGGTATCGTAAAGCGGCAGAAAATGGGTTCGATTTTGCACAGTACAACCTTGGCATACAATATGACGAAGGCCGCGGCGTAGAACAAAACTATGAAGAAGCTGCAAAATGGTATCGTCTAGCGGCAGAACAAGAATACGCTCCTGCGCAGCACTTCCTCGGCGTACTGTATGACGAAGGCCGCGGCGTAGAACAAAGCTATGCAGAAGCGGCAAAATGGTATCTCAAAGCCGCAGAAAACGGCTATGCCGATTCACAATATAATCTTGGAGTTTGTTATGCTAAAGGCGACGGCGTTGAAGAGAATCTTGATGAAGCGAAGAAATGGTTCAAGAAAGCGGCAGAACAAGACCAACAAGACGCCATTAAAATTCTAAATCTCTTAAATGAAAGCGAAGATCAATAACAAACAACTTTAGATTATCGCCTCAAGCTGCGTATTTTTGCCGACGACAACTGGTCGGTCGCGGCAACGTCTTTTAAAACAGAGAATTCTTTCGATTCAACTGCGCGAATCGAAAGAATTCTCGTATATACAGCGGTTAGTCTATCTGTAACAGACTTTGACGGATTCAAACCAAACGCGATTCGTCAACTACCGGCGGATAATGTCTTTAACCGTCTTTCCAGCGGGAATCATCGGCAAGACGTGTTCCTGATACGGAACGGCAACGTCGAGCAAAAACGGACCTTTGGCGTCAAGCATCTTTTTGATTGCCGGCGCGAGGTCTTTTTTGTCCATTACGTGAGCTCCATCCCAGCTGAACCCTTTGGCGATTGTAACAAAATCCGGATAGCGATGTTCCGGACCGATTCCAACGCCGCGGCCAAGCGCTTCCGGGTTCTCAATCGGACCAAGGTACGTATGAGCGCGATTGCCCTTGAAAAAGCGGTCTTCCCATTGAACGACCATGCCCAGGTGCTGGTTGTTGAGGATCATGAGCTTGATCGGAATCTTTTCACAGAAACAGGTTGCCAGTTCCTGAATGTTCATCAACGACGAGCCGTCGCCGTCAATGCACAGAACGGTTTTATCCGGATTGGCGACTTTCGCTCCCATAGCTGAGGGAATGCCGAACCCCATCGTGCCGGAACCGCCCGAGGTGAGGAACTGTCGGGGGAACTCGCACTTGAAAAACTGCGCCGCCCACATCTGGTGCTGACCTACGCCGGTTGTAACAATCGGCTTGAGTTTGCGTTCTTCCGTTTGACGCCACAGCTCATAAATGGCTTCCTGCGGCAAAATGTATTTGCTGGAATGGTCGTAGTCGAACGGATCGGCGCTTTTCAACGTTTTGATTCGGTTCAGCCACGGCGTCCTGTCCCCGATAAGCTCTGTAACTTCCGGCTCGCTCATGTAATCCAGGCGTTTGAGAATCTGGTTCATCACCTGTTTTACGTCGCCCTCAATACACATGCTGGCGCGAACCACCTTGTTGAGTTCTGAACGGTCGACGTCAATGTGAATGATTCTGGCGTGTTTGGCGAATTCGGAAACCTTGCCTGTAACGCGGTCTGAGAATCGACACCCAAACACGAGGAGCAAATCGCACTCGTTGACGGCGATATTGGCGTAAACGCTGCCGTGCATGCCGATCATGTCCAGCGACAGCGGCGCGCCGGACGGGTACGCGCCCAAGCCCATCAGCGTCGTCGTTACCGGAATGCGAAGGCGTTCGACAATCTGCTTCAGTTCCGGAGAACTGTCAGAGGAAATCACGCCGCCGCCCGCCATAATCACCGGCTTTTTCGCCAGGCGAATCGCTTCAATAATCGTGTCGATTTGAATGCTGTCCGCTTCCGGCGCAGTGGCGCTGTACCCCGGCAGGAAGAAAGACGCATTGTAGTCTGGAACGCAGGACGCCAGCTGAACGTCTTTGGGAATGTCAACCAAAACCGGACCTTTTCGCCCTGTATTGGCAATATAGAACGCCGCGTTCATGACCCCCGCCAGCTCGTTGACGTCTTTTACCAAATAATGATGTTTGGTAATGGATCGAAACACTTCGGTCGTCGGCATTTCCTGAAACGCGTCCGTTCCGATAGCAGGAACCGTAACCTGTCCGGTAATAACGAC
>JAFZAL010000217.1 GCA_017557195.1 Thermoguttaceae bacterium | reverse complement strand
TTGAGCTTTTCAAGCTCACAACTTGCTCACAAAGGAAAAAACAAGAGACTATCTCTTATTCATCTTTTAAGGTACAATGTCTGTTCCGCCAAATTGTCAAAGGTCATTTGTTGATTGGCGACGTCTGTCGCACAAACAACGGGGGATAATATAGCGCTTTTCAAAATCCCGTCAATGGGGTAGAGGGAAAATTTTCGAAAAATTTTTAAAAAACTTTGGTTTGAGTTAGGAATTAGGAGTGAGGAGGGAGGAGTTGAAGTGATAAAAACTACTGCCTACTGCCTATTGCCTACTGCCTTCGCACCTCGCCTATTGCAGTTTCCAATTGAAAACGCCCATTGAAAGAAAAATTTTTATCTGCCCCCTATTGCAAGTTTTTAAAAATG
Source organism: Thermoguttaceae bacterium (assembly GCA_017557195.1). Taxonomy (GTDB): domain Bacteria; phylum Planctomycetota; class Planctomycetia; order Pirellulales; family Thermoguttaceae; genus RUG11551. The sequence goes on along the minus strand of JAFZAL010000217.1, from coordinate 6,260 downwards.
CGTTAGAATCATTCATATCAATTGGCAATGAACAATTCGTGAGGTTCTTACGTAGTTAATCATTGCTGATACCCTTTGTCGCGGGGTGGAGCAGCCCGGTAGCTCGCGAGGCTCATAACCTCGAGGCCGCAGGTTCGAATCCTGTCCCCGCCAGTTTTTAGCTCCTAGCTTTTAGTCTTTAGCTTGGAGCTAATTTTTTTATTTCCACGGAGAAATAAACGCTCGTCGGCGCGGCGCATGTCGCGCGGGAGGAAAGTCCGGGCTTCACAGAGCGCAGCGGCGGATAACGTCCGCCCGTCGTAAGACGAGGGAAAGCGCAACAGAAAGCAAACCGCCTGTCGATGTTTTGTCGGCGGGTAAGGGTGAAACGGCGCGGTAAGAGCGCACCGCAGATTCGGCAACGGGTCTGGCTAGGCAAGCCCCGCTGGAAGCAAGACCAAACAGAGAGACAGGTTGGCTCGACCGGCGTTTTCCGCTTGCGGAAAACCTCTCTCGGGTGGGTCGCTAGAGCTTACGGAAACGGAAAGCGTAGATAAATGAGCGTTGCAGTTTGAAGTCTAATTCGATGAACCTCGCGTTCAGACAGGACTTTAAGCTGACAGAACCCGGCTTATTTTTCTCCACGGACTATATGCGAGAAACGGCAAAAATACCGTTTCTCGCTTTTTTATAACTATAGAGTTTTTAAAACTTCTCTGTTTTCTTTGTTTGGTCTGTTTTACCAACCGGACGGTTTAATCAAGGTATTTGAAATTTAGCGCTTTTGAATTAACAATGTACCATTTACCGTCAATTTTCTTAAGACTGTGTTCAGATTTGGACAGATTGTTTTTGAATTCTGGTCCGCTAATCTTTTTGGTTGTCATCACAACTTCAACCGTAGCGCTGTCGCCATCATAAGAAGTCAGTTTGAAAGAATCGAGTTTGTAAGAAAGGTCGTATATCTCAAACAAAATTTTCATAACAGCTTCAGTCTGCTTCTTTATTTGTGCGTTGGCAGGTTTAACGGTTTCCCATAAAGCGTCAAAGTCTTCGTCTTGAGTAGCCTGGATATTTTTCTCGACACACGCTCGAATCGCAGCTTCTTCATCTGGGTCAACAGCGACTTTTTTGTTTTCATCTGCGGTTTCTTCTTCGTTGAGAAGATTAACGCTGAGAATTTCGGAACTGACAATGTACCATTTACCGTCAATTTTCTTAAGGTTGTTCCTCTGTTTAATTTGATTGTCTTTAAACTCTGGTCCTCGAATCTTTTTGGTAGTCATTTCAATTTCAACAACAGCGGTGTTGCCGTCAATCGAAATCAGTTTATAAGAATCAAGTTTGTAAGAGAGATCGTATTTCTCAAATACAACTTTCATAACAGCTTCAGTCTGTTTCTTTACCAGTGCGCTGGTTGGTTTACAGGTTTCCCAATATGTATCGATGTCTTCGTCCTGCGATGCTTTAAGATTCTTTTCGATACACGCTCGAACTGCGGCTTCGTCACTGGTTTTCTTTTTCGCAAAAGCGTCAGAGCTTGAGAAAAACAACGCAATCAAAGCCAGACATGAAATTACAAAAGTCTTTTTCATAACGTCTCCTTTTGATAAACGGTGAATGAAACAATAAAACTCAAAGCAGAGTTTTGTTTTTCGGATTGTGCAATCAAACAGGCGTATTACACTTAATTGGTATAATCCAACTACTCATATTATACTAATTTTTAAATTTATTAGAAGTATCCTTTCCCAAAAATCTGAAAGACAGCCGTTTTAAAACGAGCAATGCGTAATACATAGTCAAACAACTACGCATTACGCATTACGAATTAAGCGTTCAAATTATCCCACGAAGTACAGGTACGCGGCGATAATGCAGCACAGGACAACGCAGGATGCGACGACGTCGCCCCAAGACCAGCTGGCGCGGCTGGCGGCTTTTTCTTCTGCTGTTGTTGAGCCGAAGGACAAGCCCTGAATCTTTTGGTAGTCCGGCTCTTCCGTCGCGTAAGAGACTGCGATCATCGAGACGATGCAGATGACGAAGATAAACAGGCTGTAGTACTGGAAGTAGACGTTGTTGATAATCCACCAGATCGAGCCTTCTTGGAAGGTCGTGCCCAGGGTGGCGAACGTGTCGACGCCCAGGCGGAGCAAGCCGAGTCCAAAGCCGAGAATTAACGCGGTCAACGCGCCTTTGGAGTTCATTCGTTTCATGAACACGCCCAGCAGGAAGACGGCGAAAATCGGCGGAGCGAGGTATCCCTGAACCGACTGCAGGTAATCGTAAAGTCCGTTTTTGCCTTGAATAATCGGAATCCACGCCAAGCCGATAATTACCATCACAGCAGTAGCGGCGCGGCCGATCCAGACGAGTTTTTCTTCTGTCGCCTTGGTATTAAAGCGACGGTAGAAGTCCATCGTAAAGAGGGTGGCCGAAGCGTTGAACACGCCAGCCAGAGAGCTCATCAAGGCGGAAAGCAGCCCGGCGACGACGATGCCGCGAAGTCCAACGGGCAGAACGTCTCGAACCATCAGCGGGAACGCGCCCTGGCAGTTGCGGTTGACGGCGGTAATCTTAACCGTTCCGTCCGGCTGTTCGGTCTTCTGAACCAGGTCGGTGATTTTATTGTATCCAACCGCAGGCTTGACTTCCTTGCCGGATTCGGTCGGAGCGTCTTGGTCAGCGGCGGCGACGGCGGCAGCAGCGTCTGCGTTTTTGGTTTCCATGTACGCCAGCGAGAAGCAAATCATGCCGGGGATAATGAAAATGAACACCGGCAGCAATTTCAGGAACGAGGCGAAAATGCTTCCTCGACGCGCTTCGGTTTCGTCTTTTGCTGCCAAGGCGCGCTGAACGATGTATTGGTCTGTACACCAGTACCACAATCCGACGATCGGGGCGCAAAGCAACATTCCCAACCACGGATAGAACGATCCTTGAGACTTATCTTTGAAGTACCACGCCTGAGTGGTGATTCGACCGGTTTCAGCGCCGGAAGCGTCTTTCTCGCGGTCGATAACTGGTTTCCAGGACAGGTTGTCAACGTTTTCCGGCTTGATGGACATCCAGAGGTTGAACATGTCGCGACCTTCTTCTTTGTTGCTGCAGACGGAGCGAAGATTTTTCCATCCAGCGGACAGAGAACCGTCTCCGCCGTTGTACGTTCCGAGCTGGAACAGACCGAAAACCGTAACCAGTACAGATCCGAGAATAAGAATCATCGTCTGCAGGGCTTCCGTATAGGCGACGGCGCGCATCCCGCCGAGGGCAGTGTAAATACCGGTCAGGACGATAACCAGAATCGAGCCGACCCAGAAGCTGTCCATGCCGAAGAGGCTGAATTCCGGAAGCAGAACGGAGAAGACGACTCCACCGGCGAAAATCCCAACGGCGATTTTTGTTACAACGTACGCGACGAGGGAAATGAGCGACAGAATCCATCTCGCGTTGGGCGAAAATCGTTTTTCCAGAAATTCCGGCATCGTAAACACTTTACTGCGGGAGAAAAACGGAATGAAGACCCATGCTAAAATCAGCAAACACCAGGCGTGGAGTTCAAAGTGCGCCATTTTGACGCCGTCTGTACAGCCGGAACCGGCAAGCCCGACAAGGTGTTCCGACCCGATGTTCGAGGCGAAAATGGATGCGCCGACGATAAACCAGCCCAGCGAGTTGCCAGCCAGGAAGTAGTCGTTGGTTGTGTTGCGGGATTTGTTAATTACCCACCACGCCAGACCAAAAAGAAGCAAAAAATAACCGCCGACAACGCACCAGTCGATTGTCGTCAGCGAACTCGAAACTGCAAGGGGAATGAAGCTCATGGTTTTAAGGGGGTTAGGGGTTTAGGTTAGGGATTAGGGAATGGGGAATAGGGAATAGTACTTCGCCTACGGCGAATAAATACTACTCCCTACTCCCTATTCCCTGCTCCCTTTTCGCGCCGAAACTGACTAATTGTCATTCCGGTCTGTTTATGGAAAAATCGGCTGAGGTATCCTTCCGTTGCGAAACCGCAGGATTCCGCAATTTCTTTGACTCTCATGTCCGTTTCTTTGATGAGTTGTTTGACGTGATGAAGCCGGGCGAGGCTGATCTCGTCTAAGACAGTGCGCCCGCGAATGGCTTTGAACTGGACTTCCAGCCGCCGGCGTGACACGCAGAGTTCGTTTGCCAGTTCGCCGATGTTGATCGGCAGACCTGGATTGATCCAGATTAATCGCAGCGCTTCCGCAACGACGGGGTCTGGAATGTCAAAGCGTTCTGTCGACTGCCGGCTGACAACGTGCAGCGGGGCGACCAGGTACTGCTGCTTTTCTTTAATCGAGCCGGACATGAGTCCGTCGAGGATTCGAGCGGCTTCGTATCCGCCGGTTTCCGCGTCCAGGGCGATTGACGACATCGGCGGCGTGCACATCTGGCACAAAAGCGTGTCGTTGTCTACCCCGATAACGGCGACGTCTTCCGGAACGCGAATGTTGAAGTCCTGACAGGCGGCGATTACCTGACGTCCGCGGACGTCGTTTGCCGCCATGACGCCAATCGGCTTGGGGAGGCTGTAAAGCCACTGTCCCAGCCGGAGGGCGTCGTCGCCGCGTTTGTCGGACGTCTTGGGCGGCGTGTATCGATAAACCTTGTATCCCGCCTGAACGATTGTGTCGGTAAACGCCTTTTCGCGGTCGGTCGACCAGAGGACGTCGTTGATTTCGCCCACGAACGCGTACTGGTTCAGGTTTCGTTCAAGCAGATGTTCCGCCGCCATCTTGCCGACCAGCGGGCTGTTGACGAACACCTCGGACGCGTTTTTGAATTTGCCGCGTTTGCCCTTTTGGGGTTCGTATAAATCCAGCGCGACGAACGGCAGCCCGCTTTTCAAAATGGCTTTTTCGACCTCCGGGGTTTCGATTCGGGCGATAATTCCCGTCGCTCCCCACGTGTTGACGTTGGGGAACAGCTGCGCCAAATCGCCGGGCGCCAGATGTAACGACCAAGGTCCGTTAATCCGGGCGTAACGTTCGACCCCGCGAAGGATAGAACGTCCAACCTCCCGGGACGTCTCAACCAGCAAGACGACCCGAGGCATGTTGACCCTCAACGGGGAGGATGCGGCGCGGTTTGGGACTCCGGATTTTTTCATCGTATTAGTTGCGAGTGGCGAGTTGCGAGTTGCGAGACGCTTGCGTCCTACTGCCTACTGCCTTTTATTTTCTCGCCTGCTTTCTAATTTCAATCAATTCCTTCATAACCGAATCCAACGGCGGGTTTTTGCCCGTCTTGCCGAAGGCGTCGTGAAGGCTTCGATACAGTTTGTACAGTTTGGCGTAAACGGCGACGGCGGCTCGGTTGGGTCTGTAAACGACGTCTTTGACGCCCGTCATTTTCTTTTGGGCGGCGGAAACCGTCTTGTACGCTCCGCCGGCAACGGACGCGACAATCGCGGCGCCCAAAGCGCACGTCTGTGACGACCGGCTGATCTTCATCGGACGGTTGCAGACGTCGGCGTAAATCTGCATGACAAACGCGCTCTTTTCTGCGATTCCGCCGCAGTTGACAACCTCTTTGACCTTGACGCCGTACTCTTCCAGACGATTGATAATCGTCAGCGCCCCGAACGCTGTGGCTTCTACCAAAGCGCGATAAACTTCCGGGGCGGTCGTTCTGATTGTCTGTCCAACCAGCAAGCCGGAAAGCTCCTGATCGACGAGAATCGTTCGGTTCCCGTTGTTCCAGTCCAGAGCCAGCAGCCCGGTCGCGCCCGGCGCCAGTTTCGCCGCCTCGGCTGTCAAATTGACGTGAGCCGACCCCTTCGCGTATTCCGCCGGGGTGAGGTTCTTAACAAACCAGTTGAAAATGTCGCCGACTGCGGACTGACCGGCTTCCAAACCGTACATTTCCGGCAGAACCGATTCCGGGACGATGCCGCACAGACCGGGAATGTCTGCAATCGGGGTTGTCATGGGAGAAACCATGATGTCACACGTGCTGGTGCCGATCGTCTTGACGAGCGTTCCCGGCTTGACGCCGCTTCCGACTGCGCCCAGGTGACAGTCAAACGCGCCGACTGCAACGGCAATTCCCGCCGGCAATCCCACCTTTTTGGCGATTTCCGGAATGAGTTCTCCCGCCTTGTGTGTGGCAGGAACCGGCTTGGTTGCATACTTGAATTTAAGCAGTTTGGGAGACAGCGACGCGAGGAATTCGTCTGACGGCAGCCCGCCCCATTGTTCGTTGTACATTGCCTTGTGCCCGGCGGCGCAAATCCCGCGCGGGACTTCGTT
>JAFZAL010000216.1 GCA_017557195.1 Thermoguttaceae bacterium | reverse complement strand
GTCCGTTAAGATCTTTCGTTTTAAGAAAAGAGGAAATTTGTTATGACCAAGAAAGACATTGTTCGAATAATTTCGGACAAAACCGATTTGCCACAGTTCAAAGTAAAAGACGTAGTCCAAATGACCTTCGAGGCAATTGGCGAAACGCTGGCTCAGGAAGGACGCATTGAACTGAGAAACTTTGGCGTCTTTGAAGTTCGCACGCGTCGGGCGCACAAAGCTCGAAACCCCAAAACGGGCGAATCCGTTCAGTCGCCGGAGAAGCAGGTTATCTCTTTTAAAGCTGGTAAGGGTATGGAAGCAAAAGTCCAAAAAAACAAATAGCGGAATAACCACTTTTGGATTTTCATTCCATATACCTATTATAAAAACGGAAAAACGTTAAATTTTTACTGGAGAACAATAGTAGATCAGCCGATAATAACAGAGTAGTTAAAACATTTATGGGTTTTAAATCCTGTGGAATTGTAAGTCCACAGGCTAAACCGAGAAAACATAAACGCGCTTCATCTCACAAGAGGAGAAACAGATTATGCGCAAGATTATCCTGTTATTGGTATTGAGTTTTACATTATTGGGCTCCACCGGTTGCATTATTCCTGCATACAGCGGCGATCCGAAACAGCGTACAGGCGAATTGATTAATACATCAGAAAACCTCCGTCTGGTTCGCGACGAATGGCAGCGTTTCTGGCTTTTGGATCAACCAAGCCACGCAACGCCAATTCGAACTCATGGAGGCATTCTCTGATATAATTCAGGTTTAACGGCAATTTGGAAATTACCCATGGAAGGGATGTAAAGACTGCGTTCTTTAACATTTTCGGATTGCTTTGTACAAATCAAGCCCTGCTACTCCTCAGCAGGGCTTATATTTTTGAGTGGTTAGTTATCAGTGGAAAGTGGTAAGGACGCAAGCGTTCATCTTACTTACCACTTAAAACTTACCACTTACCACTTCCTGCCTCCCCCCCCGTGTCTCCGTTTGAAGAAGAACCTGTCTACCGTTTGCTTTGGAAATACTGCATTCCAGCGATGATTGGAATGGCGGTGCAGGGAGTTACAAACATAATAACGGGGATTTTTCTGGGACGCGTTCTCGGACCGGACGCGTTGTCGGCAGTTCAGTACGCGACGCCGTTTCAGGTAATCACAATAGCGTTTGGAACTCTGGTCGGAGTTGGTTCGGCGGCGTTGGTCTCGCTCCGGTTGGGGAAGAAATCCCATCAAGAGGCAGAAGAGACGATTGGAAACGCTCTGATTTTGACGCTGTTAATCTGTTCAGCAGAAATTATTCTCCAGCTTATCTTTCTTGCCCCGTTGCTGAGATTGTCTGGCGCTCAGGGCGCGGTCTTCGATATGGCGTGGACGTACACGTTTATTACGGTTGCCAGCTCGATTTTCGCCAATCTCGGATTTGGGTTTAACAACATCATCCGGGCGGAAGGGAACCCGCGCGTGGCGATGAACTCTGTTATAACAGTCGCGCTGTCGTCGGTCGCGCTCAACTGGCTGTTTATCGTTTGGCTACAGTGGGGAGCCGTTGGGGCTGGGTTGTCAGTCGCGATTTCCAACCTGATTCTGGCAGTTTGGGTCATGGGATTCTTTTTCACCAAGAAGAGTCTGCTGAGATTCCATTGGAATACGCTTCGTCTGAGAAAGAGAACGGTCTTGCCGATACTGCGAATCGGTTTGGCGCCGTGGACAATGCAGGCGACGGCGTGCATTCAGGCGGCGGTGTTGAACTATCAGCTCAGCCATTTCGGCGGTCAGGACGCAGTCGCGATTATGGGCGTTGTGATTCGCATTTCGTTAATTGTGTTTATGCTCATTACGGGTCTGTCTCAAGGCGCGCAGCCGATTATTGGGTACAATTATGGCGCAGAACAGTGGGGACGCGTTCGTCAGGCGTTCGGCGGGGCGATTGTCGGCGCAACGGTTATTTCGACGATTGGGTTTGCGATTATCATGCTTTTCCCCCATGCTGTCATGAGTCTGTTTCTTACGGATGAACATCAACATCTGCTCAATGACGGCGTTCCTGCGCTGCGAATCTGCCTGCTCATGATGGCGACTTCCGGATACCAGATTGTCAGCGTCTCGTATTTTCAGGCGATCGGTCGCCCCGGCTTTTCCATCTGTCTGACGATTATGCGCCGACTCGGATTCCTCACGCCGCTGCTGCTGATCCTGCCGCATTTCTGGTCGATTACAGGCTGCTGGAGCGCGTACGCCATCGCCGACGGCGCCGCGGCTATCGTCATTGCAATTCTTATCGCTTGGGAAATGGGACGCCTTACCAACCAACCGAAACCTCAGGAACTCGATTCTGAAAAGACGCTGATAAATATCTCGGAAGATTTGTACTGAAATAAATTACAGTAATTAGCCATCAGCTCTTTCGCAAGCGGAATCTCGCTTTTTCTTGTACTAAATCCGTACTCTGATTGTACGGATTAAACGGATTATCCCGTTACAGCCAAGCGTTTGCGCAATAAGACAAAGATTTTTACGCAATTTTGAATTGACTTTTATATTTTTATAATTAGAATAATGACGATTATTATACTATATAAATAAATATCTGATATAAAAATGATTCTAATTTTTAGTCTTGGCGTTTATTGACGCCAGATTGTAAATATAGCGCTCAATATATCAGTTATAAAGATTTGTATACTGTCAGCGCCCGAACGTTCTGGCGCAAAAGACGTTTTTATAACCTTACCCCAGTTTTACCCATAAAGGAGTAAAAAGATGGCTAATAATCAATCCCGTTCATTCCGTTTCCTGCGCTTATCGCGCGGATTATTCATTTTGACAGCGTTTGCCGTGCTGGCTGCTTTGTCAACAGGCGTCTACGCGCAAACGTTGACTCACTCCTACACGTTTGAGGATTTGAACGAAGGGAATATCGAAAACGGAACTCCCGTGACCAACTATGCAACGGGAAATCAAGACGCAACGCTTTACCTCTCCGGAACCGGAACGGCAGTCAATAACGGCGGCGTCGTATCGTTCAATGGATCGTCTAACTCGAACGGCGCGTATATTCTGCTGCCTGAAAATCTCGTCGGTTCAAAATCGTCGATGACTCTGGAAACATGGGTAACTCCAAATGAATTGCTCAATTTCAGCCGCGCGTGGGACATTGGCGCAGGAGATAACAACACTCGTTTCTTTAATGCGATAAGCGCAGGGGCTAATGGAGATTCCTATACCTATTTCCAAAAAACGGGAACTGACCCTGGCAGATACAAGTTGACAACAGGCGAAGAATACCTGTTGACTGTAACAGCTGAACAGACGTCTGAAACGCAAACAAAGCTATCGTATTATATTAACGGTTCTCTGGTCGGCTCCAAAACGGGAGACGTTTTGCTGTCAAATATGATCGGTAACGAAAATTTCCTTGGAAAATCCCATTGGGGCGGCGACAGCTACGCCAACGCGAATTTCAAAGAATTTAACGTCTACGACGGCGCGATGGGTCCGACGCAGGTTAACGCCCAAAAGATTATGGGAGCTACTTCAGATCATAATGCATACGACCGCGAAACTACGTTAGCTAACGCCGCTAAAACTGACGATTTGATTAAGTCTGCTGAAGGGTATTGGAATTTTGGCGTATCCAAAGGTCTTGACTTGTCTGACAACGGACGCAACCTTGGGATCAACGGCTCCAACGCCATTTCATCCGAAGCGGATCCCTGCATGAGCAATACGCTTACGTCAGATGGGTATTATTTGCACGACAAATCTGAGTCAAACACTTATGCTCATAGCGCAGATGCAACGTTACGTTCCATTGGTATGGATTCTTTCACGTTGGCAACGCGCGTTAAAATGGATTCGTTCAAAACAGGAGCAAACGCTTACGACGATTTAATTCGAGCGGGAGAAAGATATAATAGCGGCGCCCATTATTCTCTGTCGTATACCGATGGCGGCAAAGCTCTTTTCTATGGCAACGTTAATGGCGAATACAGAGAGTATTTCTTTAATTCTATTGACAGCGAGACAAATGCCGTAACTCCAGTTTTGTTTGAACCAGACAAATGGTACGATTTATCTGTTACGTTTGAAAAAGGAGACGACTACAATCCTTCAATCCTGACGTTATACGCTTTTGATTCAATTACCGGAGAAGAGGTAGCGACTACCGTTTATGAACTTGAAGGCAGCGCTGCATTTCACAACGATGGCAAAGAGGGGGATTTTCTTCTTATGGAAGTCCCATGGAATGACCACGGAAACAACAACGGCTATATGGACTACGCCGGCGTTTGGGGTTACGCCTTGACGGAAAGCCAGCTTCAATCTTTGCTTACCAACGCAACGTCCGTTCCGGAACCGTCGACGTGGGCGCTGATGATTCTCGGCGCTGCGGGACTGTTGTATTGGCGGAAAAAGAATGCGTAATTCGTAATTACGCAAGTGCAACACATATCGAAAAACGGGAGAGACGCTTAAACGTTTCTCCCGTTTTTTTCTCTCAAGAAAAATTCCCCTCGCCCCTCTTGTATTTTCATTCTCAATTAGATATATTAAATAGAAAAGAACAGCAGGCGCGGCGCGTCTGGCGAATACCCCTCCTTCTTACACAGTACTAATATCATGAGACATAATATTACCTCCCTTTTGACGTTGGCGGCGCTGACGTCGTTGTTATGGATAACAAACGTTCAGGGCGCAGAGACGTCCAACCCCAACCTGGCGCGGCGCGCGACGGCGTCGGCGTCGTCTGAGTACGCGGATTTCCATTCGGCGTCCAAGGCGATTGACGGTCAGATTGCCGCTCCCCGTTCCGGCGACGCTGGGAAAGCGTGGTGTACGCTCGGCGAGAAAGCGAAGGGAAAAGCCGACTTTACGCTGTCGTGGGACAAGCCTGTCGAGGCGTCGGAAATTGTCTATTTCGGACGCGCGGGAGCGGGATACATCGACGAAGGGTTTAAGGACGTCGAAGTTTATCTCGACGATTCCTCAACGCCGGTTCTCAAAGCCCAACTCAAGCCAAATGCGCTGCCACAGCGGCTGGACTTCCCCAAAACGACGGTGAGTTCCATCACCTTGAAGTTCCTGTCCGACTACGGGCGCCCGAACTCCGGCGCGGCGGAAATCATGGTCTTTGCCAACCCTCTTTCAGAAACGGAACTCCACGACCTCGCGCCGTATATTTCCAACCCGAACCTGGCGCGGACGGCGACGGCGTCGGCGACGTCTGAATTCTCCCGCGATTATTCCGCTGCCAACGCGATTGACGGTCAGATAGCTCAGCCGCGCGCGGGCGACGAAGGAATAGCTTGGGCGATTAACGGCAAATCCGCCAAGGGAAAAGCCGACTTCACTCTCAAATGGAAACAGCCGGTTGAAGCCTCGCAGATTGTTTATTTTGGACGCGTTGGCGCGTCGTACGAGGACGAAGGGTTTAAGGACGTCGAGGTTTATCTGGACGATTCCAAAACGCCGGTTCTCAAGGCGCAGCTCAAGCCCGGCGCAGGCGCTCAGCGGCTGGACATTCCCAAAACGTCTGTTACATCGATTACTCTCAAGTTCCTTTCCGACTACGGACGCCCCAACTCCGGCGCGGAAGAGATTATGGTCTTTGCTCACCCCGCCTCGGACGTCCAGCTTAAAGGAGCCGTTCCTCCGAATCTGGTCGACGAGTTTGTCGAATCCGTTCTGCCGGACGAGATTATTTTCTGCACGCGCAAACACATGAGCGAACACTGGTACGCCAATTTCGGC
>JAFZAL010000215.1 GCA_017557195.1 Thermoguttaceae bacterium | reverse complement strand
TTCTCCAAATTGCCAAGTTTATTGTACGAAATGCTCAAATCCCGCTGGACTAGAACGTCATCCGGCATCTGTTCTGCAAGCCGCTTGCTGATTTCCAGAGCCTTCTCGTACCATTCCCGCGCGGCGGCAGCGTTTCCGGCGGCGTCCTCCAAATTGCCAAGGCGATCATACGAAACGCTCAAATCCCGCTGAGCGGAAACGTTATCCGGCATCATCTCGGCAAGCCGCTTGCTGATTTCCAGATCCTTCTCGTACCATTCCCGCGCGGCGACAGCGTTTCCGGCGGCACGCTCCAAATCGCCAAGGTTATTGTACGAAGCGCTCAAATCCTGCTGCGCCAGAGTGTACGACGGAAATGCATCGGCTCGTTCTTTGCATATTTCAAACCATCGCTGGTAAGCCTTTTTTGCCTCATTCATCTTCCCAAGCGAATTGAGCATATTCCCGACAGTACCAAGCATCCACGTAAGGTTCCAGTCGATTTCCTCTTCAGAATCCTCCACTGTCCAGTTATCCGCCAGCATTAAACAGAATTCAAAAACCGGCGTGATGTTCCACGAATGTTCAGTTGAACACCAGAAAGTTATATCTTTAAGAAGCAGTTCGTTACATTTTTCCTGGATTTTAGCGGTGATTTCCATTTGCTTTTTTTCCGGGATTTCCTGCTTAACCGTTTCCGCAACAAGCCGATGAATACGAGCGATATTCGGCTCATTTTCCAAAGGCGCAAGGAGGCTGTATCCGGTCAGCTCGTCGAGAACTTCCTCTTCCTCGTCTTCATTCAGACCGCATAGCTCGGGGAGCCAACTCAACGCCACGGCGTCAGGCGCCATCAAAGAGGCATATTTCAGCGCTTTTCGAGTATTGTCGGAAATAGCTGCCAGGGTCGATTCCATGACAGCCGAAACGGTCTCTGCTGCGTGCCGCGTCAAGTCGCCGGCTTTGTCTGCCATCTTCTGGAATGTTTCAGCATGATCTTTGACAAGCCGTTCGTATTGAGACTGATACGTTACACGAGGGTTTTTGCGATTTTGGTATAAATACTTCCCAGTAAGTTCTACAATTAGCGTATACCCCGCCAGCAGCTGCGCGATTTTTCGCGCCGCTTCCGCTTCTGCCGGATTGTCAAACAATCGCAGATTGTTGAGCAGTTCGACTGACTCGTCCTCGCTGAGACGTTCAACCGATTCAGAGTAAACGCCAGCAAAGTCGCTTGTATTCTCTCGCGTTGTAATTATTACATGGATAAAATCGGGAAGATTCAATTTAAGCAGCTGTGAAATCAAATCCAGATCGCTTACGTTATCGAGAATGAGGAGCATGTGCGCGCCTTCTGTCCTGAGATTGCCAGCCTCTGTATTCTGACGAATGATTTTGTTCTGTTCCAATTTCAGATTATTAAAAAGAGCCAGAAGCTGCTCTTCGTCTGTTCCTTTAAGTTCCCAGCCGTACTTGGTCTGAATGCCGCATGACAGAAACGCGCCGTAAATGGAGCTGCAATTCTCGCACGGTTTAAAGAACCGCCCCAGCTGGTAATCCCATCCAAAGGCGTGCCCGTACGTGAGAGCCAGCTCGGTTTTACCGAACCCGCCCAAACCGGTAAGAGCGGTAATGACTTTGCCCGTCTTTGTAGTGATGTAATCCCGCAGCGACAACAGATTTTCCCGCCGTCCAACAAAATTCTCGTTGTAGCCCGGATAAGTGTCGTACGGCAACATATCTACAATGTTTTGACGACGGACTTTGTCTTTGACCTCGTCGCGCAGCGTTTTCAACACGTCATCGATTTTCGCGATAAGAAAATCGTGCATGTCAAAATTCCTGGACTGGTATGTCTGAATCTGACTCAGCCAGTTCGGATAACGAACCTGTATATCTGCCGGAATATCAGGAGTCGGCGTTATTGCAGGATCAAAAACGCCGACATTACTGATAATCATCGGCGCAGTTCCCTCCCCAAGCGTACAGCGGTGCATTTCGTGCTTCATCCACCAGTCGAACTCTTTGGCGCAGTACTCGCTCTTGAAATAATTGGGCGACAAAAGCACGATAAGAAATCGCGAACTGGCAAGGCTGGCTCGGATTTTATTGTCCCAGTCTGACATATCGTGGATTTCGGATTCGTCGAAAAAGACCCTAATTTCTCCGCCGAAAATCCTCTTATGTTCCTCTGAACCATTCTTGAGCTTCTCTACAAATTCGTTAACGAAACCTGGCTTGCCGTCTGGAAGCTTGTTGTCTTTGTGAGCGTAACTGATGAAGTAGTCGTAATCGTATGGCATGATTGTTCTCCGTTGAATAAAATAACTGCTCTTATATTGATTAAACGAAATCGAAGAAAAAAAGGAACAGGGAAAAATCACGCATTAAGCGTGAGCGGTCATCGGCAAACAGTCTGCTTTGCGTACTGACCGCTTAACGCTTAAAACGAAGTCCGACGTCAGCGTTTGGCTGCGGTTAACCGGTTACGGATTATTTCTCGAAATAGCAGCGATAGACCGGCTGTCCGTTTTCTCGAGTGCGCTTTTCAAAATGGGTTCTGTAGTCCATCGGGTCGTTAGCCGGGGCTTCTTCAACCGGGAACGGTCCTTTAAACTGGGAGATTTCCTTAATCAGCTCCAACGCCGTTTGATAATACTCTTCGACGTCGGTCCAGAAATGAAATTTCCCGCCGACTCTCAGTACCCTATATATATTACTGACAATAACCGGGTTGATTATGCGTCGTTTGCGGTGCTTTTTCTTCCACCATGGGTCGGGAAAGTAAATATGAACCGCTTCGACAGAGTCGTCCTGAAGATTGGTTGTAAAGATGGGCGTAGCGTCGCCGGCAATCATCATCGCATTGGAGACGCCCTGCTCGTTGTTGGTTTTTGCCAGCTGTAAGGCGCAGTAGGCAGCGTAATTATTGGCGACTTCGATTCCCAAAAAATTATGATCGGGCGTTTTTACCGACTCGTGAGCCATAAAAAGCCCTTTTCCCGAACCGATTTCCACTTCCAGCGGCTGCTGAACAGGAAAAACGGACTCGGCGCGCCAGTTTTCGTCCAGTTCGCGGCCGTTTATAAGATACTTCTCAAAGTCGAGACGGTGGGTGATTTTTCGCAAGTATCGGCGAGGCATGGTGTTATTGCTCTGGTATAAGGAATGAAGAATTTACGCAAGCTGTCAACGAGAACAGAATTCGACATCGTTGACAGTTCTCAGCGAGATCTGTTAAATTCTAATATATTTAGATGTAATTGTACCAGAACTAAAAGAAATATCAAGCCCCGTTGACGTCTGAATTCGCCACTGACTCCAGGTTAGACAGAACATCATTTGGGCGGCAGAGGAGGTCTGCGCCATGAACGAATGTTGTTAAACATGGTTCGAACCGGTTCAGATCTGTTTTTAGAGCAGCTGAAACCGTAATCAACCAGATAACCGGTTGACTGACCAATTAATTCTCCCTGAGACGAATACTGTCGCGTATCGAAAGAGATGGTTTCCCCGGGAACCGACAAACTGATTAAGGAAGTCGTAACGGTTTTTCCCTGAGAGGTTTCGTCCGTTTGTTCGCATTTCCAAACATAATGGACTTTTCCCATTACAGAATAAGGAAACGACGTTGGCGAGAGTTGATAAAGCGAACTGACTGACAGACGATTTTCTTCTCCCTCCTTTTTCAGGTAAACTTTGCGTTCCTGACGCAAAATCTGGGGTAAATGAGCGCTGGCGTCGCTGCGCCACGTTTTAATTTCTACTCGTTTATTCTCGTTTTCAAATACAATCTGTTCCCAAAAACAGGGATAGGACGCGCCTTCAATTTCCAGAACCAGATCTGCTTTGGTTTTGAAACTTATCGGTTTCATATCAGAGCTTTCTTCCCAGTAATTTGATCCGGTGATTTTGGGCGGGGCGTTCCATTTTCGACCCGCACCGCTCAAAGCGGATTCCCATGTCAGAGTAAACTGATCAGGAAGAATCTGAGAAAGCGTAATGGTATATTCAGCCGCCGAATGGCGAGAATTCATTCTGGGAGTTTTTTCAGACGTTTCGTCCGAACGAATGACGCGGATTCGTTTCCATGAACCTTCTGGAAACCGTCCCCATGGATGCGAGGAGGCGATTTGATAAAGGTATTCTTCTGGAACTATCGACTTGAACTCGGAATGAACCGAAACGTCTCGTATAAAGGCAGGCGGTTCAGCCAACGAATTATTTTTTCCTTGCTTGGCCTTTCGATGAAGCTCGTTTTGACGATGCTGAAGAAAACGCAATCGCGGCGAGGGAAGATTCAAATCGCGGACGGTCGAAGCAGGAACGAGTTCTATATCCGGCGTTTCCAGTTGAGGAGCCATATCTTCCGGAACGGCGAAATCGGATTCGGCTTCTTCTGTAAACGGGACGTCTGCGTCAGACTCGATTTGCGCCTGGAGCGTTCCAGAAAGCAACAATAACGCCATGATTAATAATAACGACGTCGATAGAAAACGGAGTCGAATCATGGCTATTGACGGAGTTTTTGCGATGTTGCACAGTCAGCAGAACGTCAAAACAATTCGTTCACGACGTTTTTCTGACAAAAACTAAATAATACAGTATATCACAGGTATCGGAAAATCTGGCGGGATAATTTAATAAACTTGGCAATCCGAATAATCCACAAATATTATTACTTTTTTATGAAAAATTTCAATAGGGGGGGAAGGAAAACGCTCAAACTTTTCCTGAGAAGATAGATAAGGTGAACGAAACTTCAATCCGAATGGGCGCTTCACAAATCGCAGCTGCGCTTACGGCTGTTGTTTCGTTACCGTCTAACAATAGTAACTCTGTCTGGAGGGTTTATACGCCTCTGAAACCTTAGTTATCGTTATCCTCAATTTCCGTAAGAATAATTTCAGCGGCTTTTTGAGCGGCTCCAGGTCGACAAACGTGACTTTTGAGTTCTGTCAGCTTGTCTTTTTTTCTCTCGTATTCTTCCGGATCAGAAATCCAGGCGAGGATTTTCTCTGCAATTGCTTCAGACTTGTCTCGAGCCGTCAGATATTCAGGAAAAAGCGCTTCACGAGGATCGGGAGCGATCGGCAAGTCCGGCGCGTGAGCGGGAACTGCCCCGTATTCCAACAGGTTGACCAGCGTAATATATTTTACTTTTCGGAAAATGCTTTGCAGGAACATGCCCAGCCAGCAGGTCTTGTACAGGATTACCGACGGAATTGTATAGTACAGCAATTCCAAAGAAACGGAGCCGGAAACCGCCATAACAGCGTCTGAAGACGCCATAATCTTTGATGCGGCGCCCACTTCAATAACGATATCGTCCAATCGGGCTTTCGCGGCTTTAGGCGCGATGATTCCCCAGTGCTCGTCTTTAAATGCGGCAACTCGAAACTGAATCGGCGTGGCAGAAACCTGAGCAAATCGTTCCTGAATGATTCGCGCCGCTTTGAGAAATGTTGTAATATTCTGCTCGACTTCCTGTGTGCGCGAGCCGGGAAAAATGCCGATCTGAATAGTTTTTTTAGTTGCGAGTTGCGAGTTGCGAGTTGCAAGAGGATTTGTATCTTCACTACTGCCTACTGCCTCTTGCCTACTGCCTTCTAACTCCTGCTTCTCCGTTTCATCAAAAAACGGATGACCAACATAGACGCATCTGCAGCCCTGATCCTGAAACCATTGCGTTTCAAACGGCAAACCGGACAGAACGCAGTCCACCCATTTACGCATCTTTCGAACTCGCCATTGCGCCCAACCCCAAATCTGAGGTGGCGAATAATAATACACCGGAATGCCGGCGTTATGAGCGCGTTTGGCAATATGCCAGTTGAAACCAGGATAGTCAATCAGAACGACAGCGTCCGGCTTTTCAATTTCAAAATAGTCCTGCGCCTGTGCGGCAAGATTGAAAAACGTTTTGATATTCCACAAAACGCGCCCCAGCCACATTACCGCCAGCGACGTCAGGTCGAACAAAATTTCCGCCCCCGCCTCTTCCATTTTGGGACCGCCGAACCCGACGCATTTCAGGTCGTCGCCGTACATGCTTTTTAACGCGCGAATCAGGTTGGCGCCGTGAACGTCCCCGCTGGGTTCTCCTACAGAAAAGAATATTTTCATCGTATAAACGCCTCTACTAACGCTATGTCCTGACTGGGAAGAACCGTTCTCAAATCCAGCGTCAGGACGTCTTCCGCCGCGGTTCCCAAAACGGCGGGAGACCCTTGAGTCAATCGTTTGCTTAATTCTGCAGGCGTCATGCCTTTGGGTTGAATAACAATCCGACACGTCGGCATTTTTATCGAAAGCCACTGATTTGCCGCCGTTGACTGCTCAACGATTTCGGTTTTAACTTCGTCCACCCAGTCCGAAACGGCAATTTGCTTTTGAATACGCTGCGCTCGATTGGCAAGATTCGCCTCGGAAAAATGCAGAATCTGTTCAATAGGAATTGAATTTGCGCCGCGATCCGGCTGAGAGTACAGCAACAACGTCTGCTCCAACGCCGCCAACGTATATGGACTGCAAAGCGCCGCTTTTGCCAACAAATCCGCCCGGCATTGGTCAATAAACGTTTTCCTCCCCAAAATCACGCCGCAGGCAGGACCGCCAAACAACGCCCCGCTTCGCATAATAACGACGTCTGCGCCGTCCGCCAAAACAGACGCCGCGCTGACAGAATTCTTTCCGCCAATCAGACCATACAAACCGATATCGACAATCAGCGGGATTTTCCGAAGTTTGGCGATTTTGGACAATTCTGCGATTGACGGCTGAACGCGCCCTGATTCCTTGTCATCCGCGCTGCAAATATACAAGAAAGCTCGAACGTTGTCTGGAAGAGCGCTGAAATCGTCTGCCGTCGTTTGATTGACGCTTCCCACTTCAAGCATTGTACAGCCCGACTCCTGAAGAATATCCGTAATCCGACTGCCAGAAGGGAGTTCGAACAAATGCCCCCGGCTTATCGCGACAGGAGCTTCCGGATTTTGACCCGGGCGTTTTTTTAATGCGTGAAGAATCAAAAACCAGCCGGCGGTCGCCGTATTGATCGGCATGACGCTTTCCGCGCCGGCAAGCTTATTAATCAGAGACTCTACGCTTCTGAGCAGCTGAGCGTTGTCCCATTTTCCAACCGGACGTCCCATCGCGGCGTAATCTTTCGCCAAATCCGTCATAACGTTAATCGCCTGACTTGCCAGCGGGGCGGCGCCCAACTCCGGAGGAAACAGACGTCCTGTCGCATTGATTGTCGAAACAAGCCGAGCCGGTTCGTTTTGCAGCAGTTTGTCAGCAATTCGATCCGCGACTTCCGTTACTGTCGGTAAAGACATATCCAAAGCGGACTCTTTCGTTTGGAGAGCCAGTTCGCCCAACACCAAAAGAGCGGTCGACACGACTTCACCGCGATTGAGTTTGGTTATCAATCCCTTTACCAGCGGGACTTCAAGGATTTCGTTTATGGTTGGCAGATTCATGGCAATGAGTAATTCGTAATAAGTTGCGAGTGCATAGTGCATCGTGAGAGGAGCGCTTTGCGTACTAGCGCTAAGTACTATGCACTACTTACTAATTATACCCGATTTTCCTTTCTTATCAAAGAGGTATTTCTTTCCAAAGGGGGACTTTTACCAAAAAATAAAAAGAGTAAAATGAGAATAAGAGTTGAGAGAGGAGCAGGCAGTAGTGGAGGCAGTAGGCAGTAGGCAATAGGCAGTAGGGAAATCATTACAAAGCCTAATGCCTCTTGTCTTCTTTTGCCTAATCTCCTCTCTCGGCGCTTTACGCTCAATTTCGCAAAGCGTTAACTACTCCTCACAACTTACTACTGCCTACTGCCTACTGCCTATTGCCTAATGCCTCAATATATTCTTACTATCGAGAGTTCCTGCGACGAAACCGCGGCTGCGGTTATCGGCGACGACGGCGTTGTCTATGCGGACGCGTTGGCGACTCAGGAAAAGCTGCACGCTCTTTACGGCGGCGTCGTTCCGGAACTGGCGTCCAGAGCGCATTGTCAGCGCATCAACCCGATTCTGGACTTGACGCTTAAAAAAGCGCAGGAGCAAATCCCCGGATTTACGTTTAATCAACTTTCCGCCATCGCCGTTGCCAACGCGCCGGGACTGGCGGGGTCGCTGCTGGTCGGTCTGACGGCAGCAAAAACTCTGGCGGTCGTTTTCGATAAACCGCTCATTGCCGTTGACCACCTTCAGGCGCACCTGTACGCCGCCCAGCTCTACGCCAACTCTCTGGCAAGAGAAGCGGGATTAGAACCAACAAGCGTCTTTCCCTGCGTCGGACTGATCGTTTCCGGCGGACATTCCACGATCTACGAGTGCAAATCGCCTATTGACTTTGTAACTCTCGGCTCAACCATCGACGACGCAGCGGGCGAAGCGTTTGACAAAGTCGCCGCCATGCTCGGTCTGCCCTACCCCGGCGGTCCCAGCATCCAAAAAGCCGCGGTAGACGGGAATCCCAAAGCGTACAATTTTACCCGTTCGCTGCTCAACGACCCGTCACGTCTGGATTTCAGTTTCAGCGGTCTGAAAACAGCGGTTCGATACGAACTTGTCGGACCGGGCGAACGCGACTTCCCCGATTTGTCCAACCAGCCTCAGCGTCGAGCCGACCTGGCAGCGTCGTTCCAGGCGGCAGTCGTGGACTGCTTGGCGGGCAAAGCGGTTTTAGCTCTGAAAAAGACGGGCTATAAAACCCTCTGCGTCGGCGGCGGCGTAGCGGCAAACAAAGCGCTGCGAGAACGTCTGGAAAAGGAATCCAAAAACAGACGGTTCAAACTCTATATTCCGCCGTTAAAACTCTGTACAGACAACGCCGTCATGGGGGCAGTCGCCTGGGAAATGTTCCGCGCCAACCGCTTTGCCGATCTGTCACTGGATATTGTCCCGGGATTGAGAAGACCCAATTGAGTTTCCCCAAAACGTATTTTGGGGACTGTCGTTTAATAACAACGTTATCAAAAACAACGCGCCCGGGAATATACACTCCCGGGGTGTTGATTAATCTTGTCCTTCTTAAATTCACAGATGACAAACAAGAGGATTACCACTGTATCCTTGGTCTCTCTCTGGAAGGATTTGCATTAGCAGGCTGCGTGGCAGCAGGGGTTTGGGGAGCGGCAGCATTACCAGAAGCATTGGGACCGACTTTCTTTCCGTCATTCTGGTTGGCAGCAGGAACCGAAGGATTCTTACCTGCGGGATTTGAAGGATTCACAACAGGCTGTTCAACTACTTTCATAACGATGTCGCCAGAATACTCATTTTTGTCGCTTTCGACAAATACTTGCTGAACAAAAACTTTATCAATTTTGTTTTCTTTGCAAAATGCAGCTGCGTCAGGAGAAAGTCTTTCTAATTCTTCTACCGTAAACTCAACAATCCTGTTCCCCAGAACAACAACGTCTTTCGCTGTCAAATCAGTCATGCTCTCATCAAGTTTAACTTTTTGGGGCGTTATAATAATTGTATTCGTTACGGCATATTGACCATTAATTACGCCAATTTTATCGCTAAAGATTGGAAGCTTAACACAATCTGATTTTGTTCGATAGGCAATCGGTTCCGTAATAGTGCTCCATTCTCGCATCAAGGAAACGTCAAAAGCAAACCATTTATACCCAACTTTCATTAAAAGATTGATTTGTGAAAGCTGCATTGGCTGCCATTGCAATTGAGCGGTATCGCCATACAGATTGGAAACCATATTCTCCGCCTGGCAAAGAAACTCTTCAAGATTTTCCGCTTTTATTGCTTGTGTGCAATATGAAGTAATTCGTCCATTCCATTCTGGAAACGTTGGATTGGCTACATTACCAGGTCTGTTGATTCTTCTGACAAGTTCTTTTTCAATTGTCTCAAAATCGTCAGAAACTCGATTGATTTTTATCGGTTCGCCAGGTAAAGGCGTGATACATAACACCGCCTCTTTTTGTCCGGTAGCAGACCGCGCGGTGTCGCTGCAAATCATAAGCTGTTGGCCGGATTGGTCTGTTTTCCCATTCCATACGACAATGCGGCGTACAATTCCGTTATAAGAGATTTCTTCAGGTTTACGTTTACTGCGTACGTCATCAGACGCTTTTTTGATAAAAATATCTTCAGAAGGAATTCTCGAACAAAAACCGGCAGGTTGCGGCAACATTACTTGCTTTTTATTTCCTGCAACCTTGACATTAATTAACACTTCACCATGTTTAAGAGCAACGCTTCCCTCATAATGGGGATTCTTATCCTGTTTTGTTCGAACTTCCTGAGGATTTTCAGGAGTTACTGGACATGGACGAACAGGTTGTACGGTGAATTTCATCTGGACAGGTTGATTCTTCCCATCTGGTTCCGTCCAATCTGAATTGAATCCTGGTCCATTAGGGGCTTGAATCTTTGCATCAGCTCCGGGAGCCTTTCGAATCAGAATTCTTCCTGACGCCTGGGCTTCGGACGAAGCAATCAAGATAAAAATTGCAATGCAAAAAAGGATTGCATAAATTAAAACATTTCGTTTCATGGTTTGTACAGACATAATGGGATTTTGAATTAACTTATAACAGTTAAGTACAGGCAAAAGTTCCCAATTATGATAAATGTTTATCTCAAGTGGCAACTTTATGCCTGCACTTATCCTCACGCAGATTAATCAATCGCTTATACTGATTGATCAATCATTAATTTACGCGTTTTTTATTTGGCGTTTCTAGCGGTGAAGTCATTCTTAAACTTGTTGAGCGTTCCGCTAAAGATATATTCGCGAGCCGTCACGTTAGCCGAAGAATTTCCGAAAACTTTGGCCAATTGAGGATCGAGACCTTGAACTTCCGCCATTGTGAAGTTGACAGATCTGTTGCCTGTCCAGCTAAAACCTTTATCTCCAACCTTGACTGCTCCAGTAAGAGCCAATTCTCTCGGGGAGATAATGATCAATTCAACATCCGTATCGGTTGTCGTTCCACCAACGGCGCTGATCTGCAGCGGGTAGTATGCGCGTTCGGACTTGAATCGATAAGAAATAGCGACTTTATCAGCGCCTTCCTTTTTAACTTCTGTCAAGTCAAAGGCAAAGTAACGGAATCCGCGCTTGAAATATTCGCCAATGGTTTGTTCGGTCTTTTTGTCAATCAAAGGAGCAGCGGTAAAATTGTAGCGATATGCAATGTACGCATTAACCTCTTTCTTGAACGTTTCGATGTTATCCAACTCCCAAACGAAAATGTTGTGAGCGCCAATCTTCTTTTCAAAAATAACGCCCATGTAGGTAATCTCATCTGCCGGATATTTACTGTAAAGGAGTTTTCTCGCATTATTGAAGACTTCCGGATCCGCTTCCTCGATAGCAAGGACCATTCCAGGCAGCGGTAAAACGCTCAACATGGGGATATCTTCCCCAGCTCTCGATTTTTCATTTGTCGTAAGAATGAGTGTTTCCTCGCCGCGTTGATCTTCAAAACCATTCCAGGCAATAACAGCTCGCTGAGAACTTTCTTCAAAAGTGCCTAAAGAAGAAATCTGGTTGTCGCTGTCAATTGCGGTTTCGAAATCCCATTTTACACCACTCTGTTGAACAGGGCTGTTGTTTCCGGTCTGAGCGGAGGCGCCAGCCTGTGTGGAATTATCTTGAAGCCAGGACGTATCTGGTTGAGCAGGCGTTTCCTGAAAACCTGGGGTTTGTTGTACTGGCTGTTGAGGTTGATTAGCCCATGGGCATTTCTTGGGCAGCTGCGGACGAGTTCCCGGATTGTTAGTAACTTGAACCTGGTTTCCATTGCCAACAACAGTTGCATATAAACCGTTTGAATTATTGGCTGACGGACCATTGTTGGTAACCTGAATCTGATTCCCATTGCCTACAATATAAATCATAGGCTGACGAGGCGGCTGGGGACGATAACGCCATCGATAGGGATAAACCATCATCTTGCCGCAGTCTGCAACAGCAACGCTGGAGATCAGGCTTGAGCAGATGACAGAAGCAAACAAAGTTGCAATAACAATTGCTTTCTTCATAATTCTTTCTCCTTAAAAAAGGGGTTAAACTTAAATGCGATATTTGTATAATATCTTTTTATACAACCATTAAATACCGCACAAAATTCCTGTTAAATACAAACGCTATATGCTGTCAAAGCATTTTTGAGCCTTGCTGTCTAAAAAGGATTTATAAACGCTATTCTGACAACAATACAAACGGCGTTTTGAACGTTGTTAAAATAATTTAGTCAAACAAAAAACATATAAACGTTGAATGAGAATTCGTTTATTTGGTTTTGGCATAATTAACTCGATCAGCCTCAGTCCATGGGGTTTTTACACGACCATAATCGTCAAATTCGGTTAATGTTTGCTGTTTTTGCTTGATTAAAGTCGAATAAGACGTTGTGCCAACTGATTTTTCTTTTTGTTCTACATAATCGTCAACCAAAGCAGACCCCAACTCTCTAAAAAAGTCTCTTTCAGTATAATTTCTGGGATCGCAATTTTGCTTGGAAATCATCAGGAACGGTTTCGTAAAAATCGTTCTGTCCTTAAGCACCATTGAAAGCTCGCCTTGACCATCGCGTCCTCCGTTAGGATTTGACGAATTCCAATTTATTGTACCTCGACTATTGAGCAAAATACATAAAAGTTTTGGAAGCGAACCGCCTTTACTGCCTCGAGGCGTAACTACAGGATTGGGATTGAATCTGGAACACGAATCCGTAATTAAAACGTTCAGACGATGATTTCCGCCTTTCATGGCCTTTAGAATCGAATAGCGCTTGATTCCGATTCCACGAAAATCCATACTATTGGCGTTAGACGCTAACGGCGATAATACATGAATCCTGTTTGGATTATCCCAACTGCGATTAGGATCGCTATCCAAAAGAACTGTTGCTCCATGACAAAGCATGTAAACAAAAACCGTGTCGTCTGGACCAGCATTCTGAGCCATTCTGTGACAATGATCTAAAATGTTTTGTCCAGAAGCTTCATAGCCGCTAAGGTTGGTAAATGACGCTATGTATTTACCGCCTTGTCTGATGCCCATGCCTGCAAATTGCTGTTCAATTAGTTCTTTAGAAGCGCTAATGCCAGGGGCTGCGTCATTTGTGCCCCAAACTAACAACACGTGGATTTTTTGGGCAAAAGCGGGTTCAAACATACCCAAAAGCGCAATTGCCATAAATATTCCGATAACCAGAAATTTCCGAATCATTTTTAGGTTCGTTTTCATCTCGACTCCTTTCCTTTAAGTTATTGCCAACTGGAAGATGAGGAGAAAATGCATTAATCCTCAACTCCGAAACAATATCTGTCAACCTTTTATTTATTATGCAAAGCTTGCTTAATAATGGTTCATCCGGCAAGTTGGCGCCGGAAGAACCGCCAGCTGTATTTTGAGCGCTTTAAGTTGATAGCTTTTAACGCCAGAAGTATCAAAAGCTATCAGCCAGACAGGAACTAAAAGCTGATTCAAAACAACAGGTGCGCAATTACAGGATGAGCCGAAACAACTTTTAAGCTTTCGCTTAAAACAAAGCAAATAATCTGTCGTAAGCGTTTCACTAATCGGAGACAATTTCGTCTCCGATCAGTATTCCCTTTATATGGGAAATCAAATTCCCATTCATAACGCACCATACGTTTAATCATTAAAGAGATTCCTTGTTTCTAACAATTTAAAGAATTCTTCTGGAATCAATCAATGATTACTATTTAGTCCAAACAAAAGGTAGACGTTAATCCTTTGTACTACCATCGCCCTCAATTTTATTGATGATGTCATCAGGATTGCCGGCGTCGCCTTCGGTATTGCCGGCATCGCCTTCGGTATTGCCGGCGTCGCCTTCGGTATTACCAGTGTCGCCTTCGGTATTACCAGTGTCGCCTTCGGTATTGCCAGTGTCGCCTTCGGTATTACCGGTGTCGCCTTCGACGTTGTCGATGTCGATATCACCTTCAACAATTACATAACCTTTATCTTCAAAATCAAAAAGAGTTTGAGTGGGCTGTGAAACAATTTCGTTCAGATCCGTAGTAATCTGAGGATCTCTCTTCCAATCTGCATAGTTATCACGTACTTTTGCTTTCAATTCCTCGAAGAACCGAGAAGTTTCCAAACGGTTACTCGCAATAATTGTTTGTCTCTGAGCTTCATCCGGTATGATCACATTCTGATCATCCGCTTGTTCATTATCACTTGGAGCATCTTTCTCAAGGTCTACGATCTTATAAGGGTATTTCGCACGAATGTTAACGATGTTAAATGCGTATTCAAACCATGGGCCGAAGAAAGAGCCTGTTGGTTCGCCGCCTACAACTATACCATTTGACTCCAAATCTTTACCATCTGGATCCTTTACGGGTTGATAATAGAATGTAAATTCGCCTTCATCGTTAATTGATCCCTTCGGCGCAGCAGAATTCCAGTTTATAAAACCAGTGTTTGTTCGAAGAAGCATTTCAAGGCGACAAGTAAGTATTGCTCCTTCTGCAGCAGCGCAAGGTCTGGCAAACTGATAACGGTCTCTAGCCAATAATGCTGATTGATCCTGGCGACGAGCGCATGAATCCGTAATCAGAACTGTTAATCGATGCTCGTTTTCTTTTAACGCCTGAACAATATCTTCACGCTTAAGACCTTTTTCAATGTCCTCCAAATCAGTAGTGTCTACCGCTGCAGGATACAAAACGTGATGACGTTGATTGCCGATGGTTTTCGTGTTGCCGTGGCAGCACATATAAACAAAAATCACGTCATTCTTTTGAGCTTTTTGACTAATATAACGGCATTTTTCAAGAACATTCTCGTTCGTTGCGGTGTCGCCTTTTAACGTGATATACTCCGCGCAAAAAGCATTCTCTTCCCCAATAAATGTTTCGGGCGTTTCGTCCAGCGTCTTTAGAGACGCTTTCAATGCCGTATTCTCAGGATCCGAGGTATCTATTGGTTGACCATATGGAATACCGCCTCCTCCAGTCTGATTCCAAACTGGGCACATGCCAAATGATTGCATACTTACTCTAACTTCATTTGCAAAATGTGCATAAAAACCTTTGTTATCTTCTGAATTTGTTCCCCAAACGGTAAGAACATACAGTTTGCCGATTTGACCAAGCGGATCTTGACCGTTCCCGCCTCGAACGCCGACAACCCACGTGCGGCTGCAAGCTCGTCTTGCCTTAACTACAGCGCGACCGTGGCGAACGCTAACCAGCGTGCATGGATCGCAGGTTTCGTATGCGTTGTGATGTCCGCTATACAAGCACAACTGGCAAGCTCCACAGCTGCAATTAATAACGTCTCGAAGTTCACAGGGAGTTGGCAGACGAAAACCGTACTTCTGCACTAAACTCTGAGCCTGTGCGTTGCTGCACGTAGAACCGAGCGTAACAGTCCATTCCAGATTGGTTCTGGTGTCGCGATAAACCGCCGGACTATCCTGGACTTTTACCCAAGCTGCATTCAACGTTCCCGAAAAACTCGCAAAGAATGCAAGCGCTGTTGCCAAAACAGCAAAAATGGTTTTTGAGCGTAAACTCATGGTTAATCCTTTCTCTTAAAAAGAACAGGTGAAACATAAACTAAACGTCCAAGTTCACATCGGGGTGGTTCCTAGCCTTGCGTGCATGTCTAAAAGGCGTAACCTTTTGAGTTTTTGACGTTAAACGATTGTAATTGATATGATTAGTCAACTCCTAAATGATGGAGCGTCATTGTTTTTTTACATAGTTATCGATGTCGGTTTATTTATCGTTATTGTCTATAACGTATCCCAGTCCTTTGAAGTCAAACAATGTCTGAGTCGGCTGATTATCAAAAGCCGCGCAGTCGGTTTTGATGCGTTCGTCGTCCTCTTTGTAAGCCTTAAACTTCTTAACCAATTCTTCTTTCAGTCCATTAAAGAACTCTGACGTTGATATACGGCTTATTTTAGGATCAATTCCTTCAAAAGCGTAGAAAAAGGCGTGATCGAATATGCTGTCAAACCGAACGAATGACGCTAATTCGCCTTGCTTATCGTTTCCGCCAAAAGGCGAAGTGGAATTCCAGTCAATTAGTCCGGTGTTTGTCCGAAGCAGCTGCCAAAGGCGATTGTTTTGGAACATCCATATTGAAGATGGAGACATGGGCGTTGGGAAAAGTACGGGGGAATCAGCGGAACGGGCGCTGGAATCGGTGATTAAAACAACCAGTCTGTGCTTGTCCGGATTTAACGCCTGAATAATATCCGATCGTTTGATGCCGTTCTCGTTATTTTCCATCTCGGAAAGTTCTTTAATTCCGGGAAACAGAACGTGATAGCGTTTGTTGTCTCCGTCAAGCTTTGCCGTCTTGGCGTGGCAGGACATATAAACGAAAATAACGTCGTTTTTCTTCGCTTTTTTGCTGATGCTGCGGCACGTTTCCAACACGTTTTTATTGGTTGCTTTCTCGCCAGAGAGCGTAATAAATTCTTCGCAGAAATTAACCTTAACATTCTGTTCTTTGACGGGATCGTATTCTTCAGAATCCGGCTTCAATCCGGAACCCCACATAGAAGTCTCAAAGTCTCCCTTCATGGAATTCATAAAGGTTTTATAGTCGCTGGCGTTGGTTCCCCAAACGTTGAGGACGTAAAGCTTGCCAACTTCGTCTGTGGTTGACGCTTCTTTCTGAGCCTTTTTAATCAGAACCGGACGAAGCGGTTTCTTGTCCGTTTTGATTTCTGACTTGTCAACAACGCATCCCTGTCCTTTGAAATCAAAGAGCGTTTGCGTTGGCTGGTTGTCAAATGCAGGGCAACCGGTAAATTCACTATCGGCGTTTGTTTTGTTTCTATTCTTACTGGTAGTGAATGCTTTTGACAACTGTTCCTTTAATCCATTAAAGAACTCTGAAACGGAGACGCTCTTAACGCTTGGATCAATACCTTCAAAGGCATAGTAAAAAGAATCGTCAAAGACGCTGTGCGCCAAAAAATACATCTTTTCTGAACCGTTGCTTGAATACGGCTGGAAGAAGCCTGCCAATTCGCCCTGGCCATCGTTTCCGCCAAGCGGCGACGTTGAATTCCAGTCAATTAAACCGACATTCGAACGAAGCAGCAGCCAAAGACGATTGTTTTCAAAAAGCCGAGCTGATGACATTGGCATGGGCTTTGAAAAGCTGACAGAAGATTCAATCCGTGCAGAACCCGAATCGGTAATTAATACCACCAAACGATGATTGTCCGGATTTAACGCCTTAATTATATCCGACCGTTTGATGCCGTTATCGTTATTATCCATCTCGGACAGTTTTTTAATTCCGGGAAACAGAACGTGATAAAGTTTGTTGTCCCCGTCAAGCTTTGCTGTCTTGGCGTGG
The DNA here is from genome assembly GCA_017557195.1 of Thermoguttaceae bacterium. Classification (GTDB taxonomy): domain Bacteria; phylum Planctomycetota; class Planctomycetia; order Pirellulales; family Thermoguttaceae; genus RUG11551. The sequence continues at coordinate 856 of JAFZAL010000215.1, read as the reverse complement.
CAGCACATATAAACAAAGATCACGTCATTCTTTCCTGCTTTCTTGCTCAGATCGCGGCATGATTTCAGCACGTTATTATTAGTGGCTTTCTCGCCCGACAACGTAATCAGCTCTTTACAGAAATCAATTTTAACCGTCTGATTACTGTTCTCGTCAAATCTTGCTGAATCCGGCGTAAGCCCGGAACCTTCCAAATTCCAATAAAACTGATCCTGAATGTGAGACAAGAAGTCGCTATAGTCGCTGGCGTTGGTTCCCCAAACATTGAGAACATAAAGCTTGCCAACTCCATCTGTCGTGGAAGTTCCGTTTGCAGCTTCGTCTGCAGCGCCAATCGCTGAAAAGCAAACGAACGCTAAGCAACTCAAAATAAAGGAAACAAGTTTTGTTGGGACGCAATGCTTCATTATCAAGCTCCTGTTAAAATATGTTAGACAAGTATTATTTCTGTCTTTATAAGAGCAACAGAATTCAAACGGAGCCTTCTGAAAGAAGCGTTGACCTGCTGCTAATATCGCGTCCCTATCACAAGGATTAGAATAGCAAGCAGGAGCAACGCAATAATTAAAAAATTAATGTGTTGGCTCCTGCCAAACCAATCTCTAAAAAACCGGTTGCGCCCCGGGTGGTAATTCGCGATAAATTGGTTTGTAAAATTCACTATAAAGGTTTGATAAATCAAACCAAATACAATTGCATAATGGAGATTACAGTTTAATAAACAAAACGACAAAGTTTAGTTTATGTACCATAATTACCCAGATTATAAAATCAAAGAATTTAAAATCAAGAGGGGGACGAGATGTTTTTAAATTTTTCCTTAAGATTTTTTGAAAACAAGCGCTAAAATTAGGCA
>JAFZAL010000214.1 GCA_017557195.1 Thermoguttaceae bacterium | reverse complement strand
GGCGGGAACGGTTCAGGACACGATTATTCTTCAGTACAACGACGTTCAGGGCGTTGAAGACGCGTTCAAAGCGCAGGGCGACAAAATCGCCGGCGTGATTCTCGAGCCGGTTGTCGGGAACATGGGCTGCGTTCTTCCGACCCCGGAGTTCCGCAAGACGCTGCGCGATTTGACGAGAAAATACGGCGCGGTTCTGATTTACGACGAAGTCATGACGGGGTTCCGCGTTTCCTACGGCGGGGCGCAAGCGTATTTCGGCGACGACCCGGACTTGACGACCATGGGCAAGGTGATCGGCGGCGGGTTGCCGGTTGGCGCGTACGGCGGGAAAAAGGAAATCATGAAATGCGTTATTCCCTCCGGTCCAGTCTTTCAGGCGGGAACGCTCAGCGGGAACCCGTTGGCGACCGCGGCGGGCATCGCCACGCTGTCAACGCTCAAAAAAGAGAACCCGTATCCAAGGCTGGAACAACTCGGTCAGCGTCTTCTGGACGGCTTGACGGCGGTCTTCAAGGAAAAGGGCGTTGCGACTCAATACGCTCGCGCCGGCGCCATGATGACGTTCTTCTTCAACGACGCCCCTGTAACAGACTGGACGCACGCCGCTAAAAGCGATACGAAAGAATTCGCCCGGTATTTCCATCAAATGCTCGACCGCGGCGTTTACATGCCCTGCAGTCAGTTTGAGGCGTTCTTCCTGTCCGCCGCTCATACCGAAGCCGACATCGACGCTGCGATCGAAGCCGCGAAGTAAGACAAGATTGATTCGCGCTGTCCTTCGAAAGAAAACAATCCGCATAGTACGAAACGTTTTTCCCGGTTTCGCACTAAGCGGATTGTTTGATATGACGATTAGTTAAGAGTTAGAACTATAACTCTTTGCGCCGATTCTCAAAAGTCGTCGTAACCTCCATCGTCGTAATCGCCGTCGTCGTATCCACCGTCGTCGTAACCGCCGTCGTCATAATCGCCGCCATCATCGACGTCATCGTAACCTCCGTCGTCGTAATCTCCTCCATCGTCGACGTCGTCGTCAATATCATCTACGTTGTCATCAATATCATCATTGACGTCATCGACATCGTCAACATCGTCGACATTGTCGTCAACATCATCTACGTTGTCATCAATATCATCGATGCTGTCAATATCGTCGTCTACGTCGTCAATGTCATCGATGCTGTCAATATCGTCATCGATGTCGTCAATGTCATCTACGTCATCAAAGTCGTCGTCGACGTCGTCAATATCGTCGATGTTATCGATATCATCGACATCGTCAATATCGTCGTCGAAGTAGTCGTCGAAGTCGTCAAAATCATCGTCGAAATCGTCAATAAAGTCGTCGTCGAAATCAAGCCAATCGTCGTCGTAATCGTTCAGATATCTATCGAAGTCAAAATAATCGTAATTGTCGAGGAATTTATCGAAGTTGATATCTTTGAACGCATCGATCTGCGCTTTGGTTAATCTGCCGTATGCTCTGTCCAGTTCGTTAACCAGAGATTTGTAGTTCAAGTTGGCAGAAGATACTCTTCCCCAACGATTGAGCATAATCATACGCGATAAATCGCCAAAACCGTAATAACTGTAGAAGGGAGCGTTGCCAACATAGGCGTCGCGATATGACATGTTAGCCCACGGGAATTTGTATTGCCTTGCCATAGCGGCGGCTCTGTGCGGGTTCCTGTCCATAGCAACGCCAACAACTTCAAATCCCTTGGCTTGATAAGCGGGATAAGCGCGTCTGAGATAATTGAGTTTTTCAATGCTGGCGGGATCAGACGTCGACCAGGGGAATACCAGGACGTTTTTGTTTTGCAAGTTTGCCATATTGAAAGTTTTACCGTCAATTGTCTTTCCGGTAATGGGAAGCGGTTTTCCTTTGAGAGCCAAACGTCTGGCAGAGCCTTGCATCTTCTTGACGATTTCCTGAATTTTGGCGTCTCTGAATCCCGCGAAATAATTGGCATATCTTGAATACCGAGCGGCAGCAGCGGCAGAATCAAAGACTTCTTCGGCATAAGCCGCTCGGAAGGCGACTGCCGCTACTTTACTATTGGCTTTAGCGCCATAGTTGGCAATAGTAGCATCAATCGCTGAGGCGGTTCTGTCAAACAAGGCTTTGTCATTTCGAGTGGTTGAGTCCGACAAGGCGTTGATGAGTTTGCTCAAAACAATGTCTTCGACCATGTCCATCAATCCAGCTGCTTTAACTTCAGCGACGACCGCGTTAAAATCTGCGGAGTTGTCTTCACCTTTGAGCGTTCCGAGTTCTTTGATGCAAAGCAGTTTGATTCGGTACAGACTCTGGAGTTTATCCTTGTTTTCAGCAGGCGTCTTTTTGATTGCTTCAGTCGTTTGAGCAATAATCTTTTCGATTTCAGAAAAATCGTTGGTCTTTTTGGCTTCCTTGAACTTCAGATTAATCAGTCCCATGGAAATATCGTCTGCCATTTTGGACTGGTTTGCTTTTTTAAGTTCAGCAGGCATGGCGTCAAGCAGAGCTTTGGCTTTTTTACTGCCAAGTTTGATGAGAATCTGCAGGCTCTTGATTTTAACGGAAGCGGCGCGCCGAATCTGTTCGCTGGTTGCGTCCTTGTGTTGAATGACTTTGTCAGCCGCGGCAATCTGCGCTTTGCACAGATTGGTGAAATAAGCGACAGTTTCTTTTTTCGTTTGGTTTTGAGGACGTTCAACGTTCATGAGCTTTTCAATAAACGCCATATACTGCGCCGGAGTTCCGTTTTGTGGAACGGTATAGGCTGGAGAACCAGTTGCTTGTGTGGCGCTTTTAGCCGCGGGTTGAACAGACGCGCCGTCTGCAAAGCAGGACGCCATAAACAGAGTCATAGCCAAAAGGACGGCTATATTCATCAAAGTACGACGCATGATTTTTCCTTGTAATGATGTGGTAATAAAAATATCTTGTCAGACGGCTTTACGGTTTGTTTTATTGCATGCTTAAAGCGCCTGATTACAACTGAATTTTATATAATAAATTATACTGGAAAATACATATTAAGACAAGAGGGGGGATAAGACTTATTGTTGGGGGGTGCACGCAAATTTTCCGGCGCATAGAAGATTTGTTTGAATGAGAGACGAAACGTCGCGGTAGCGACAGCGGACGATAGTCCGCTAAAGTCCCGAAGGGACGAAACTCATTGTAACCGGCGGTTTCAACCGCCGGGAGGGAAACATGGATAATTGAATATCGAAGAATACGCTTTTCCTCCCGCGCCTCCGTTGGAGGCGCGGGAGGAAAAGCGGCTAAAGCGATAGGGGGAGATTATCGCGATTATTCCGTGGGCTGAAGCCCACGGTTACAAGGGTTGCGTCCCTTCGGGACGAGATTCAGCTTCTCATCTTATCTATCTTCGCAAGAAAATTTTGCGTGCACCCATTGTTGGGATTATTGGACTCTAATTTGATTTAACCTCCGCCCCTCTTGCAAACGATTCTGGTTTGGGTTATCATAATAAGAAATCGTATTACGAATTGTTGTATTCATTTTTAAAAGGATAATTCAAATGAGAACATTTTTATTTGCCGCCATGACAGCGTTGGCGCTGTTTGTCGGCTCTGCTCAGGCTTCTGTAACAGACGGCGGAGTAAAAGCGGTTACGGAAAACGGAGTGATTTCGTTGTATCGAGCTGGGGAGACGGCGCCGTTTGCGTCGCTGCCCGCCAAGACCGAGTCCGGAGACGTTCTGGAAGTTGTAACAATCGACGGTCCGTTTGTTGGTCTGCGCGTTTCTCCCAAGTTGGGCGAAGCCCGAACGGTCAAGTCGCTCTTTATCCCGGACATTACCGTTTCCCCGTCTTGGGTGAATGAGTCGTCCAACGTTTTGGGAACCGCCGGGCTGACGACCGCCAACGAAAATCCCGGGTCGTACATGTTCGTTGCCGCGGCGAACCCGGAAACGAACAAAGGCGTTGTCGCCGCCTGGCTGACGACTGACAAGGCGTCCGGCGTTGTCTTTACGCGTCTGAACGAAAGCGGTCAGCTTGTTATCAAGGCGGAATCGCAGTACGGTCGATGGGAGATTCCCGCTGACGCCAAGGCGGAAAACTATCAGGGTGAGATTCTGGTTATCGGCGCCTTCGACGACTGCCGATTCGGATTGGAGGCGTACGCTGATCAAGTTGCCAAACAGTATTCGATTCATTTGCTGCCGCAGCCGAGCGGGTACTGCACATGGTATTCAAACGTTCATGGCGGAGCGGGGAACGAAGTCGCCACGCGTGAGTTCATGGACGTTGCAGCGGAAAAGCTGGTTCCGTTCGGGTTTAACCTCTTCCAGATTGACGACCACTGGCAGATGGGGAACTCGACCAACGGACCGCGCAAGAATTTCACCGCTCATAATCCTGACGGTCCGTATCCTTCGGGAATGAAGCCGACGGCGGATTACATCAAGTCGAAAGGTGTAACAGCCGGAATTTGGATCATGGCGTCGAGCGGGAACTGGAACGACCCGTACTACGCGGACAAACAGAGTTTCTTCGTCAAAGCCGCGGTTGACTATCCCGCTCCCGGTCAGAAGAACACGCACCGGTACGGTCAGACGTCACAGAAGGGAAAGCCCTACGAAACCTTCTGGGGCGGAACGTGTTTCGACTTTACCAGACCCGAGGTCTGCGAATACGTTGAAAAAGAACTCCATCAGGCAAGCGCCGACTGGGGGTATCGATACTTCAAGCTGGACGGTTTATGGACGGCGATGGGCTGCATGCAGAATTACGTCAACGACGGTTACGAAGTCGACGACCTGGGCGACCAGATATTTAGCGACCCGTCCGTTCCGCAGGTGGCAACGTTCCGCAAGGCTCTGGGAATTTACAAAAAATCGACGGACAACGCGTTTGTTTTGGGCTGCACCGTTGCTCAAAACATGCGATCCATGGGCGCGTCTTACGGCTTGGTTGACGCCATCCGCATCGGACCGGACAACGGCGCCAGCTGGGGCGGTATCTGCACGGGGCCGATTCGCGGTTCCGCTCGATACTTCTACAACGCGCGCGTCTGGTACAACGACCCCGACCCGGTTTACGTCCGTGACAACGTCCCGATCAACCAGTCTCAGCTGATTACAACCTGGGCGTCGGTCAGCGGCGCGCTGTACCTGTTCAGCGACTGGCTGCCGGCTCTGTCTGAACCGCGCGTTGACCTGCTTCGCAGAACGATGGCTCCGCACAAATGCACAAACGTTCGACCGGTTGACCTGTTCAGCTCCAAGCTTGCCAACTTCTGGCGATTGAGCAAAGACGACTACGCAATTCTGGCGATTTACAACTGGGACAACAAAGCGGTTTTAACGGTCGACAGAACCTTGGACAAGCTCGACCTCGATCCGGCGGCAACGTATGTCGGGTTCGATTTCTGGAACAACTCGTTTGTCGCGCCGTTTAAGGGAAGTTTGGTTTGCACGCTTCCCGCCGCGTCCTGCCGAGCGCTGAGCCTGAGAAAAGTTACCGGCGCGCCGGTTCTCGTTTCGACGTCGCGTCACGTTTGCAGCCCGCTGTTTGAAGTCGAGAACGAAACGTGGGACGCTCAGTCCAAAACGCTCTCCGGCGCGAGTACGGTTGTCGCAAACGATGAGTACGAGCTGAGAATCGTTGCCGAGAATTTTAAAGCGGTCAAGGCGTCTTTCGACGGCGCTGACGCTCCTGTTACAATCAGTCAGGACGGCCCGACGGTTCGCGTTCGCGTTCTGCCGGATAAGTCCGGGAAAGTCTCGTGGTCAGTTCAGTTTGAATCCGATACAGCCCCGCTTGCCAAGCCGGAAACGCCTGCGGACTTCAAAGCCGACGCTGGATATACGGGGGTTGCGCTGTCGTGGACGGGTCAGTCACAATTCGGATACGTTCTGAAAAAGACGGTCAACGGACAAAACGCTCAAACGCTGTTCGTCAGCGGAACGAGCTATTTTGACGGCGACGTCAAACTGGGCGACTCGGTTGAATACGCTCTTGCCGCCAAGGGCTGGGGTGAGAACTACTCGGATTCTGTTACAACTACCGCCGTCATGCCGGAAAAGATAGTCGTCCCGCCCGCCGGTCCGGAACCGGAACTGAACATCGCCGACATGAAGCCGGTGAGCCTGCGAGTTGGCTGGGGAACCTATCATCCCAACCGAGACATCGAAGGGCAACCGTTTAAACTGGACGGGAAATCGTACGACAAAGGCGTCGGGCTTCACGCCAACGCCAACGTCGTCTATAACGTTCCCGCCGACAAACGACGCTTTGTCGCAACTGCCGGGCTGAGCGATTCCCAGCGAACGGACGAACGCCGATCGGTCGTTATTAAAATCTGGACGAACGTCTGCGAGATGGGCGAGCCGGAAATCTGCGTCGCCCAGTCGCCGATTTTGAGCGAGAAAACCGAGGTGGATTCATGGAACTTCGACATCCAGATTGACTCCCGCGTCAAACAGATTCGGTTAGAAGTTTCAGACGCCGGCGACGGCAACAACTGCGACCACGTCGACTTCGTCCGCGCAGGATTCTGCAAGTAATTAGCAATGAGCAATTTGCAATTAGCAATTGTCGCTTCGCGCTCCCCGTTGGTTGTGAGCGGGTCAGCTCGCACACTGATTTAACGGATTAGACGGATTCGCGCCGATTGGTTTACTGCGCTTCCCTTGCTAAAGTTTTTTGGAAAGGGGAGTTTGAGGGGAAGAACCTTTTTTTCAAAAAAGGTTTTCCCCTCTTAATAAAACTTGAAAAAACTTCTCTAAAAGGGAGCCAGCTTGCTGGCGACCTAAGTTTTTTCAAGTTGGCGGCGAGACGCCGCCAAAGAATAATTTTAACCACAAAGAACACAAAGAACACAAAGAACACAAAAAATGGAAGGCGGTAATGAAGCGAACGTAGTGAGCGGAATTACGCAGTTCGCCGAAGGCGAACCGAAACGCCGGAAATATGCATAACAAAATGACGCAGCCGAAACCTCCTCGGATCGCGAGCGATAGCTCGCCAAAGAATATTTAGCCGCAAAGATCGCAAAGAAATTTTTAAAACATCTCGAACATCCTCCGTTGCTCCGCATCTCCGCATGAGATTTGCCCGGGCTTACGCACCCCGGCTCGCCTATAGTTTTCCCCTGTCTCCCTCTTTTGCTCCATGTTTTTTGAGCCACTGGATGAGTTTCTTTTTCTCGCTTTTTATTGCCAAATCCAGAACGGTCTGATCATATTTATCTTTTGCGTTGACGTCGGCGCCATGATTAACCAGCCATTGAACGAGTTCCAGATCTCCAACTTTAGCGGCATAATGCAAGACTGTTTGATTGTAGTCGTTTTTTGCGTTAATATCGGCGCCTCGTTTAATGAGGAATTGAAGCATTTTGAGAGTATATTCGTCTTGAGGTTCGCTGCCAGGAATAAGAGCGTCCTGAGATTCATTTTCAAGGGCGCAACGCAAGACGCTGTCTCCGTCTGCGTTTTTTGCATTCACGTTGGCTCCTTTATCAATCAGACATTTAACTACGTCCAGATTTCCCCATCGGACGGCGTAAAGCAAGACAGACTCGCCATAGGCATTTTTGGGATTCACGTCCGCGCCATGCTCAATCAGGTATTGAACCATTTCCAGATTATTCCATCGGACGGCTCGAAACAAGGCGGTCTCCTTTTCATCGTCTTTCGCGTTGACGTCCGCGCCATGTTCCAACAGCCATTGAACTATTTGCCGATTGCCAATTCCGTCGATGACGAAATTTTCGACGGCGAAAAGAAAAGGCGTCTCTTCTCGGCTATTTTTTGAATTGACGTCCAGCCCCTGTTTGACCAGCCATTTTATCAACTCTAAATTATCGCTTAGGGCGGCGCTATGCAACGCCGTCCATTCGTCTTTACCTTTGGCGTTGACATCGGCGCCGTGTTCAACCAGCCATTGAACTATTTTCAGCTTACCGTTGTAAGCGGCGCAAAGCAAAGGCGTCCATGCAGATTTATCATTTGAACATGTTGCATTGACGTCTAATCCCTGATTTACCAGCCACTGAACCAATTCCAAATGCCCGTTTGCGATGGCATCGTATATAATTGTCCGTTCATTGCTGTCTTTTGCTTTTATATCCAGTCCCTGTTTGACCAGCCATTGAACCAGCTGTACGTTCCCGCTTTCGACGGCAGGAAACAAGACGGTTTTCTCGAAATCGTCTTTTACGTTAATGTCGGCGCCGCGTTCCAGAAGTTGTTTAACCCTGCTCAGGCTGCCCGTCCGCGCGGCGTAATAAAGAACGTTAGCGCCACATTTGATATCGCGGTATGAAAAATCGAATTTCCCCGTTTGAAACATTTGTTCAAAACGTTCAATGGATGCTGGAGTAAATTCGATAAATTTTTTATTGACGTCAGAATTCTCTGCTGAGCAATTGACGTTAGCCAGACTGGCTAAAATAATCAAACAAACGCTCAAAATAAATCTGCGGCTTTTCATTATGACGCTCCTGAGAGGGGAATGGCGAACTGGGTTTTAAGAGAAATCTTACTATAATTGTAATTATAATTTTAAAAAATACAAGGCGGGATGTATTTGACGATATTCTTTTGTAGCGTTTTCTTTTTTCACGGCTAGAAATATTCAACCGCTGCGCGGTTGTTATAGAAGCGTAATTCCGCTCCCGTTAGTCGCTCTGTTACCGCCTTCCATTTCTTTGCGATCTTTGCGTTCTTTGCGGCTAAATAAATTTTGCGGCAGGGGACTGCCGCGAGCCGGGCTGAACAGAGATTTTCAGCGGGGCATTGTTCCGTTGGCAGGCGGGGACGCCTGCGGTTGACGAGGACGTCGACCCTCCGAAGTGTTACACTCCGAAAAAAAGGCGGGAAGAAATTCCCGCCTTTTAATTGCTAATTGCAAATTGCTAATTAGTGCACTCGCTGTCCGGGTTTGGCTCCGGAGTCTGGCGAGAGCAGGAAGACCTGCGTTTCGTCCGAGCCGGGACCATGAGTTCCAGCGGCGCCGACCATCGCTTCCGACATGCCGAACTTCATCTTGCGCGGCTTGAGGTTGGCGACGCAGATTACCAGACGTCCGACCAGTTCTTCCGGGTTGGTATACGCGGCTTTGATTCCAGCGAAAACCTGACGGTTGTTGTTTCCGCCCAGGTTGAGGGTCAGCTTGAGCAGTTTCTTTGCTGTGGGAACGGCTTCCGCAGTCAGGATTCTGGCAACGCGCATATCGACTTTGCAGAAATCGTCAATCGTGCATTCGCCTTCAATCGGCTCCGCCTTGAGCGATTCGTCGGAATCGTTGTACGGGTTGGGAACGTCCGCCGCTTCGGAGACGAAATTGTCAAACGGAGACGCGGGAGCGGCTGCGGCTTCTGCTGGAGCCGGTTCGGGAGTGGTTGCTGGAGCGGGAGTTGCTGGAGCAGCCGGGGTTTCTGGGACTTTGCTTTCTTCAATCATGGCATCTACTTTTTTAGGATCAACGCGGGTCATTAAATACTGATACTTGTTAACTCTTGTTCCGGTAAGCGGGGTTTGCGCCTGCGACCACGAAACGATCGGGTCGTTGAGCAGCTCGCCGGTCATCTGTGACAGTCTCGGCAAAACCGGAGTGAGATAAATGACAATCTGACGGTACAGGTTCAAGCCGATTGTACAGACGTCCTGAAGTTCTTTTTGCTTTTCGGGGTCTTTTTTGAGCGTCCAGGGCGCGGCGTGTTCAATAAACTGATTGGCGCGGTCGCCGGCGGCGAGAATCAGTCGCAGCGCCTTGGCGTAGTCGGTCGCTTCGTACGCCTGAGCAATCGCGTCGGCGTCGGCAGCCGCCTGAGCAAACAGACCGCCGTCGTCGGGATAGGTTTCTGAAAGCCCGGTCGATTCGACGAACTTCGCCGTTCGGCTTGCCAGGTTGACGACGTTGCCGACCATGTCGGAGTTGACCTTGGCGACGAATTCGTCCAGGTTCAAGTCGAGGTCGTCGGAGTTGTCGCCCAGTTTGGAGGCGTAGTAATAACGCAGGTACTGCGGGTCAAGGTGATTCAAGTACGCTCTGGCGGAAACGAACGTTCCCTTGGACTTCGACATCTTTTCGCCGTTGACGGTTAAGAAGCCGTGAATGTGAACGTTTGTCGGCAGGTTGAACCCGGCGGTCTTGAGCAGAGCCGGCCAGAAGAGCGTATGGAAATACGTGATGTCCTTGCCGATAAAGTGATGAATCTCGGTGTTTTCGTTTCGCCACCAGTCGTCGACGGATTCGCCGTTGGCTTCGCACCACTGCAGCGTCGACCCCATGTATCCAATCGGGGCGTCGTACCAGACGTACCAGTAGTTGCCGGGGGAATCGGGAATCTCAAATCCGAAGTACGGCGCCGGGCGGGAAATGTCCCAGTCGAAAAGCGGTTCCTTGAGGAAATGCCCTGCCAGATAGTTGGCGATGTCTTTTCTCAAATGCTTGCCGGACTGCGTCCATTCTTCCAGGAACGCGTGCATCTGTTCCAGTTCGACAAACAGATGAACGGCGTCTTTGAGAACGGGCGTCGCACCGGAAAGCGTACTGACGGGGTCGATAAGGTCCGTCGGGGAATAGACGGCGCCGCAGTCGCAGCTGTCGCCGTACTGGTTGGGACGTCCGCATTTGGGACACGTTCCGCGAACGAACCGGTCAGCCAAAAACGTGTTGGCAACCGGGTCAAACAGCTGAGTGATTTGTTTCTCTTTGATAAGCCCGGAGGCGCGCAGAGCCGTCCAGATTTCGTTGCAGAACCGGCGGGACTGCGGCGAGTTCGTACTGCCGTAGTTGTCGAACTGAATCAGGAAATCGGAAAAGTCCCGCAGGTGGGCTTCGCGCATGTCGGCGATCAACGCTTCTTCGGAACGACCTTCTTTCTTCGCCCGAATCATGATGGCGGTTCCATGCGTGTCGTCCGCGCAGAAATAACGACAGTTATTGCCGATAAGTTTCTGGAATCGAACCCAGATGTCCGTCTGCAGGTACTCGACCAGATGCCCGATGTGAATATTGCCGTTGGCGTAGGGCAGGGCGCTGGTTACCAAAATTTTTCGCGTCATGGGGAGCTGGCTCCTTCAAAAAGTGGTAAATGATTTGTCAGGAACGGGATAAATGGCGCAAGCGCTGAAATACTCTAAATTCCCGTTCTCTAACATAATATATTAATGTATCACTTTTTGAGGAAATTTCAAGTAGGCGCCGGGGAAAATCAGGATCGATGAGCGAGCGTAAGCGGCGTATCTATTCCCTATTCCCCATTCCCTACTCCCTGTAATATTCAGCCGACGTCCAGTTCGTTGAGGATTTTCACGACGCAGTCCAGTTTCCGGATCATTTCCTGCGCTCGCTGTTTGAGGAAGTACGTCGAAACGCTGCCGCGCAGGACGACTTCTCCTTCCTCGGTTGGAACGCAATGGACGTTTGATCGGAAATCGGAACAGGAACTCAATACGGACTCGACTTGATTTTTGACGGATGTTGCAGTGGCGCTCATTTTATTTCCCTCCTGTATGAAAAGCAATCTTATGGGGCAGCTGCAGACGGCGCGGGACAGGAACGCTGTCTTGCGGACGGAAAATCCCAGCCTCTACCGAACTGAGCGAACCTTCAGCCCGGCTCCTCCGCTTTTCCACGCCGTCTGAGCTACGAAATATTATAGAAAAACAGACAAGGCGAGAGAGGGGGAAAAGAGTTCGTCGCCGTCTACGAATTCGCCGTTCTTTGCATGCGTTTTCGTAATAATGTTTACGATTATTTATTTTGTTGCCAACGCAATACTTGACAAATGAGAAAAATGTTGTAATGTAACAAATGAGAAAATGGAATGCGAAATACGAAAGGAGTAATAAATGAAATTAAGTGAATTGGTTGAACATTGCAGTTTTCATGACGACACGTTGAAAGACATTCGATATAATCCAGAAACAAAGACGGCAGAATTTGAAATTGTTTTTTCAAATTATGAGATGGAATCGTTTACAGGGCGAAATGAAGAAGTTTTGATAATCAAACTCGTTTTTACAGACGTTTCCTTTTTGGATTGTTCTCGTTATGCAAAACGAACTGATTATAGTGATGAATTTTTTTCGGTTGATTTGATACATGACGAAAAAAACGAAGAGGGACTTAGTTTTTATATGCTCAATGACATATATGTTCCTGAGGGTTATTATATTCGAATCTTTGCTCAAGATGTTGAATTTGTTGTGTTGGGTCAGGATAAAGATTAATATGATAGTATTACGTCCAAACAGGTTAATATAATAATTGAGAGAGGAATAAATTATGAAACTTCATGATCTTGTAACGATACACTATTTTCATGACTGTATTTTAAACAATATTCAGTATGATTCTATTCAGCGTCGGCTTGAAATATCTTTGGACTTTTGCAAATGGATGCAGGAGTACTACGTCGAGGGTATGCCTGATGTGATTGCTGTAAAGTTGGTTTTTACCAATGTTTCCCGTTATTTCGATGACGAATTGGGAGAAGTTGATTCGATGTATTATGAAATTCTTGATGGCGATCCCATTCTTGACGAATCCGGCGCGCCTGTAATTGACGACGCAGGAAACATGGGCGTCAGTTTCTTTATTGATCGCGGCTTTGAGGAAAATAACCGTTCTAAATCGAAACGTCCAAGTATAATTGAAATCTTTGCTCAAAACGTCGAGTTTATCGATATGGGTCCGGTTGTAGATGAAGATTGAGCGTCGGTTCTTTTAGACGCGTTATCATCGTCCATAAAACAACAGACGGTCTGCGGGAAGCAAACCGTCTGTTTTTCTAATTTGAATGTCGAGAACCGAAGTTCAATCGTTAGGCGCGGACGTAGCCGGGATCGATTTTCCGGAGTTCGTCGACCATGACGTCAATCGTGTAATCAAGGTCTTCGTCGGTGTGGTCTGAAGTGATGAAGAATCGCAGTCGCGCCGCGCTTTCTTCAACCGCCGGGTACATAATCGGCTGGACGTTGATGCCTCGTTTGAACATCGCGTTGGACAGCTTCAAGGCGTGAACCGAGTTGCCCAAAATAACCGGGACGACGGGCGTTCCGCCGCTGGTTCCGGTGTTGAGATGGAACGACTTGGCTTTGTTGAGGAATCGGTCGGCGTTGTGGTGCAGTCTGGCAACGCGCTGCGGTTCCTTTTTGAGCAGTCGCAAAGCAGCCAGCGCAGCCGCGGCGTTGGGCGGCGTGATGCCGGCGGAGAACACGAATCCCGGCGCGGTGTAACGCAGATAGGTAATCAAATCGGACGAGCCGGAAATGTATCCGCCTGCGGCGCCGAAGGATTTACTCAGCGTACCCATCCAGACGTCAACGTCTGCCGGATTGAGGTTGAAGTAATCTCTCATGCCGCCGCCGCGAGATCCCATCGTACCCATCGAGTGCGCTTCGTCAATCATCAGCAGGGCTTTGTACTTCTTTTTAATTTCAATCAGTTCCGGAATCGGGGCGATGTCGCCGTCCATGCTATAGACGCCTTCGACGACAATCAGAACTCGATTGTATTCGCCGCGATAGCGTGACAACAGGTCTTCCGCCATCTTCCAGTTGTTGTGCTGGAACGGACGTCGGCGCGCGCCGGAGAGGATTGCGCCCTGAAGAATGCTGTTGTGATCCAACGCGTCGTGAAGAATCAGGTCGCCCGGCTTGAGCAGGTGCCCGATAACCGTTTCGTTGGTCGCGTGACCGCCGAGCATGACAACGGTGTCGTCGGTTCCGATAAATTCGGTAATCTCGCGTTCCAGGTCAATGTGAATCGGTTTCTGACCGGAAACGAGTCGGCTGGCGGAAACGCTGGAGCCGTATTCCGCGACAGCGTCTTGAACCGCTTTGACGACTTCCGGATCGCCGGAGGTGCCGATGTAGTTGTAGCTGGAGAAGCTGATGTACTCTTTGCCGTCGATGTGGGTTTTATTGTTGATAATTCCCTGATGAACGGTGAAGTACGGGTTTCTCATGCCGGTTGTGTTCTGAATCTCAAAACTCTGCTTGAGCTTTTTGACTTCAGGCCACTGGCTGATGTTCCAGGCGGATTCCGGAATTTTGTCCAGGTCCGTATGGACGCGCTGACGCGGGCGGGAACCCATGTACTTTTTAATCGCCTGAACGACGTCGTTGGCGGTGATGAGGTTTTGGAGTTCCTCTTCCGGGAACCGTCCGCCGAAGGTCTCTTCCAGACTGGCGAGAATTTCCATTCGTTCCAGAGAATCCAGGCCGATTTCGGTAATCGGGGTTTCCATGGTGAGGTACTCGGCACGCTCGCGAGCAATCGCCTTGACCTGCATGAGAACGATTTCCGCAACGCGTTTTGTATCGTTGGCGTCAATCTGAGCGGCGATGTCTTCCTGCTTTTGAACCAGCGGGTGTTCTTTAATCGGTTTTGGAACCGGTTTGCTGACAGCGGGCGCGGCAGACGTCGCGGTTTCGGTCGTTTCCGCGCCTTCAGACCACGCATCGTCCGCTCGCTCTTTTGTAACTTTGGGAGCCTTCTTCGGAATCTCCATTCCCAGCCCGTCGACGGCGGCGTCCCAGCGGTTGAGTTCCGCCAGCGTTCCGTCCAGATATTCCTGACGGCAGGCGTGACGCTGAATCTTGCCGCTGGACGTCTTGGGAATGCCTCGCTGTTTCATCAAAATGATAACGTCGATTGGCAGTTCGTGTTCGTTGGAAATTGCCTTGCGAATGGCAGCGAAGAGTTCTTCGTCCGACGCTTCGTGACGCCGTTCGACTTCCTGAAGGAGAATAAGGCGTTCTTTGCCGTTTTCGTTGACGATGAACAGCGCGCATTCGTCACAAAGTTCCGGATGGCTGTGAGCGCTGGTCGTTTCAACGTCCTGCGGATAAATATTGACGCCGTGAAGAATAATGAGGTCTTTCAGACGTCCGGAAACGAACAGTTCGCCGTCGTCCAAAAAGCCGAGGTCGCCGGTTCGCATATAGGGCTTGTCGTGCGTGTCCGCCGTCTCAGCCTGGAAGATTTCCTTGGACAGTTCCGGTTTGTTGAGATAACCCTGAGCGCACGACGGGCTTTTGACCCAGATTTCGCCGATTTCGTCCTGCTTGCAAGTCATGTGCGTGTCCGGATCGACGATAAGAACCGTTTCGTCCATAAGGCACTGACCGCTTCCGACGAGCGTTCTGCCGTTTTCAGCGCCGCGTTCAACTTTGACGGCTTTGCGCTGACCGAGTTTGTCAACGTCGAACGTGCGGACTACCGGGGGTTCGTGAACGAAACCGCCTGTTACAATAAGCGTCGCTTCCGCCAATCCGAAACACGGATAGAAGGCTTCGCGTCGGAATCCGCAGGGAGCGAACTTTTCGCAGAAGGCGTCGATCGTTTCCGCCTTGACGGGTTCCGCGCCGTTAAATGCGACTTCCCAGCTGCTCAAGTCCAGTTGTTCCACTTCGTTCGGCTTGATTTTGCGAATGCAGTAATCGTAAGCGAAGTTTGGACCGCCGCTGGTGGTCGCGCCGAATCGGCTGATAGCGGAAAGCCATCTGAATGGACGCTGTAAAAACGCCATGGGCGACATGAGAATGTTGGGGCGTCCAACGTAAATCGGCTGTAACACGCCGCCGATCAAACCCATGTCGTGATAAAGCGGAAGCCAGTAAACGCCCAACCCGCTGCGAGTGTGTTCAAACGAGTAAGCAATCAGCGCCGAGTTGTGTAACAGATTGGAATGGTTGAGAATGACCCCCTTTGGAGTTCCCGTCGACCCGGAGGTATACTGCAGGAACGCGAGCGTGTCGCCGTGGATGTCCGGCATTTCCCACTTTTGCGCCTGTTCGTCGCCCATTTCGTCGGTTGTATGCCAGTTGAGCGACTTCAAAAACGGCGTTTCGTCGATCAATTCGTTGACCAGTTCCAGAACGGCGTTTGTTGTCAGCGCGGCTTTGGCGGAGCAGTCCTGAGCGATTGCCTGAATTCGTTCCAGAGAACGGTTGCGGCGCGGCGGATAGACCGGCACAGCCGTTACGCCGGCGTAAAGGCATCCAAAGAACGCAGCGATAAAGTCCAGTCCCGGCGGGAAGAGCAGCATCGCTTTCTCGCCGACCATGTCGTTGGCCTGGAACCAGGCGGCTATGGCGCGGGCGCGGCGGTCGAGTTCCGTATAAGACCATTCCACCAAATCATTTTCGCCGTCTTTCAGAAATCCAAAAGCAACGTCGTCCGGCTGATGACAGGCGCGATGGCGAAGCAAGTCTACCAAAGTAGGCGGTCCAAAGAACGATCCCGGTAAATGATCAATGTGAATTGTCCGTTTTTTCTCGTTTGACATGATAGTTTGAAATAACAAATAATTTTAAAATGGCGGACGGGCGCACATCGCCTGGCGCTAATATACTAATTGCTATATCGGATTTTGAACGATTTGGCATAATAGATAAACTAAATTATTTTTGCAGTTTAATCCTAAATGCCGATATAGTCAAAATATTCTTGTTATACCCTGTATATTTGTTTCCTTGTCTATTTTTTATATTTTATGTATAGAAAATATTTTTACAAGCAGGGGGGAAGTATCAATTCGTAATTCGGAATGCGTAATGCGTAATTAGCGCAGGCGCGGATCGAAGTTGTTCCCTATTCCCTATTCCCTATTCCCTATTCCCTACTGCCTACTGCCTACTGCCTATTTCCTCCCCCACATTCTGATATTGACTTTAGCAGGGTTGTTTGATAAAATAATGCATATTATTAATTGAATAAGACGAGGTTATCTATGCAATTTACCAAACTGGGTAGAACAATTCGACGCGGTTTGAATTTGGCGTTTGGATTGCCGTTCAAACGATTTCTATATTATAGTAGACTGGGTAAATCCCTGTTTTTAGATAAACAAGGACGAGCTAAAATACGTAAAATGGAGGTTTACGCCGCCAATGGGTGCAATCTGAAATGTCTGTTCTGCAGTCATTTTAACCCGTTCCGCCGCGGAGTCGTGCCAGCCGACGATTTAATCGCGTCCTTTGAAACGTGGTCGAAAAAAGTTGTTCCGCAAAAGTTGGGTATTTTGGGGGGTGAGCCGCTGCTTCATCCTGAACTGGAACGGATCATTGCCGCCGCCCACCGCTGCTGGCCGGAATCCAGAATCGTTTTGACGTCGAATGGGCTGCTGTTTCCCAATAAGCCTGACAGCCTGCTTCAAGCGCTCAAGGACGCCGGGGTTCAGGTGTTGCTGTCTCGACACGTTCCGACGGAAGAAGGGGAACGAAAATTTCAGGAAATCGTATCCCGACTTCAAAACGCGGGCGTTTGGGTAACGATTGTTCCCAGTTCAGGTCGTTGGAAGCGTTACTATAATATAGACGACAACGGACAGCCGCAGCCGTTTGAGAGTTCTCCGGAAAAATCCTGGACGATGTGCGGTCCGAACACCTGTTTCAATTTGACCAACAATAAATTGTATCGCTGCAGTATTTTAGCCAACGCGGCGCTGGCTTACGAAGAAGGCGTATTGGGCGAGAACTGGGCTGTTACTCAAACGTATCAACCGTTAACCGCTGACGCCAGCGCCAACGAGATTGTCGAGCATTTGTTTTTAATGCGAGGTCCGCTTAAAGCCTGTTCTATCTGTCCGGAAACAACCGTTGTCGTTGAAGCCCAGCAGATAGAACGCGTACAGCGAATTCTTCGAACCAGCGAGGATTCGCAATAGACAGTTAAGACGCATACGTTTGCGTTGACGTTTTATTCCAATATTTCTTATATCCAGATGTAACAATCATGACGGACAGCGCTGCGTCAGTGATTAATGCCGAAACGTTTGAAAGCGCCGGTTTGTTTGCTCTGCAAAAGAGTAAAACAGACCTGGTCAATCCGTCTTTGATTATTACAACGTACAACTGGCCGCAGGCTCTGCGTTTGAGCGTGGAAAGCGTCTGGAAACAAACTGTTCTTCCCAAGGAAATCATAATTGCTGACGATGGCTCAAAAGACGAAACGCGAGAAACAATCGAGCAACTTCGTCATCAGTCTCCGATTCCAATTATACACGTCTGGCAGCCGGACGAAGGTTTTCAGCTGTCAAGAAATCGCAATCGCAGCATTGCCGCCGCGTCTTCAGAATATATAATTTTTATAGATGGCGACTGTATTTTGGAACGGCATTTTGTTGAGGATCATATTTATTACGCTCAGGTTGGTCGAGGAATTTGCGGTTCTCGAATTAAACTTGTCTCGTCAGCAACGGCGAAAATTCTGAAGTCTGGTAATTTTGTCAAACCATTTTTTCTATCGTCTAAAATACGGTTTGGATACCATTTATCAGCAATCAGAAACAGATGGTTGAGTAACAGGTTTGTTTATGAGGTTGGAAAACTCCAAACAAATGCAAAATTTCATGGTTGCAATATGTCGTTCTGGAAATCGGATGCGATTCGCATAAACGGTTTTGATGAAGAATATACCGCTTGGGGATGGGAAGACCGGGATTTTGGACTTAGACTGCGACGCTCTGGCGTTCCGATAAAATTTATTCGGCATGCGGCTTTGCAATATCATCTATACCATCAGACAAGAGCTGATAAAGATAACGAAACAAGAAATCTGTTTCAAAAAAGTATTGACCAAAACCGCATTCGTGCGGAAAAAGGACTTGATCAATATCTGTAGGGAACAGACAATAGTTTTACAAATTTCCACTTGCCTCGAACAGGCGTTCTCTTGCCAATGAGTCAACGCTATTTGGAAATCTGGTCGAATGTTTTGAACTTTGTCAACAAATCTTCCGTTGGGAAATAGTCCCAATTGGGCTTTTGAGGCATTGCAAAAAGATCCATTAAAACCTCTGCAAAACCCTTGGAACAGTATTTATAATTTCCTGAAAAGAGTTCTTTAATAATAATCCATGGACGAACGAACGGATGTTCTATTGCGTTCACCCTTTGTTGATAAATATGTTCACAGCGCTTATAGAAATCTGCTGTTTGGGGATATTTTATTTCTTTTTGGTTTGATAAATAATCGGAAATCTGTCTGAATTCCATTACTTGTTCAACCAATCTATTAATTTGATAATGCCTTTTAATTACATTATAAAGCAGCACAAAGGGATTGCGAATATGTTTAGAATGAGACGTTAGATTGTTGCCGTGACGTCTGAAGTATATATTGGGCTTTTGAATAATGTGAACGTCAGAAAATGCGCCCATGCAGCGATACAGCCACTGGTCAAAAACAATGGACGCCGGTGGAGCGTTTGTAAACAGAGCGTCTCTAAAACGAGTGCGGCAGGAAAGGTTATGAGCGTGCCAGCAAAAACGACGACGGGCGAGTAAATCCGGAAACTGTGAACCTGAGAACGGCTGTTCTTCAAAATCTTTTGTTACGATTTTTTTGAGTTTTAAAGGTTTCTCGTTGGCGTCTACAACAATGTCGCGAGATAAGACCATTCCTACAGACTCGTTATTTTCATAACAGTCCATTACTTTTTCGATTTTGTCAGGGAGCCAAACGTCGTCCTGATCGCAGAAAAAGGTAACGTCGTTTTCAGCCAGAAAAAACGCTTTTCGAAAATTCAAGCCGAACGAAAGATTCGTTTGATTCTGATATATACGCACCTTAAAAGGCGCGGTTGAAGCAAATTCTTCGGCAATTTCAACAGTGCGGTCTGAAGAACAATCGTCACAAATAATCAACTCGTCTGGCAAACGCGTCTGCTGGGCAATGGATTCCAGCTGACGCTGAAAAAATTGCTCGCCATTATAAGTGATCAGCGCTATTGATGAAGTGAGTTTCATTGGACTATTATTCTGCAACGATCCTGCTTGTTATGAAATTGCAATGCGTCTTATTGCTATTTCCAGAATTCCCGATCCAGGGTTCTATAATTAATCGCTTCCATCAGATGTTCAACCTGAATGTCTTGCGCGTTGTCGAGGTCGGCGATTGTTCTTGCCAGACGGAGAATCTTGTCGTGCGCTCTGGCGGAAAGACCCATGTCGTTAATTGCAGACGCCATGACGCCGCGGCATTCCTCATCCAACGGGCAGAACTGCCGAATCTGTCTGGCGGTCAGCTGGGAATTGTACAGAATCTTGCAATGCGAATATCGTTTGGCTTGAATGGCGTGCGCCTTGACGACTTTTTCTCTCAAACTGGCGCTGGACTCCGTTTCTTCTGTAGAAACGAGGTCGTTGTACGGCACCGCCGGGACTTCAACGTGGATGTCGATTCTGTCCAGAAGCGGTCCGGAAATTTTGTTGATATACCGCTCAATTTGCGGGACGGAACAGTGACAATCCCGGCGCGGGTCGTTGCGATAGCCGCAAGGGCAGGGGTTCATAGCCGCGACGAGCATAAAGTTGGCGGGGAAACTGACGTGCGCTTGCGCTCGGGAAATGAGAATCGTTCCCTCTTCAAGCGGTTGACGAAGGACTTCCAGCGTCCGGCGATTGAATTCCGGCAGTTCGTCCAGAAAGAGAATCCCGTTATGAGCCAGCGAGATTTCTCCCGGAGCGGGATTGGAGCCGCCGCCAACCAGACCAGGTTCGGAAATGGTGTGGTGCGGAGCGCGAAACGGTCGAACTGCAAACAGCGGACGCTCGGCGGAAACCGCCCCAACGGCGCTGTAAATGCGCGTCGTTTCAATTGACTCTTCCGGCGTCAGCGGAGGAAGAATCGTCGGCATGCGTTTTGCCAGCATCGTCTTGCCGGAACCGGGCGGGCCGATCATTAAAATGTTGTGACAGCCTGCCGCGGCGACCAGCATCGCCCGTTTGGTCATTTCCTGACCGCGAACGTCTGAAAAGTCGATGTCGTACTGTCCGCCTTCTGCATACCACTGGTCGATATTGCACTGCAGCGGCTCAATGGGCAGCGTGTCCGTCAAAAACGCCAGAGCTTGAGTGAGCGAATCGACGGGAATGACGTCAACGTCCGGCACGACCGCCGCTTCGGGCGCGTTTTGTCGAGGCAGAATCAAGCCGTGAATTTGACTGCTTCCTTCTTTGTAACGCTTGGCGATTTCAATAGCAATCGACAGCGCGCCTTTCACCGATCGAACAGCCCCGTCCAAAGCCAGTTCCCCAATCAGAACGTACTGACCAAACTTTTCCTGAGAGATCGCGTTCGCCGCTGCCATCATGCCGACAGCGATTGGCAAGTCAAACGCCGCCGCCTGTTTGGGAAGTTCCGCCGGCGCGAGGTTAATAACCGTCCTCATCGGCTCTCGATAGATGCCGGAATTGACCATTGCGCGGTCAACGCGAAAGACGCTTTCTCGAACCGTCGTTTCCGGCAGACCGACAATCGTGTACCGACTTTGGCTTTCTTCCTTGGAGTCTTCGCCCTTGTTGATAATTGGCGATACGTCAACCTCGACGTCAACCGGAATGGCGTCGATACCCATTAATGCAAACGTGGACAGCTTGGAAAGCATGGAAGTGTATTTTGGTCAGGGTCAAAGGTTACTTTGGCAGAATATTAATATATATTGATTTTATCGTAAATAGCCCGCGGCGTCAATGGGGGAGGGGGAGAGAATAGTGAGGAGTTAGGAATGAGGAGTGAGGAATTAATATTAACCGCCGTACTATTTCCTGAGCATGGAGTTAAAGACGCTAGTTCTTTTCAAACGCCCAGCGGACGGCGTTGAGCATGAGCGTAATGCAGTCGTCGCCAAGCCAGTCGGATTCGTCTGACAGACCGCAGTAGAACAGTTTTCCTTTGCCGATGCTTCGCGTCCAGGCGACAGGTGTAACAGCGCCGCCGCTTTTGCCTGATAAAAGAGTCTGGCAGTCGGGAGCTAAATACGTAAATCGCGGAACTGTTCCGATAGGATAGAATTCTCGCATGTCCTTGATCAGTTC
>JAFZAL010000213.1 GCA_017557195.1 Thermoguttaceae bacterium | reverse complement strand
TTTATCCAGCTGATCCGGATTGAGTTTGAGGGAATGGAATTCGTCGATTTGACCGAAGTACGTTCCGCCGGTAAGCGACGCCCAGGATTTAAGCAGGACTTCGTTTCTTTGCGGGTTGCGCCGTTCCAGGTCGGACAGCTCCACCCGAGCGCGACATTCCAGGGGCGTGTCGCTGCCGGGAACAGCCAGCGAAAAGACGACTGCGCCTTCCGCGTCTGCCAGCGCTTGACCGATATACGCGCCGGCGTGGGCGGCGTCCGGCTTGAGCGCGACGGCGGATTTGCGTCCGTCTGCGGTGGTCATTTCAGCAATGAGTTCCTGAACCGTCAGCGGGGCCCCGGCAGAGTCTGTCAGCTGAGCGTGAACCTCGATGACGTCTCCGAGATAATATCTGTCCTGACGCGGCAGGAACGATCCTCTGTCGCTTTGACGCATTAACGACCCCTGCGCGATGCGGCGAACGAGCTGAGTCAAAAGGCGTTCATAGAGCGTTTCGTCTACGGAACGCAGACGCCACAGTTCGCCGGAGCCGATGTAAATGGATCGGCCGGAGCCATAAAACTGCTCGACAATCAGCGGCGGGAGTTCGCCTTTGACTTCGGTGGACGGGTCTGAAAAGCGAGCGTAAACGGTTGCGGAGTCCTTCGCCCGATCTACCGGGAAGAAGCTGTAAAAGCCCTCGAATTCGTTCCAGCGGGTTTCGCTTTCAGACGAGTCGTCGTCCAGACGGAGGAAGTCGGCTTCCGTTCCCTCTCGCGTAAACTGGAGCGGGAAGGGGGACGACGCCGTCTGGCGGGTAGCGCTGGAGGTCGAAAACTGTCGCGGGAACTCGACCGGGAACATCTTCAAAATGGGCTTGCAGATTTCGTTTTCTCGCCAGGAGTGAATCGGCTCGCCGAGGTAAACCGGCCCGGCGATGAATATCATGCCGCCTGCGCGATCGCCAATCCATTTTTCCAGCGACTGAACCTGTTCTGCGGTCAAGTCGTTGAAATTGGGGTCGATGGCAATAATCGCGTCGTAGGCGAAAAGCTCCTGCGGCGTGGCGGGGAACTCTGAAAGGATTTTGCGTCCTTCCTGAGAGATGTTTCCAACGGCGGTTTGCAAGAGCGTGTCCAGCTCCATGGACTTGTCCCGCGCCAAAAGGGTGCGGAGGAACTGGTATTCTCTCGACGGCCCGCCGGCAAAGAGCAGAACCTGCAATTTCCGGTCTGCAGACTCGACGACGACGGAGTCGGAATTGTCGGTCTTGTCGGACTCGTTCGCCAGCGCGCGGATTTTTACGGTGTATTTCTTTTTCCCGACCGGCTGCGGGGGAACTTCAAAGGCGACCTTTTGCAGCTCGTTGTCCGTTCCCAAAACGACGCTTTGCGTTGACGAGAGCGTCTCTTCCGTTTTGCCTTCCGGGGTTTCCATCAGGTCGATGACAACAGTTTTTCCTTCGTAGGACTGGTTTTGAATGAACGCTGTAACAGAGAACGGGTCGTTGGGCTGAACGCGCTGGGGCGCCTGAACGTTGTAAACGCGGACGTTAGCGGGAATCTCCGCCGAGCCGACGCCAACGGTGTGAACCATCAAATGACGTTCCGCCGCCGCGACAGCGTCCGCTTCGGGAGCCGCCCCGACGTTTTGCGCGCCGTCTGAAAGAACCGCGACTGCCGACAGCGGTGTGTTGCGCTGCGTATTGAGCCAAGCGGAAACCGCGTCTGACAACGCCGTCTGCTGACCGCGGGGATCGACAGCGCCGATGTCTGTTACAACTTTAGCGGACGCAGTTTTCTCGTCTTTTTTCTGTCCGTCGTCTGTCTTGCCGTCCTGTTCCGGCTTGTCGCCTTTCTTTGTCAGGAACGCCAGCTCTTTGACGCCGGAATCGAAGGTTAAAATCTGAACGTCCCGCTTTTCGCGCAGAGCGTCTATAAACGGCTCGTCAGTCAGAACCGACTTGACGGCGTCCCAGCGGCGGATTTTTTCCGTTCCGCTTTTTTCCGCCGGCTGATCGGCGATAGCCATGCTCAACGAGGAATCGACGAAGATTACCGCCCGGCTGGGAATGGTGGACTCTTTTTCGTGACGCCATTGCGGCTGCAGGTACATGACAAGCAGAGCCAAAATGGCGATGCAGCGCAGCGTTCGGAGCAGCCAGCGCAGCGGGCGGGCGGTCTCGACGGCGTCTTTTTTATAAATCCGGTAGACGTACAGGAACATCACGCCGACAACCAGCAGCGGCAGAATCCAGTCTGAATTTTGATGGATTCGCCCCCACTGAAACATGTCGCGTTCGACGTCGGCTTGCGCCAGCAGGAATACAGAAAGGGAATGAGCGAAATCGAACATTAGCGCGCGCCTCCTTTCTGAACTGCGTTTGGAACGTGGGCAAGGTGGCTTGACGCCCAGTAAGCAATTAGCATTTCCAAAATCATCAATAATATCAAAGCGTACAAGCAGTACGGCTGAAGGTTGAATCCCTGCGGTCCTGCCAAGAGCGCAGAAACGGTTGCGCTGTCGGCGATTTCCAGCGGAATGTCTGACCAGGAGCGTTTGAACTCGTTCAGGTCGAGCTTTTTCAAATTGCCCTCTTCCACCGCCACGTTAACGGCAACGTCTTTGACGTCCGACGCGCTTGCTGCGTCGCCTTCAACGCCGGGCTTGGGCTGGAATTTGAATCGGTACACGCCGGAACGGGGAACGTCCGGCAAAACCGCCTTGGTAACGTCTTTATCCATTTGAGCGGTCAGATCGATTTGCCGCGCCTGGAGGTCAAGCTGAGCTTCGTTTTCCGGCGGGGGAACGGTACATTGGAACTGGTCGGTAAACGCCTTGGAATTGAACTCGAATTCAATCGGACGTCCAACGAGATGGTTGTCCTCCTTAACGCCCCGGTTGATTAGTTCCGCCTGCAGCTGATGGAGGACGACGATATAGCTCGGATTGCCCTTTCCCCAGTTGTTCCACGTTGGGGCGGCAGACGTGAAGAAGACGACAATCGCGCCGCCGACAGGGTCGGTTCCCGAGTGGAAGTGGGTTGCGCCATAGTCAGCTTTTTCGGAGGCAATACCTTGTCCTTCTGCCCGCGCGGCTCCGCGTCCGATTGGCATTTCGACCATCAGCGGAGCGCCGTTGCGTAACTGCGCCAGCGTGTGCTTTTCAACCGCTTCCGGCGATTCCAACGCGTAGTACGTGTTGACGTTGACCGCAGCGAGGAACGCGTTCTTTTCCCCTTCAAAAATGCGGAAGATGGGGTTGTCGAACACGTTTAAGTCTGACCGCTTGCGGAGGAAGTCCGGCGGAAGGGTTTGCGGTTTGGACAATTTCAGTCCCTTGAGTTCGTCGACTTTCTCGACCCAGGAGTTCCAGGACGAGGCGTCTGTCTTGTCGCCCAAAAAGACGACCGCGGTTCCGCCTTTGCGAAGCCATTGAAGCAGGTTTTCACCCGCCAGATTCGAGAATCCGCGAACGTTGAGCAGGTAGACGGTTTTGAACTCGTCCAGATTGGCGGCGTTGAGGAACCGGTCGTTTTCCACGCGGCACGCCAAACCGGTATCGACCGGCGCGCCGGGCGCCAGAGCCGTCTGAACGAATCGGACGTCGGGCTGATGCGACGGATCTGGTTCGTCTGACGTGCGGGGCTGATATCCGATTAGCAGCGTCGAAACGCGAGCGGGAACGTCCAGAACGCAAAAACGCTCGTTGTCTGCGTCCAAACCGTCTGCCGACAGCGTCGCCTTAATGGTGTGACATCCCCCCTGCGGGTACGAAACGGTGAAGTTCGCGCGTCCGGTTTCGCCCGGCTCGATATTGTGAATCAACGCGGCGGGAAGCGGTTTGCCGTCTGTTTCCAAACGAATCGAGACGTTTTTCGCTGCAGTCGAGGAATGGTTGATCGCTTCGACGGTCATGGGAATCGGGACGCCGGCGGCTATCGTGCCGGAACCCGGCTTGAGAGCGGCAATCCCGATGTTGATCCTGTCCAGCCCGGCGGCGGAACGAGCGGATTCGTCGCCCGACTGACCGGAAACGTCGATAAAGGAAACCGTCGCCTTTAAGCTCGTCAGCCGTTCGACTTCCTGACGGAGCTTTTCGGACAGCTTTCCGTTGTCGGACAGCCAGTTGACCTGTCGGAAATCGGAAATGAGAAAGATTCGATGGGCGGACTGCTGGTTGGATTCCACCCAGTCTGCAGCAGTGTGCAGGACGTTTTCCGGGGAGTCGTCCCGCTGCGTGGGATACGTGTTTTCCAGCGTCTGTTCCAGAAGTTCCGTCAGCTTGGAATCGACCGGCGCGGACAGAATCGGGGCGTCCGGCTTGGAAAACGCGATTATCGTAACCGTCTGACCGGGAGAGATATTTTGATCCGCAAAGAACTGTAACAGAGCGGACTTCGCCTGACCGAAACAGGTGGTTTCCCCCGACCGCGCCCGCATGGAGTAGCTGTCGTCGAGGAGGAAAATCAGATTCGTCTTTTGTCCGCCCAGGATTCTGCCCCATTGGTCGGATACCAGCGGAACCGCCGCTGCCAGAGCAATCAGAGCGACGATGCAGATTCTGCATAGCAACAGCAGCGCTTCCCGCATACGAATCCACTTGGAGTGCTTTCGGAAGCTGGCAAGCAGAAACTCCATAGCCGCCCACTCGACGCGCCGATGCCGAAACAGATTGATTAAGTGTATCAAAATCGGCAAGGCGATTAACGCCAAGGCTGTCAACAGGGCGGGATATAGGAACATGGGGGTTAGGGAATAGGGAGTGGGGAGTAGGGAATAGGGAGTAGTTTAGGGAGTGGGGAGTGGGGAGTAAGGAATAGTTTTTAAATTCGCCGAAGGCGAATGACTATTCCCCATTCCCTATTCCCTATTCCCTAATTCAAGCAGGTACTCCAAATCGAACGATTCGCCTGCTTTGCAGGTAATCTTACCTTCGTGGACGGGGCTGGGGATGATGTAGTAATGTCCGTTGTTCTGCATGTAGAACCGGGACGGCTCCGTTCCCTTGAGGATGGTAAATCGAACGCCCATGCCGGTCTTTTCGTCGCGGAAATCGCACCACGTCGCGGGTTTGGATCGGATGGAGTCCATCGTATTGCCGCCGTTGTCGGACGTCGGCTTGAACTCGCTGACCGTCTGGTTCATTCTCAACGACAAACCCGCGTACCCGCCGCCGTGTTTGTGAGGCGGAGTTCGTTCAAACGTCAAGTCAGCGTCCCCTGCAGTGAAATGGTGCTTGGACGTAATCGTATAGTTTCCGTTTTCGTCCGGGGCGGAAAAGACGACGGTTCGTTCTTCCGATAAAACCGTAACGTCTGGATTTCGCTTGTCAAAGTATCTCAGCTTGATAGTTACCGTTGCGGACAAGCCGTCAATTGCAGCGTCCCACGATTCGACTTCGGTCTTGCCGTCGGACGGCTCCCAGTAATTGACGCCGTTGATATACTTCCAGCTAAACCACAGCCCGGTGTGCCAGGGGTGATCTTTGGGACGAAGGTCTGTAATAACGTGTCCGTCCGGCAGCGTTACAGGGTGAATATACGGTTTGCCTTCCGGCGTTTTAATAACCTGTTCCCAAACGACGACGTCGCCTTTGACGAGTTTGGCGCCGTTGTCCGTTTTAACGCATTGATAGTCCGCCGCGCAGGCGACAGAGCTGAACGCTATCAGGAAGGAAAGGAGGATGTTTCTCATGGTGTTATTAATAGGGAGTAGGGAGTAGGGAATAGGGAGTAGTTTAGGGATTAGGGAGAAGTTTTTAAATTCGCCGAAGGCGAATCACTATTTCCTATTCCCCATTCCCTATCCCCTGTAATTCATCGCCTGCCAGCTGGAGTAGGCGAACATTCCGAAAAACGCCGCCATAAACCAGTCGTTTAGCCATAACAGGGCAATTCCCGCCAAAATTAGCGAGGCAATAAACGAAATTTGAAACGACAGCGCAATGCCGGTTCTGGGGTTGAGAGCCATGCAAATCTCGCGGGCAATCTGTCCGCCGTCCAACGGGTAAACCGGCATGAGGTTGAGGATTCCCCAAAACAGGCAAATGTACATCTCCAAATGGAGAAAAACAATAACCGGCGCGGACAGGAACCGGAACAGCGATCCCCGCTGCTGTTCGTCAATGTCGCCGAACAGAAAGCCTATCGGGTTGACGCCGATAAATAGCAACAGGGCGGCAATTACTCCAAAAAGAGCAAAGCCCGCCAGCGGTCCAGCTGCGTCTATAACGACGTGTTCCCAGTTGGACAAATACCGATGGTTAATCTGATAACTGGAATTGTACGACGTCAGCCCGCCCATGGCGTGGAACGTGATTTCCGGCTGAAAACCGTAATGTCGCATCGCAAAGGCGTGTCCGAGTTCGTGAACTAAAATCCCGAAGAACACAGCCGCAACCCAAAGAATCATTGTCTTCGGGCTGAGACTGGCGCCCAGCATGGCGGCGACAACCCAAAACCACGGCGTGATCCGGATCGGAAATCCGAACATCCGAAATTTCAAGTCGTACGGCGTAGGTTGAGGGGAAAACAGGTTCATGTGATTGTAGGGAGTGCATAGTGCATAGTGCATAGTGCGTAGTTAGATGAGCGCTTGCGTCCTATGCACTAAGTACTATGCACTAAGTACTAATTCTTTACCCGATGTTGCAAATATCATACGCGGTCTTGAGGCTCTTGAGCCCATCTTCGTCGTGCGGTACGAATTCGTGAGCGACGTAGCCGGTGTATCCGGTTTTGTAAATCAGTTCCATCACAGCGCGATAATCCCGTTTTTGACGAGAGTCGATTTCCGCTCTGCCGGGATAGCCGCCGGTGTGATAATGTCCGAAACATTCATGATATTTTTCGATGTCGCCGACGACGTCTTCTTCCATCATATCAGCGTGGAAAATATCGTACAGGATTTTGAACCGTTCTGACCCCACCTGCTTGACCAGCTCGACCGCCCATTGCGTGTTGTCGCACATGTAGTCTTTGTGTCCTTTGGAATTGAGGTATTCCATGCAGATGGTAACCTTTTTCTGTTCCGCATAGCCGACGATTTTCTTCAGTCCTTCGACGCAGTTCTTCAAGCCCTCTTCCTTGCTCATGCCGCGGCAGTTGCCGGAAAACGTAATGACGTTGGGGAACCCGAACTTGGCGTTGGCGTCGATGCGTTCCGTAAGGACTTTAATCATATTTTCGTGGTTAGCGACCGTATTAAATCCGTCTGGAATGCTTGTGCTTTGGGTCATCGTGCAGACCATTCCGTGTTTCGCCAACAGCTCGAACTTATCCGGCCCCATCAGGTCAAGCCCTTCCAGCCCAATCTCTTTCGCGGCGACGATAAAGTCTTCCAAGGACATGTTTTTCTTTTTCATCGTGTTATTGTAGCACCACAGACTGGCGGACTGATGAATCTTGTTTTTTCCTTTCGGCGCCTGAGCAAACAGGAAAGGACTGGTTGAGGAAATCGCGGCAAACGCGCCGACGGATAACGTTTGGAGTAATGTTCTTCTGTTCATGGTAGTAGGTTGAGTTAGGAGTGGTTAGTGGCAAGTGATTAGTGGTAAGTGATGCGCTTGCGTCCTTACCACTCAAAACTTACCACTAAATACTTATAATATATTATAATCTGAAAAATCCGTTTGTCAATCGTCTAAAACGTCTCCCACAATAAGAATTGATCCAAACCAGACGTTGGTTCCCTGGTATTTGGGTTCGGCGAGTTCTTTTTCGGGGTCTTGGAGCCGGAATGCGACGGATTTCCGGTCAGGCTGGTTGGCGTCGATGGTAACGACGACCGTGTGTTCGACGTTCGGGTCAAGTCTGCCGGCGACGAAAAGCGTCCCGAGACGATGGTACGTGCAGTAGCTGTCGAACAGGGGCACGAGATGCTGAGCGTCGACGCCGTCGACGGTGATTTTGACCTGTCCGCCGTTGGGGCCGAGCAGGTCGTAGATTTTTACTTCCGACCCTTTGACTTTGAACTCAATCGAGTCGCCCGGCGTTCCTGAAGTCCAGATGTCGTCGGCGCGCTGAGTCGCCCAGTACAGCGGATCGCCCTGTTCCAGCTTTCGCCACGTACCGTGTAGCCATTTCGGGTTGATCTGGACAAGTCGGGCGTTTTCGTAATTCCTGGAAAAGAACGTTTTCTCAAGCTGGGAAGCGTGGTTGTCATAATTCGCTCCCGTTGGCTGCGTTGTATCTTCTCGCAACTCGCTACTCGCAACTCGCAACTTCTTCATCTGTTCCCACGCCTGCTGGATGTCTTTGAGATACAGTTCATGCCCTTCGTCGGTGGGGTGGACGTTGTCTCGAGAGAAGATGATTTGCCCGGGCTGGGCTTCATCGAATTTGATTGCCAGCTCGCCGTCTTTGCACATCTTCGCAATGCGAGGGCAGAAGTTGATGCTGGGAATGTTGTAAAATTCCGCCAGCTGTTCCATCGCCGACGCGGCGCGGCTGCATTCGCCCGCCAGCGTGCATTCGTAGTAACCTCGAATAAACGTGTACGTAAAGACAATGTCGGTTTCCGGGTTGGCTTTCCAGATCTGTCGGACGATTCCTTCCATCTGCATCCAGATTTTTTCCGGGGCGGCGCCGCCGTCGTTGACGGAGAATTCTACAAAGACCAGGTCCGGGTGATGCGCGATAACGTCGTGATAGCAGCGGTAAACGCCCAGGTCCGACCCCGTCCCGCCGATGGCAGCGTGGACTTCGTGAATTTTCGCCGATGGGTACTGCGCTTGAAGCCAAGCCGTCGTTTTCGGACGCCAGCCGTTGGCGGCTGTAATTGACCCGCCGAAATACGCAACGGTAACGTCTTTTCCCGCTTCCAGTTTCGCGATCGTCGAACCGATTCCGCTTCGAGCTTGAACGACAACCGCAGGCTGCGTTTCAAACGTAGGTCGGCTGTCTTGAGCCGTCGCCAGAGCTGCGGTCAGAACCAGCGCCAGCGCTGAAATAAATGATCTGTACATGATATTCTCCTTGCGTGGGGGGGATTGAGTGGTGAGTGCATAGTGCGTAGTGCATAGTGCATAGTAAGATGAGCGCTTTGCGTCCTATGTACTAAGTACTATGCACTAAGCACTAATTATCTGCAATTATACCAAAGAAGATTTCGAATTGCAAGCGACCCCGGGGAAATAATTCGTAATTCGTAAAGCGGAATGCGTAATTAAAAACAGACGACAGAGGAATTCTGTCGTCTGTTTTGTTTATTGGACGATGGATATTGGAAAGCTTAGATCAGATTCTCCGGAACATCGTCCTGTTCCGGGATCTGCTCTTCCTGTTTCTGTTGCTCTTCTTCTTGTTGCTTTTTGAGTTCTTCCTGCTTTTGTCGCTCTTTTTCCTGAGCCGCTTTGATCGCGTTGACGAGTTGCTGTTTAACGTTGTCGACAATCTTTTTCGTTTCCGGGTTGGTCGCGTTGGAGAGAATGTTGAGATACTTGGGAATCAGATTTTCGGTCGGCTTGTATGCCGGGACTTTCTGGACGAGGAACATGAGCGCAATCGCGTCCTGAGCCATTTCAGGCGTGGCGTCTTTGCCGTTGTTTGCCGCTGCCAGAGCCGCGTTCATTTCGTTGACCAGTTTGCCCATTTCTTCGGCGTTTTGAGCCTTAATGCAGGCGTTGAGCCGGGCGCGGAATATCTGGGAATTCAGAGCGTTAATCTTGCCAAGGACATGCTGGAGAGTTGTGTCTTTGCCGTCCGCCTTGAGTTGTTGAGTAAACTTGAGCAGTTCGCCCTGAGCGCCAGGGTCTTTGAGAAGCTGCCATTTAACAAACAGAAACTGCGCTTTGAAAACCGCCAGGTTGGCGTATGCGCTTTCCGTGCAATGTTCCGCCGCCATTCCCATGGTTGCCGCTTCAATATTCTTTTGGATAAATGCGGATTCAATCGCTTGGACGTTTTCGTTTGTAAACTCCTGACCGTTTTCCTGAGCCTTTGCTTTTAAGGTTTCGATGGCTTTCATCTTTGCGTTTTGGCTGGCGTGGATGTATCCGAGATAATCGGCGCCGGAGCCATTTTCCGGCAGGGCGGGAATGAGCGCGGCAATCGCGTCGTTATCAATGGGGGCGTTTTCAGCGAAAACAGAAACCGACGCCAAAGCCATAACCAGACCAAGCGTCAACGCGAGGAAGCGGAATTTCATTTTTCAGTCCTTTCTGTGGGGGTGGGAAAAATCGGGGCAGGGCGGCTGTTGAGGGCGGTCGTCCGAGTATATATTACTACATCAGTTATTTACGATAATTCGATAAATTTGGTTCGAATGTTAAATTGGACAAAATTGGCGCTGCGCCGATTTCCGGGAGACGTCGAACTTTTACCCCGGTTTATTCGTTATTATACTATAAATCCTTTTATTGAATCGGAGACGTTATGAACCCAAGCAATTCCCTAATAAATCTGTTTTGTAGATATTCTGGCTTTATGACGCTGGCTTGCGTTGTTCTGCTTTGCGTTTGCGCCGTTTGCACTGCAGACGGTTTAACCCCGCTGGAAAATCCACTTGGCGCTGATTCCAATCAAGGGAAATACGCCGCTTTACTCAGTCCGGGAATCAAGCCGGGAGAACGGAAAACCGTTGATGTCAACGGCGTTCAGTTCGCCTTTAGATGGTGTCCTGCGGGAACGTTTATGATGGGGTCGCCGATTTCTCAAGCAAGACGCAAGGGCGCGGAAGAGCCGCATCTGGTTACGCTTACCAAAGGGTTCTGGATGATGGAAACTGAGGTAACGCAGCAGCAATGGAACGCCGTCATGGGATACAATCCCAGCGGATTCAAGGGCGGCGATCTTCCTGTCGAGAACGTGTCCCGGTATGACTGTCAGAAATTCTGTAAGAAGTGTTCAGAACTGGGTCTGCCGGTTCAACTGCCAACAGAAGCGCAATGGGAATACGCGTGTCGGGCTTGGAGTACGACGTCGTATTTCTGGGGGAACGCTCTCAACGGAGATAAGGCGAACTGCAACGGTCGTTTCCCGTGGGGAACGAACGTCCAAGGCGCTTTTGCTGGACAGACCGTTCCTGTTGGCTGTTACGATCCCAACGCATGGGGCTTGTACGACATGCACGGTAACGTCTGGGAATGGTGCGAAGATTTATTTGCGGCGTACTCGAAAGAAAACGTTATCGACCCGATTGGCGAATCAGAATATCCAGACCGCGTTATCCGCGGCGGCAGCTGGAATTACGCCGCCAGCGAATGTCGATCTGAAACCCGTTACGGAAAATCCCCGAAAGACCGTGGTAAACACCTTGGCTTTCGAGGAGCTATTACAATTGGTAATTAGCGCGATGCGATTCACAAAATTTTCTCGCAACTCGCAACTCGCAACTACATCAGGTTGTCCAGGTCAAGAACCTTTTCGTTCTGATTTTCTTCTTCCTGCTTTTTCCGTTCTTCTTCCTGACGCTTTTTTTCCTGAGCAGCATTGATCGCGGCGGCAATCTGCGCTTTTATGCTATTGACAAACTTTTGGGTCTGCGGGTTGGTTGCGTTGGAAAGAATGCCGAGGTATTTCGGAATCAGTTCTTCAGACGGTCTGTAATTGGGAACCTTCTGAACGAGGAAGCTGAGCATCATCGCGTTTTGCGCCAGTTCCGGCGAGGCGTTTTTGCCGTTGTCGGTCGCCGCCAGAGCCGCGTCCATTTCTTTGACCAGCTTTTCCATTTCTACGGCGTCTTGCGTGTTAACAGCTTTGAGCATGCGGGCGCGGAAAATCTGAGCGTTAAGCATGGCGTCAAGAGAGTTGATTCTGGCTGCAACGATTTTTAACGTTGTGTCTTTGCCGTCTTTCTGGAGTTTTGCCAGAAACTTTGTCATTTCCTCTTTGGCGGCTTCGTCGTTGTGAAGCTTAATTTTCAGAGCCAGCAGTTCCGCTTTGGCGAGAGCCAGCTTCTGAAACACGCTTTCCGGAACGGTTTCAGCGTCCAAACCTTTGTTGACCGCTTCCAGATTTCTTTCCATGAACGCGGAGGCAAGCGCCTGCGCCTTTTGAGGCGTAACCTGTTTACCGTTCGCCTGAGCGGACGCCTGAAGAGATTCAAGAGCTTTTTTCATTACGTCGTTGCTGGCTTGAACGTACTGGAGATATTCCAGCGCTGTGCCGTTTTCCGGCAGAGCGGGAACGAGCGCTACAATATCGTCGTCAATAGCGGGAGCGCTTTGCGCGAACGCGGAAACTGACGCCATCGCCATGACCAGACTGAGCGTCAAAGTAAGGAAACGAAATTTCATTTTTCAGTCCTTTCAATGTGAAGTCAAGTTGAATCAGGGCGGCTGTTGAGGTCGCCCGGTGATATTATAGTATAACGATAAATTGTAATCTTAAGTTCAATAAAAGGGAATAGGGAGTAGGGAATAGGGAGTAGTTAAATCACTACTGCCTACTGCCTATTGCCTACTGCCTTCTTATTCCCACTTCAGAATCGCGCCGGTGTCGGCGGAAGACGCCATTTTGGCGTACTTTGCCAGGTATCCCTTTTTGATTCTCGGTTCGGGAGCTTTCCATCCCTTTTTGCGTTCGGCGAGTTCTTCGTCGGTCAGGCGGACGTTGAGCGATCTGGCGGGAATGTCGATGTCGATAATGTCGCCGTCTTTAAGCAGACCAATCGGGCCGCCAGACGCCGCTTCGGGAGAAACGTGCCCAATACACGCGCCAGCGGTGCCGCCGGAAAAGCGACCGTCTGTAATGAGCGCAACGGAATCGTCCAGCTTGACGCCTTTAATTGCGGTCGTGGGGGCGAGCATTTCCTGCATTCCCGGCCCGCCTTTGGGGCCTTCTCCGCGAACGATAACGACGTCCCCGGCTTTGACCTTGCCGGCGACGATGCCTTCGTACGCTTCCGGTTCCGATTCAAAAATGACGGCAGGCCCGGTGTGAACGAGCATCTGGGGTAGCACGCCCGCCGACTTGACGACCGCGCCGTTGGGGGCGAGGTTGCCGTGGAGAATCGCCAGACCGCCGACTTGAGAATAGGCGTTTTCGACTTCGCGAATGCAGTCATACGGGTCGAATCCAAGCGTCAAATCGCGAACGG
The DNA here is from genome assembly GCA_017557195.1 of Thermoguttaceae bacterium. Classification (GTDB taxonomy): domain Bacteria; phylum Planctomycetota; class Planctomycetia; order Pirellulales; family Thermoguttaceae; genus RUG11551. The sequence continues at coordinate 1,364 of JAFZAL010000213.1, read as the reverse complement.
TCGCAGCTTCGCGTTCTACGGACATGCCCTTGCTGTTACGTCGTCCGGTTCCCTGAACGGCGTACAGTTCCAACGCTTCCTGAGAAACCGTGTCGGCGCGGAGGTCAAACTGAGCGATGTTCTCGCCCAGGGTTTTGCCGGTAACGGTCATGGCGTCCAAATGCAGCAAGCCGGGCTTTCCGCGGGCGATTGACCCAAGAATGGTGTGAATGCCGCCGGAGTTGTGGACGTCTTCCATGTGATAATGGCACGACGGGGAAACCTTGCAGACGTTGGGCGTCTGGTTGGACAGGTCGTTGATTCGTTTGATGTCGTAGGGGATGCCCGCTTCGTTGGCGATTGCCATTGTATGGAGAACCGTGTTGGTCGATCCGCCCATTGCCATGTCGAGAACAATCGCGTTGTCGATGGAATTGATATTGATAATATCGCAGGGCAGGAACCCGGTCTTGCCGTCTTCGAGGTCTTTGACCATCTGAATTACGCGCTCAGCCGCCTTTTTAAACAGACGCTTGCGTTCCGCCGACGTTGCCAGCAGCGACCCGTTGGTCGGCAGAGCCATTCCCAGCGCTTCGCACAGACAATTCATGCTGTTGGCGGTAAACATGCCGGAACAGGACCCGCACGTCGGACAGGCGGCTTTTTCGATTTCTGTCAGCTGTTCTGCGGTGATGTCGCCTTTCTGTTTAGCGGCGGCGGCGACGAAAATGTCGATCAAGTCCAAACCGCGTTCGCCCTTGGCGTTGTCGCCCTTTTGCGGTTCGCCGGGCATGACTTTTCTGCCCGCTTCCATGGGGCCGCCGGAGGCGAATACGGTGGGAATATTGCAGCGAATCGCGCCCATGAGCATGCCGGGAACGATTTTGTCGCAGTTGGGAACGCAGATCATGCCGTCAAAGCAATGCGCTGTTACCATCGTTTCGACGCAGTCAGCAATCAGTTCCCGGCTTGCCAGCGAGAACTTCATGCCGGGATGCCCCATGGCGATTCCGTCGTCAACGGCAATCGTATTAAACACGAACGGAACCCCGCCCGCCTCTCGAACGCATTGCTTGAGGTATTCTGCAACGTCGTTGAGATGGACGTGCCCGGGAACGATGTCCGTATAAGAACAGCAAATAGCGATAAACGGTTTATTGAAATCGTTCTCTCCGACTCCGCAAGCGCGAAGCAAACCGCGATGAGCGGCGCGAGAATCTCCCTGTTTTACGATGTCTGAACGCATGGTGGTTGTGTCTCCTTGAAGCGCTTAAGTGTTTAGTGCCTAGTGCCTAGTGCCTAGTGCTTAGTGCATAGTAGTGTCGTGTCCTATGCACTATATACTATGCACTATGCACTTTATTGTACCCCATTAAGCGCAGAAT
>JAFZAL010000024.1 GCA_017557195.1 Thermoguttaceae bacterium | reverse complement strand
GTTACAAGGGTTGCGTCCTTCCAGGACGCAGATCAGCTTCTCATCTTGTCTGTTCCTGCATGAGCGTATATTACGCCGCGTTGATTGTCTACTATTTTCAGCGCCGGACGCCCTCGAATCTGCTTTGCATGCACAACGTTTACGCCGTTTTCGTTGGAATTCTGATGGTTCTGCGCGGTCTGCATTTTTACAGCGACCTGACGCATATTTGTTTATATTACTGAAGAATTATCGTCTAAACGTCCAATGCCAATAACCCGAAAATCAGATGGGACGTTTTCTATTATTTTGTTATTTTTAAGAACTTTTTTACTTTTTTAAGTAACGCCCCCCTTGTAATTTGTCGTGAAATTGAATATATTAATTATATGGTATTTGCTCAATTTGTTGATTTTTTCTCACAATTTATTTCACAACAATTTGAGAAAATACCAGTCTTTATTTGTTTTCACATAAATTTTGCCCGCAGTTTTTATTAGAAAACCAAAATTACTTTTAGAGGTTTTACATGTATTACATTAAAGGTGCAACTAAGATATACGGACCGCTTTCCGCAGACAAGGTTCGTACTTTGCTTTCAATTAAGCGAATTACGTTGGACGTTCCAATTTCAACGGATCAGCAAACATGGCGCCCTCTGAAATCGTTCCCGGAACTTGCTTCGTCTGACGACGCTCAAGATTCTTCGTCAGCAGCCTCAACCCAGGCAACGCCAGTAACTACAGCAACCCCGGTTACAACTGTGGGAAGTAATACAGGATCGACAAATTTATCCGGGTCGATGTCGTTCGATTTTCTTCAAAGCAATAATTCATCGGCGCCATCTTCAGGAAACAATCCGTACTCTCAACAACAGTTAGCCGTTACTCCAACGCCTGTTCAGACGGCGACGACTGGCATTCCTGTACCGGAAGAGCAATGGTATATAAGCAATGACGGCGTTAACGGATACGGACCTTATCCAACGAGCCAAATTGTTACAATGATTCAAAACCGGCAGATTCTTTCCAACTATCTTGCGTGGCGAAATGGCGAAAATGCCGTTCAGATCTCCGGTATTCCAACATTTGCCAATTACTTTAACATTGGAACCCCTAATTTTAACGGTTCCATGGATTTTTCAAACAACAGTCATAGTTCGAGGGGACGCCATAGATATCACGGTCCAAGACATAGCAGAACATCATACATTCTCCTGGGGTTTTTCTTCGGCGGTTTAGGAATTCACAATTTCTATGCCGGTTATACTGGCAGAGGAGCCGCTCAACTTATTAGCACTTTGTTATGCATTGGATGCTTTTTTGTCCCCCTTTGGGTTTTGATTGAGATTTGCACAGTAACAAAAGACGCTAACGGCGTTCCCTTTGAGTAAATTTCAACTCAGAGATTAAGCGCCTGTAAAGACATCAAATCAAATCGAAAAATAAGAAAATACTTTTTACGAGAATCGTTTGACTCTTGTAAAAAGTATTTTTGTTTTGACATTTAAACATTTCTGCAAATAAACAGAGTATATGGGAAAGGGTTGCGACGGCAAGCCGTCTCCGGGGCGCGGACATTGTCCGCGATAAAATGACGGGTAATACCCGCCCCCCGTAAACGTTTCCGAAGAGCGCTTGCCAACTCCTCACTCCTAACTCCTCACTTCTAACTTACTTCCCCCTCCCCTATTGACTATTCTCGTTTTGATGGCAAAATATAATATATTATACAGCAAGCAATGAGCTTGTATTTTTTAACCTTCCATTTTTTACCTAAAAAGAAAGTTCGCGAACATGGCTAAACAATGCGATTTCGGTTTGATGGGTCTGGCAGTTATGGGTCAGAACCTGGTTTTGAACATTGCGGATCACGGTTTTTCGGTTGCGGTTTTCAACCGAACGACCAGCAAGATTGACGATTTCCTGGCGTCCGACGCCGTTAAGGAAGTTTCCGGGGAAATCGTTGGCTGTTACAGCCTCGAGGAGTTGGTCGCCAGCGTCGCCCGACCTCGTAAAATCATGCTCATGATTAAATCCCCTGACGCCATTCCCGCCATGGAAACAAAGCTCTATCCGGAACTTTCCCCGGCAGAAGCGGTCATGGAAAAGCTGATTAAGCTCATGGAGCCGGGCGACATCATTATCGACGGCGGCAACACCCATTACACCGACACCGAACGCCGCACCAAGGCGATTGAGCCGACCGGCATTCTGTACATCGGAACCGGCGTTTCCGGCGGAGAAGAAGGCGCTCGCCGCGGTCCGTCCATGATGCCCGGAGGATCCGAAGCCGCGTGGCCGGAAGTCAAAAAGATTTTCCAGGCGATTTCCGCCAAAGTCGGTCCGAATCACGACATTCCCTGCTGCGAATGGGTTGGCGCGCGCGGAGCGGGGCATTACGTCAAGATGGTTCACAACGGAATCGAATACGGCGACATGCAGCTTATCTGCGAGGCGTACTGGCTGCTCAAAAACGCGATTGGGCTGTCCAACGAGGAGATTCACGACGTCTTCGCTCAATGGATGGACGGCGAACTCAACTCGTACCTGATTGAAATCACCCGAGACATCTTCACCGTTAAAGACAAGCTCACCGACAACTATCTGGTCGACATGATTCTCGACACCGCCGGGGCGAAAGGCACTGGAAAATGGATGTCTCAGCTGGCGCTCGACCTGGGCGTTCCCAGCACGCTTGTTACAGAAGCGGTTTACGCTCGAAGCCTGTCCGCCATGAAAGACGCCCGCGTTCGCGCCAGCAAAGTCCTGCCGGGACCGAAAGGCGCTTATACCGGCGACAAACAGGAATTCATCGAATTCGTTCGCAAGGCTCTGTACGTTTCCAAGATTTGCTCGTACGCTCAAGGATTCGTCCAGATGCAGGCGGCGGCAAAAGCCAACGACTGGACGCTTAACTACGGTCCTATCGCCATGCTCTGGCGAGGCGGATGCATTATTCGCGCTACGTTCCTGGAACGCATTAAAGAAGCGTTCGACAAGAATCCGGCTCTGGAAAACCTGCTTCTCGACCCGTACTTCAAGAGCATTGCGGAAGAATCGCAAACCGCATGGCGCAAAGTCGTCGCGACCGCTGTCGAGCTGGGAATCCCCTGCCCTGCCATTTCCGGCGCGTTAGC
>JAFZAL010000212.1 GCA_017557195.1 Thermoguttaceae bacterium | reverse complement strand
GGTTGATTTCTTTCCCGACGCCGGCAATGGCGGAGAGGGCTTTTGAGGCGAGGCGAACTCTGGACTGATAAATCTGACGTTCGGAATAATTCGCCTTTATGATAATCTGTTCGTTGTACTTGTTCGCCTGATTAAGCCATCGTACAACGGCAGACGCCTTTTGATTCCAGTTTCCCCAGGCGATGTCTCGGGCGGCGCCCAGGTGAGCGTCAACGAGCGTTTCCAGAGCGGCTTGCGCTGTTTCCGAATCCGGATTGGAAAGCTGCTGCTGGGCTATAACAATGGCTTTGGAATGCAGATCGAGAGCCGCTTTGAAATTGGGATTCTGTTTGTTGGATTCCAGGTCGCCTTTGATTCTCCAGGCTTCTGCAACCAAATGAGGAAGCGGATTGTCTTTTCGGTCTGCCAATTCAATGGCTTTGTCCGCCGCCTTGTCTGCCAGGTCAGCCAATCCCGCCTCGGACCGAGCGATGGCCAGATTCACGTAAAATCGAGCGTCGTTATTGTCCAAAAAGACGGCTTTTTCCATGTGTTCGATAGCGGCGTCCTGTTCGCCAAGAGCTTCCAAAACGCGGCCGTAGAGCCAGTGGGCTTCGGCGGAGCGGGGTTCTTTATTCAAAACGAATTCCAAATCGGCTTTGGACGCTGTTGGATTGTCGTTGAGGGTCGATTCAGCGCGAAGCAGGAACGGCGGCGCAGCGATCGGTTCGAGAATGAGTCGGGAAATCGTCTTTTGAGCGCCCGAATTGGGGCTGTAAACAAAAGACGCTCCTCGTTCCGGGTACGCCTGACCGACGGGCGTTCCGTCTTTTTGTCGAACGACAACCGGCTTGATTCCGGAAAGGTTGTATTGGGCTTCCAGATTCTCGATTGTTTCGGGCTGTTCAAACTGAATGAGAATGGTCGTCAGTTTTTCGTCTTCAAAAATAACCTGGACTTCCGAGGCGACGTTTTTAATCGGTCGGAAATACTGATAAACGGACGTGGATTTGTTTTCCATCTTGTTGTTTGGCTCTCCCCATCGGGCAACCGCTTTTTGGACGGTTGTTTCTCCCGGAACGAGCGATTCGAATTCCAGAACGCGGACTTCTACGTTGTTGACGGTTTCAATCTTTGCCTTTGCCGCGGCGGCAAAGGGATTGTAGGCGAACTTGTCAGCGCCGGTCGGCAAATCCAGATCCGCGTCGTCGTTCGCGCTTGCAAGCTCGTTGTCTTCGGCAGCGGAATCCGGATTGGCGTCTTCATTAATGCCGTTATTGACAATATCCATCATTCGCGTGTCGGCTTTGGGGAGTTGAGGCAGTTCCGGTTCAGGTTCTGCGACTTCGGATTCCACGATTTCAGGGGCTGTAACTTCCAGTTCGTCTTCCAAAATGGGCGACAAAACTTCGTCCGGTTCCGGAATCGACTCTAAATCTCCGAAATGCAATCCGGCGGCAGGCTCTTCCTGTTCGGCGACAGACGGTTGCGTTGACGGTTGAGTTTCTTCGTCCTCAAACAATTCCTGCGGTTCCGGCAGCGTGGAATGCGATTCAGACAAAACCGAATGCGTTTGAGGTTTGGCAGGCTTGGTTTTGGGCGAATCAAACTGAACGGGTTCAGTATCCAGAATCGAAACCTTTTTGTGAGAAACGGCGCTCCAGCCGTCGGAAGTCGGTTCATTTTTGGGCGCGATTGTCTCGGGTTGATTGGGGGAATTCTCAGCGACGGAATCCTTTACAGCCGGAGTCTGTCTTTCAACCTTTTCCGGCCTGATCAGATTGAGCGAGTTTGCCGTCTTTGCGGCGGCTTTGGAATCGGACTTTTTTGCGTCAGAATTGGTCTTTGAAACGCGCTTCGTCGCCGGCGGATCGTTTTGAGGTTTCGTTTTCGGCGCAGACTGCGCTTTGTCATGGCTGTTGAGCGTTGAAATCGGAACCATTTTTACCGGCGTATCGTCTTTCGGAGACTGCAAATCCGCGTCGTGATGCGTTGGGATTCCCAGCTCAACGGGCGTGTCTGTATTGAGAATGGAAAAGGTTGCCAGCTGAAGCTGGTAATCCTTCATGATTTTCCCCGGTTTGTACTCTTCCGCTCGAATTGAACTGGCGGTTGCGAAAACCAACAGCGCGCAAAAAACGTTTAAGTAAATATTTCGCATGGAATTGCCTTCCCTGAAAATGAATATAGAATGATATTTTTGTTAAAATAACTGTCAGGACTGATACAATCGATACAATCCGTCTGTTTGATAAAATCGTCAGATAAGGTGAAAAAATATAACGTTTTTTTTAGGAAAGGATTATTTTCAGAAAATTTACTGAAAATTATCAGCGGTTCCCCGGCTGGTAAGATTTTTATTAAGGGGTATAATAAAAGGGAGTTGCGAGTGCATAGTGCATAGTGCATAGTGAGGGGAGCGCTTGCGTCCTAAGCGCTAAGCGCTAAGTACTCCTATTCCCCATTCCCTACTCCCTAATCCCTAATCATGTATGATTCTTTACTGCTGCTGACCTACGGCGGACCGGAAACGTCCGAGCAGATTCGCCCGTTTATTGAAAAAGTATTGGGCGAGCATGCCACGCCGTCGAGAATTGAGGCTTCCGTCGCCCGATACGAACAACTTGGCGGGGTAAGCCCGATCAACGAGCAGAGCAGGGCGCTGCTGGTTCGGCTCATTAATAAAATGATGTCAGCTCAGAACCCGGTTCCGGTCTATTGGGCGACGTTGTATTCCAACCCGTCTGTGGAAGAAACAGTCGCTCAGATGGCGTTCGACGAGCGGAAGAACGCAGCGGTTTTCATTCCAACGCCGCTGGAATCGGAGTATATGAACGGCAAGTTCCAAAAGGCGATTGACAGCGCGGTCGCCGCTGTCGGGACGTGCAGTAAACCCGCATTTACCTTTTTGCCGTCGTACGCCTCGCGAGAGGTGTTTATTCGGTGCGGAACGTCTACGGTTCTCAAAGGTTTAAAGTTTTTGGAAAATCAGGGCGAAAAAAATATCAAGGTCTTGTTGAGCGCCCATTCGCTGCCCGTAACGTGGTCAGAGACTTCAAGTTACGACGCGAGGTTTGGGGAATTGACTCAACGGATTGCCAAACAAATCGGGCTGATGGACGTAATGAAGGTCTGGCAAAGCAAGCCGACCAGCGCGCCGGGCGAATGGCTTGGTCCAGACCCGGTCGAGGCGATCGAGAGTCTGGCGAAAGAGAATCCTGATTGCGCGGTTTTAATCGTCCCGCTGGGATTTTCGCTCGACAACATGGAAATCGCCTATGACCTGGACTATTTGTCGGCTCAGGCGTGCGAAAAGCTGGGCGTGAATTTTTTCCGCGCTCCAACGGCGTCTGCCGAGCCGGAATTTGTCGACATGATAATCAATTTACTTAACGAATAAACGGTTTTAATCCAATGAAAACAATTGCAATCGGATCGGGAAAAGGCGGAGTGGGAAAAAGCTCCGTTTCAGCGTTAATCGCGCTGGCGTTAAAGCGGCAGGGACTGTCTGTCGGATTGCTGGACGCCGATATTTTCGGTCCGTCGATACCGCATATTTTAGGCGTGGTTGACGGCGCGGTCAGCGAGAACGACCTCATTCAGCCGATTTACGTCAACGGGATTGCAACGCTTTCCGTTGGGAACATGTGTCCTTCAGACGCGGCGATTATCTGGCGCGGTCCGCTCGTTCACAGCGTTCTGGATCAGATGATAAATCATACCAACTGGGTTGACCCGTCCGGGAAAAAGCTGGACTATTTAATCATCGACCTTCCCCCCGGAACGGGCGACGTCCCGATTTCCCTCAATCAGCTTACCACGCTCAACGGACAGGTTATCGTCTGCACGCCTCAAAAAACTGCGTTGATTGACGCCGTTCGCGCTGTCGACATGGTTAAAAAGATCGAAAAGCCGATGTTGGGGCTTATTGAAAACATGAGTTATTTCCTCTGTGACGGCTGCGGCAAAAAACACGACATTTTCGGTTCCGGCGGCGTCAAGCAGTACGCTCAGGCGAACGGACTCCCGTTTTTGGGAGAAGTCCCGTTTTCGCCCGAAATTCGCAAATTCGAGGATTCCGGCTCCCTGTTTGATTTGGAAAGCAATTCTGCGATTATGAGTATTTTTGATCAGATTGCCGTTAACCTGTTGGAACAGGTCAAAGCGAATCCTGTTATGCCAAAGCTGAACATGATGTAATCAGGGAATAGGGAATAGGGAATAGGAAATAGGGAAATAGGGAAATAGGGAAATAGGGAATAGTATTAAAAAACACTCCCTACTCCCTACTCCCCACTCCCTACTCCCCACTCCCTATTCCCTACTCCCCACTCCCTATTTCCCACCCCTCCCCATCCCTCCACCTACCTACCATGAGTTATCTCCTGATTGATATTGGAAACAGCGCAGCAAAACTGGATTTTGCAGTTGGAACAGAGCAAAAGTTCCTGACTCTTCCCAGAGATGTTGTGGACTGGGAAAAGCCGCTACAAAACTGGTTTGATTCTGTAATTGGTTTGGCGTCGAACTGGTCTCAATGCCAGGTTCACGTTTCGAGCGTTTGCCCGGAATTGTGGGATCGGCTTAGACCGCTTCTTAAACCGACAATGAGCATTAAGCTCTGGAATGATTTTGAAGTTCCGATTGAGGCAGACGTTGTCGACAAAAACGCGGTGGGTTCAGACCGCCTTTTTGCCGCTCTGTACGCAGCGAGCGTTAAATCCCAAAAACGTTCTGCGTTGGTGAGCAACATCGGAACGGCGCAAACAGTAGACGTCGTTTCGCCGGACGGACGGTATTGCGGCGGTCAGATTGTTCCCGGCGTTCATATCGCCCTGGAAGCGCTTCATACAAAAACCGCATTTCTGCCCAATATCGATCAGATTCCGGAAGACACAGTTGCGACGTCATGCGGTAAAACAACGCGTCAGGCGATGGAATTTGGCGCGATCAACTTGGCGTGCGGCATTCTCGAACGGATGAAGCGTCTGGTCAAAGAGGAATTCGATTCTACGCCCGTAATATTTGTTTCCGGGGGAGCTGGAAAGGTCATTTGCAGCAATCTGGGAATTAAAGCCAACTATGTAGAAAACATGACTCTTCAGGGCATGCTTATCGCTGCGAAAAGATTAGACCAAAGCAGAGATTGAACGTGCGGTTCAAAAAGCGAGAGAACGAAGAATTCAGGGGGACGTCCTTCAGTTTTTCGTTCTCTATTGTATTTTTAGTTCTTTTATTTCGATTCTCTTGTTAAAAGTCTTGTTCTCCCCCTTGACATAAAAAACTCAATAGATAAAATTATACGCAATTAAGTTAGAATCGCTGAAATAGGGATTATTATTAATTGTCTTTGCTTTCAGCATAGTTTTATTCATTTTACCATTTTTTTAGGAGAATCAGACTCATGAAGTCAACCTGGATGTTTGCCTTATTGGCAACGTTAGGATTGGCGTTTGGTTCCCAGTTGCTCGCCCAAGAGGCAGCTCCTGCGGAAGCCGCGCCGGAATCCACTGTAGCCGCTCCGGCTGCTGAAGAAGCTGCCCCGGCTGTTGAAGAAGCTGCTCCGGTAGCTGAAGAAGCCCCCGCCGCTCCCGCTGAAGAAACCCCTGTTACTCCGGCAGAAGACGTTCCAGCCGCTCCTGCTGAAGAAGCCGCTCCGGTAGAAGCTCCTGCCGAAGAAGCCGCTCCCGCTGCTGAAGAAGCTACTCCCGCTGTTGAAGAAGCCGCTCCGGTTGAAGAAGCCGCTCCGGTCGAAGAAGCCGCTCCGGTCGAAGAAGCCGCTCCGGTCGAAGAAGCCGCTCCAGTCGAAGAAGCCGCTCCAGTCGAAGAAGCCGCTCCTGCTGCTGACGAAACCGCTCCCGCTGACGAAGAAACCACCGAAGAAGCTGCTGCTCCGTCCGTTCGTGAAGCGTTCAATGGAACCTACGGCAAATTCTGGCTCATCGCTCTTGCTGGCGCTATTGCCGCTCTGTGCTTTGCCCGCGCGTTCTACGTCAAGATGAAAGCCGCTGACGAAGGAAACGAAGAAATGGTTTCCATCGCCGCCGCCGTTCGTGAAGGCGCTGACGCCTATCTGTGGCAGCAGTACCGCGTTGTCGGTATTACATTCGTG
>JAFZAL010000211.1 GCA_017557195.1 Thermoguttaceae bacterium | reverse complement strand
CGCCGTCGATGAGTTTATGGGAATCGTAGCCCAAGCCAATTCGGGGAATAGTACACGCGTTCATTTCAGTAAATAATAAATAGGAGGCAATAGGCAGTAGGCAGTAGGCAGTAGAATATTGGATACGCGCCTATAAAAATCGGGATCCAGCATGAATGTCATACTGAATCCCGAAGGGAACGTTACATATCTTTAGTCTTTGACTTCAAATTCCGCGTCGATCGTGTCGTCGTTTTTGGAGTCGGAGCCGGAGTCGCTCTGAGCGGATGCGCCCGGTTGCGGGCCAGCGCCGGCGGCGGAACCAGCAGCCTTTTCGTACAGCGTTTTGCTGAACGCGTGAGACGCCTGTTCCAGCTGGCTGACGGCGGACTTGAGGGCGTCGGCGTCGGTTCCTTTCATGGCTTCCTTGACCTTGTCGATAGCCGCGGTCATGGCGGATTTGTCAGACTCGGAAATGGAGGATTCGTTTTCCTTCATGAGCTTTTCGAGCTGCCAAACCATGGAGTCCGCCTTGTTGTGCAGTTCGGCGAATTCGCGGCGTTTCTTGTCTTCGGAGGCGTGAGCGTCGGCGTCACGGCGCATCTTTTCGATTTCTTCGTCGCTCAAGCCGGAGCTCTGTTCGATGGTAACTTTCTGTTCCTTGCCGGTGCCCTTGTCTTTCGCCTTGACGGAAACGATGCCGTTGGCGTCGATGTCGAACGTAACTTCAATCTGCGGGACGCCGCGGGGCGCCAGCGGGATGCCTTCCAGGTTGAACTGACCCAGGAGTCGGTTGTCCGCCGCCATTTCACGTTCGCCCTGATAGACTTTAATTGTAACAGCCGTCTGGTTGTCGTCTGCGGTGGAAAAGACCTGTGACTTTTCCGTCGGAATGGTTGTGTTGCGTTCGACCAGTCGAGTCATAACGCCGCCGAGGGTTTCAATTCCCAAAGACAGCGGGGTAACGTCGAGCAGAAGGACGTCTTTGACGTCGCCAGCCAAAACGCCGCCCTGAATTGCCGCGCCGACTGCAACGACTTCGTCCGGGTTGACGCCCTTGTGCGGGTCTTTGCCGAAAATCTCCTTGACTAGTTCCTGAACCTTCGGGATTCGGGACGAACCGCCGACCAGAACGACTTCGTCGATGTCTTTGGCGGACAGGTTGGAGTCCTTCAAGCAGTCCAGAACCGGGCGCTTGCAGCGTTCAATGAGGGAATCCGCCAGCTGTTCAAACTTGGCGCGGGTGATGTGCTGCTGCAGGTGTTTCGGACCGGAGGCGTCAGCGGTGATAAACGGCAGGTTGATGTCCGTGCTTTGAGCGGAGGACAGTTCGCACTTCGCTTTTTCGCACGCTTCCTGCAGACGCTGAAGAGCCATCGGGTCTTTGCGGAGGTCAACGCCGTTGGACTTCATGAATTCGTCTGCGACGTAATCGATAAGGGCTTTGTCGAAGTCGTCGCCGCCGAGGTGTCCGTCGCCTTTGGTTGCGACAACCTGGAAAACGCCGTCTGCAACGTCCAGAATGGACACATCGAACGTACCGCCGCCGAGGTCGAAGACGCAAATCTTCTGCTGGGCTTTTTTATCCAGGCCGTAAGCCAGAGACGCTGCGGTCGGTTCGTTGATGATTCGCATTACTTCCAGACCAGCGATCTGTCCGGCGTCTTTGGTTGCCTGACGCTGAGCGTCGTTGAAGTAAGCGGGAACGGTAATAACCGCCTTGTTGACTTTGTGACCGAGGTAGGATTCCGCCGCTTCCTTGAGCTTGCGAAGAACCTTGGCGGAGATTTCAGACGGCGTGTATTCTTTGCCGTTGACTTCTACCTTGACGTAATCGTCGCCCGTTCCGATAACCTTGTACGGAACCATCTTTTCTTCGACTGCGACCTCGTTCTGACGGCGGCCCATGAATCGTTTAATGGACGAGATGGTTCGCTTCGGGTTGGTAACAGCCTGTCGTTTGGCGGGTTCGCCGACGATGGTTTCGTTGTCGTCGTTAAACGCGACGACGCTGGGGGTTAAACGGTTTCCTTCCAGGTTTGCAATAACCGTGGGTTCGTTGCCTTCCATAACGGAAACGACCGAGTTGGTGGTTCCCAAGTCAATGCCGATGATTTTTTCGCCTTTAGCCATAATATTGTTCTCCTTAAATTTTTTGTTTTTTTGATTATATACACGTCAGAAACCCGTCAGACCGCTTGAACGATTTTCAATTTTCGGATACAATCCATTTTCAAGCGATAAAGACAAGCGGTTTGCTGAACCAGCGTTTCAGCTTGTCTTCCCCATCCTACGGGGGACAGATTTCGCACGATTAGTAGAAATGCAATTTCCGTGCCAAAACAAAATTGAATCGCAAAATAATTTATAACTCGTTATAAAATAATGGATTGCGATTATTTTAGACGCCATCCCCCGCGGTGAGCTTTTCCCGTTCTGCCAATTTGGCAGGGGAGTACTTAGTGCATAGTGCCTAGTGCATAGTACGCAAGCGCTCCCCTCACTATGCACTAAGCACTAAGCACTAAGCACTTAAAACCCAATACCTTATATTCCCAATCCTCCGATTCCCCCCCATCCACCATGGCAAAAACTTCAAACAATTCCAAGTCGAGTAAGAATCAAAAGTCTGTACAAGTCAAAGCGAAGGGGAGCAAAGGGAAAGGGAACGGCGCGAACGGCAAGCGTTCTGAACAGGCGTCGCCGAGCGTATCTCAAAGCAAAGCGCTTTCCGCCGCCGGGTCGGATTTGGCTGCGCTGCGTTCTCAGCTGGTCGAGGCGGACAAGGCGCTTCTCGACGCTCTAAATAAAAAGATCGAGCTGGAACGGAAGTACTTTGAACTCAACTGCGGACAGAGTAAAACTGTAACAGGCAAAGGCGACGGCGCGGACGGGAAGTCTGCGATGGCGTTGGGGTCTCGGTATACGGACTGGAATCTTGACCATCAGCGGATTGAGAGCATGGCACTGTGCGCGCGCCGGCAGAGCGGGGGGGCGTCGGAGAACTGCGTTCGAGCCGTCTTTCGCGAGGCGTTGGGCGACGTCCGCGCCAGCGTTCATCCGACTCGCGTTGCGTACCTGGGTCCGCAGTTCAGCTTTACGCATTTGGCGGCGCTGAAGTATTTCGGCACCGGGGTGGAGCTGATTCCCGTTTCCAGCATCGCCGGGATTTTCGAACAGGCGCAGTCCGGGGAATGCGATTTCGGCGTCGTTCCGATTGAGAATTCCACCGACGGGCGCATTGTCGACACGCTGGACATGTTTACGAAAACGAAAATCAAAATCAGCGGCGAGTCGATAATTCCGATTTGTCATTGCTTAATCGGGAACCTGCCTCGCAGCAGTATTAAAACCGTCTACAGCAAAGCGCAGGCGCTTTCTCAATGCCGAAACTGGCTGGCGAAATGCCTGTCCGGGGCGGAACTGGTTGCGTGCAACTCGACGACGCAGGCGGTCGAACTGGCTCTTGCCGGAGCGGACAACGGCGTTGCTGCGATCGCGTCCATGGAAGCCGCCAAGGCGTACGAGGTGGACGTTTTAGTCGAAAACATTGCCGACAACCCGGACAACCGCACCCGCTTTGTCGTTTTGAGCAAGAATTCTTACGACCGTAAGGGCAACGACAAGACCGCGCTCATGTTCCAGTTAAAGCACGTTGCCGGGTCGTTAGCGGACGCGTTAAATATCTTTAAGAGAAACCATCTCAATCTGACCTGGATTGAATCGTTCCCGGTACACGGAACCGACAACGAGTACCTGTTCTTTGCGGAGATGGAAGGGCACTTTAAGGACCTGAAGATCCGCCGCGCCATCGACGCTCTGGGTAAACGCTCTGTGCGACTGGAAATCCTGGGGTCGTACCCGGCGGCGAAGTAACGTGACGCAGCCAATCCCCGTCCTCGGATCGCGAGCGAAGCTCGCATAATAAACCTCACGCAAAGTTCGCAAAGTTCGCAAAGTTTTAAAAAAACAGACGCGAAGCGTTCGCCTGGAACCGCGTAGGCGGTTTAATATTTCTAGCCGTGGGGTTTAACCTGAGGATTAGAGATTTAACAATAACAAATATCATTAAACACACGTTTTCATCTCGCACTCTTTACTGGGACGAGAGCAAATGATACTGATCATCCCCTTATTTTTAAGATTATTACGCCATGATTCCAAAACCGTTTGACGAGCATTTGTCCGCCGCCATGAATCAACTTCAGAAACTGCATTGGAAGAATTTTCTGATGTTGATTGTTTCGACGTTAATCAATACCGTGGGGGTTGGATTCTTTTTGGTTGCAGGAAAGCTGATTGACGGCGGTTTTTCAGGAACGTCAATTCTGTTCAATTACATTACCACAGACGCCGAGTTCTATAAAAGTTTCGGGCTGCCGGAAATCCCAATTTCCGTTTTTCTGCTGGTTTTGAACATTCCGCTGTTTTTATTTGGAGCGAGAAAAATCGGTTTGAATTTTATGATTTACTCGATTTTTGCCATCTCTCTTTTTTCGTTCTGGATGTACGTCTTTGGAAACGTTCAGATTCATACGCAAAATTTGCTTTTAACCGCTGTTTTTGGCGGATTGTTGTCCGGGGCTGGTTCAGGACTGACGATTCGATACGGCGGCTGTTTGGACGGCGTTGAGGTGGCGGCGGTTTTAATTAATAAAAAAACCGGGTTGTCTGTCGGAACAATCGCAATGATATACAACGCGATTATAATGTCAGCGTCCATGCCTTTGGTTAGCGTCGACAACGCGCTGTTTTCCATTCTGGCTTACGGCGTCGGCTTGAAAGCTGTTGACTTCATGGTCGAAGGACTGGATCGCGGAAAGGCTGCGATTATCATTTCGGACAGAGGCGAAGAAATCGCTCAAGCTCTTTCGACTGCCATGGAACGCGGCGTTACAATCTGGGATGTTACGGGGTTTTACGCTCAGCAGAAAAAGCAGGCTCTGTACTTTGTCGTAAACAGATTTGAGGTTGTTCGATTAAAAGAAATTGTTTACGCTGTCGACCCGATGGCTTTTGTCTCGTTTAATGAAGTTTCTGAGATTATCGGTCGTTCCGGTGAAAAGCGTCAGTTTTCCAAATTATAGTTTTAACTGTTTAACAGACGTATATGGCATATACGGACGTCATTTCAATATATTCGTTTGAAAACCGCGAGTGCGCGTTAGCCGCTCCGCCCCGTTGGTCGACGCGGATTGGGAGCGGCGCCTCGCCGCTATTCAACGAGATTTTTTATCGCCTGAAAGCTGCCGTCGGGACGCATGGCAAGTATAGCTTTCAGAACGCCGGCGGCGTCCAGGCCAGCGAGCGGAGAACCGGGGGCAGTCTGCGGCGGGGCGTCTAAAGGAATGAACTTACCCTGTCGCAGGTTGTATATCTGCGATTCCGTCAGCGTTACTTTTGGCAAGTCCGGACAGCCTGTCAGCGGAGGAAGAAGCCGGTAGGGGAATTTGCCGTTACATTGGCTTGCCGGGACAGGGTCGTCGCTGTCTTCCAGACGGAAAAGCCCCACTTGCGTTCTGGTCAGCGCGGACATGACGGCTTCCGTTCCCGCCGATCGGGCGACGTCACGACCCCAGGATCGAACGTACGTCCCGGACGAGCAGACAAGCTCCCATTTCATAACCGGGTACTGGTAGTCCAGCATCGTTGCAGAGTAAATCGTGATTTCTCGCGCCGCCAGGTCGACGTCTTTTCCCTTTCGGGCGAGCTTGTACGCTGGCTGACCGTTAATTTTCAGCGCGGAATAAATCGGCGGCTTTTGCATGATAACGCCCGTCCAGAGCTGGGCGGCGGACAGCAGACTTTCTCTTGTGGGAATCGCCGGGTTCTCCAGTTCGACAACCGCGCCCTCGACGTCTTCCGTGTCGGAGGATCGCCCCAAAAGAAATTCCGCCCGATAGGTTTTTCGACCCTCTTGAGCGTACTCGATAAGCCGCGTCGCGCTTCCAACCGCAATAACCAGAACGCCGTTGGCTAACGGGTCGAGCGTGCCGGCGTGCCCGATTTTCGTCTTTCGAGGCAGCATGCGCCGAACGACGTTGACCGCGTCGCGTGACGTAATTCCAGAGGGTTTATTGAGGTTGATGAATCCGTTCATTTGAGTGCATAGTGCCTAGTGCATAGTGCATAGTGCATAGTGCATAGTGAGGGGAGCGCTTTGCGTACTAAGCACTAAGCACTAAGCACTAAATACTATTCCCTACTCCCTATTCCCCACTCCCTAAAAACCATCAAACGAGAACTGCTTTTCAAAGGCGTCGTCGAAATTAAAGACGTTGTCGAAGTCGTTGATGTTGTCGCGTTTGGACTGTAACAGGGCGCCGCATTTGACGAGATTGAAAATAATCTGTCCGATGTCGGCGGTGGAATGAATTCCCCAGTTGTTGAGCGTCGGTTTTGCCAGCAGACCGAACTGCTCGACAGCGTAGATTTTAGCCGCCTTGCAGATGTCGGCTGCGGAAATGTCCCGGTCGACGTCTCCCGGCGGTTCGTCGTCGTCCACACAGACGTTGTCGCCGTCCGTTTGGTTGACTTGAGAAATCGGGTCGCCCAGTTCCAAAATATCGTGAGCAAACTTGACCGCCGCGAGAATGAACTCGTAAGCCGCCAGCTTGTATCGTTTGTCCGTTTCGAGTAGTTTGATGATTTCTTCCATGGTTATAGTTGAGCGCCTAGCGCCTAGCGCATAGTGCATAGTGCGTAGTGCCTAGTGCGTAGTGCATAGTGCATAGTGAGAGGAGCGCTTTGCGTACTAAGCACTAAGCACTAAGTACTAAGCACTAAATCCTACTGCCTACTGCCTATTGCCTACTGCCTTCCCTCACCCGCTCTTCAAAAACGCTTCCAGTTTCCACAGCGGAATCGGTTTGTCTTCCGAGATGGGGATAATATTTTCGCCGTTTTGCGGGTTGTTCGGTTCGGTTGTAACAGGTTCTGACGGTACGCCGGAACGCTTTGCTCTTTTGGCGGCTCGGCGCGCTTCCCGATAAAGAACCCATTTAGACATTCTCGTCAGCAGGGCGGGAAGAATCGACAGCGATGTAAACATACAACAGGCGACGCCCATCGTCAAAACCAGTCCCAGGCTTTGCAAGCCGCGATGTTCCGCTGTCATCAGGGAGCAGAAACCCAAAATGGACGTCATGGACGTCATTGTCAGCGCGCCGGCTGTGGACGAACTGATTCTGAACGGTTTGGTCTTGTCGCGGCGGCGGTAATCGTGGACGATGTGAACCCCGTCGTCAATGCCGATGCCCAAAATCAGCGGCAGAATAATCATGTTGGCGGAGTTGAGCGGGATCTGCATAAAGCCCATGATTCCAAACAGGAACAGAATTCCCATCGTCAGCGGCAGCATTGCCAGGATGGTGTGACGAAGGCTTCTGAAGTCCAGGAACAGAACGAACATGATTCCCGCCAGGGCGTACCAGGCGGCGGAAATGTACGACCGCTGCATCTGGAGCGAACATTCGTAGGTCTGGAGCGGGTTGCCGGTCGCTTCCGGGTCGACGGCTCTGACCTGTTTGACGAATTCCGTCAGGTTGTCCATGTCCCAAATATCTCCGGAACCGTAAATCTGAAGGGCGTACGTTCCGTCTTTGGCGTACAGACGATCCACCCACGGCTGAGGCAAGTCTGCCATTGTCGGCGGTTCCGGGTCGGAGCAGAAGTAAATCTGCTGCATTCGGGTGTAATAGTCTTGCGCCATGCACATTTCAAACTGATTGAGCCGGGCTGTTACTTCTTGCGGCGACAGGTTGTTGAACCGTCGGCGCAGTTCGCGAATCCGCCCGTCAAACGTATGGTAAACGTCTTTGGCTTGCGCGCTGACTTCCGGGCTGTATTCCAGAGCCGTTAAGAACGAGCTTAAGTCGTTGTAGTTGGGAGCGGACAGCGTCCGTTCGCGATTTTTCGCAAAGCCCTGCAGCGCGACGGCGGAATACTGATGAATCTGTTTAATAAGCTGCGTCTTTTCCTCGGTGGAGTCCGGCAGTCGGGAAACGATTTCTTCAACGCGGGTGATGTTGGGTTGCTTGAGGAACTCCTCTTTGAGCCGTTTGACTTCCTGTTTGTCTTTCGTGGTCGACAGGGCAAACCAGACGTTCTGGTCGCTTTCCGCCATGAGCCGCTTTTCCCACTCGACGCTTTCCACCCCCTTTGCCTGAAGGTTCATGAGGTTGTGGTCGTATTTCAAGTCCGGGAGGAACATAAAGCTCAGCGCAGCCCCGCCGGCAAAGAGAATTATCGTCGAACCAAAGTTTTTGGAAAAGACGTCTGTAACAGACGACATCTTGATTCGGAACGTTTCTTCTTGCAGAACGACGTTGTGGAAAACCTTGTCCGTCAGCAACGTTTGAGCCGGCAGAACAATCAGCGCTGCCAGACAGCAAAGGAGAATTCCCACGCCGGCAATTCGACCCAGTTCTGCAACGCCGATAAACTCCTGTCCGCCCGCGGCGGCAAAGGCGATAGCCGTCGTCAGCGCCCCGACGAAAATGCCAGGCCCCACTTCTTTGGACGCCTTGATTAACGAACGGGGAATGTCAGACCCCTTGAATCGACACGTGGAGTATCGCGCCAAGTAATGTATCCCAAAGTCGACGCCCAAGCCCACCAGAATGGCGCTAAAGGCGATGCTGAGGATGTTTAGGTGCCCGATTCCAAAGACGACGTACACCATCGTCCAGGAAATCCCGATTAAGAGCGTGATAATCAGCAAAACGCTGTATCGAACGCCGCGGAAGGCAAACAGGAACAGCGCGGCAACGCCGACCAGGGACAGAACCGTCGCCCAGTTCATCGCCTTTTCCGACGAACTCATTTCGTCGTTTTCCATAATCGGCAAGCCCGTCAGCCCCAGTTTGACGTTGGGGAACTCTTCCTGTTTGGCTTTGAGAATATCCCGCAAAACGGCAATGGATTCCGTATTTTGAGCGAATGCCGCGCCGTCCTTCTGTTTGAACTTGAGAAGAATCAGAGCCATCGCGTTTTGCTTCGCCCACAGGTATTCGACGTCCGGGTGAAGGTCGTCCGGACCCTGACCGACGCGTCCGGAAACGGAGTGTTTTTCGTCGCCCAATCCGTACAGCGGGGACTGGTAAACGAATTCCGGTCCTAACGCCGCTTGCAGAGAGGCGCTTAAGCGGTTAAACCCTTCCTGCGATTTCGCCTTGACGGCAGGGGGAACCGCTTGATCCGCTCTGACTGACGTCTGCCAGCTAACCCACAGACGATTGAGCACGTCCTGCCGTTCGCCCTGAGACATAGACGCGGACTCCTGCAGGAAAAACATGACGTTTTGAAGTTCCGTCGACGAAAAGTAATGCAGGCCCTTTCGTTTGATTTTGGTGTTGTCCGCCTTGTAGAAGACGTCAAAGAACAAGTCAGTCCGCTGAGACAGCGCCTCGCCGACGCCGTCCGCCGCCTGCTGAATGGACGCAGCGTCGCGCCCTTCGACAATTACGACCACGTCGTCTTCCGAGCCAAAGGATTCTATATATTTAAGCCAGCGTTTGTTGAACTCGCTGTTGGGGTTGATTAAATCCAGACGGCTTGTTTTGAATTCCAGCTTGTTTACCGTCCCCCACACGCCGAAGCCGGCGAGAATCAGAGCTAACAAGATTACAACCAACGGATGATGGATTACAAACCGGGTCAACGGCTGTAAAAACACGTTGATCCAGTTGTACTCCTTGACGGAGTTGGAACTGTGCGGCGTCCTTTCCGCGGTCATATCAAATCCTTGGTTTAAATAAATATAATAAAATTCGTGAAATTCCCGAATTTAACTTTCATGGGAATCTTAGTTTAGCAGTAAAAACAGATTGAGTCAAGAGGAATTTG
>JAFZAL010000210.1 GCA_017557195.1 Thermoguttaceae bacterium | reverse complement strand
GATGGCTTAATCAGGCGAACAAGTACAACGAACAGATTATCATAAAGGCGAATTATTCCGAACGTCAGATTTATCAGTCCAGAGTTCGCCTCGCCTCAAAAGCCCTCTCCGCCATTGCCGGCGTCGGGAAAGAAATCAACCCGGTCGACTGGGCGGAACTGTTAACCGAAAACGGTGAAAAGCTCCTCGCGATGATGGACTCGCCCAAAGAAAAAGAGCGTTTGATGTGGAATATCGGCATGTCCCTTTACGACGCCGTTCAGGTCTTTCAGGCCAGAAAAGACGACGCAATGACGCTAAAATACGGGCAAAAAGCCGTCGAATGTCTGGAAGGGGCTTCCGCGTACGCCAACAAAACAGCAGGCAAAGTTTCCGCCAGCGACCTGTACATTCAGGGGCGGCTTTACTTCCGCATCGGAGCGATTTACGCCATTTCTCACAAAGACCATCGTCAGGCGATTCAATGGTACTCGAAATCCCTTCCGATTTTCGAGACTGTCGCCGACGCGATTCCTCGCGTTGAACTGGGCCGTCTGGGCGAAACGCTCGTCAGCATGGGCGTTTCCTACTGGGAACTGGGCAAACAGAGTCAGGCGGTCAACCTGACGCAGAACGGCATCTACTGTCTGGAACAGGCGGCGGACGAAGGGCTTGCCAGCGCGAAATCGCTGGAAATTCCCTATCGAAACCTGTCCATGATGCTCAACTATCTCGGCAAAACGCAAGAATCGTCTCAGTACATTCAAAAGGCGGAAGCGCTTAAAACGAGCGTAAGGTAAGATTCGGAAAAACAGGATTCTTTAAAACGTAACAGGAGGGACGACGGGCAGTCGTTCCTCCTGTGTTTTTTTAATTACGCCGAGACTGTAGATTCTCGCGGCGGGGATTACGCTTCTTCAAAATGCTTGTTGAGCAGTTCGATGGCTTTTGCCATGATAGACGCGACGTGTCGTTTGCAGCGTTCCGGGACGTTGGACTTGAACTCGTCGCTGGCGGCTTCTTTCCACGCGGTAACGAGAGCCTTGCAGGAAATGTCTCCGCCGACGGCGGTCGGGAAATCGTCCTTGTGCGGGTCGTCCTTCGGATGGAACGTCGGCAAGGCGGTTTCGGAAGTCCACTTGCCCAGCTCTTTGATCATGGGGGCGAGTTCTGCGTTGGACGTTACAAACAGCGCCATAAAGATCGCAGCTCCGTTCAGGCCGCCGCAGATGGACTGCATGCCGCCGCAGCCCCCGCGGCCGGCTTGCATGCCGATAAACGGGAACGCGCGCGCCGTCGCCGCAGCGGCTGGGTCTGTCGCTTCAATCGCAGCGGCGTATTCGAGAACAGCCCCTTTGAGCGTACCGTACATGCAGCCCTTCGTTCCAAACGATTCGTAAACTCTCTGAGCAACTTTTTGCGGACAGAGTTTTGTATACGTCCAGCCTTTGTCTTCGTCCGCAGCAGCGTCAGCGGCGTTGGAAATGGATGTGAGCGTCAATCCGCCAAAAGCGGCAGCCAGACCGCCGAGCATCGCGTCCCGGCGGGAAATGAAATTGTTATGACTCATGGCAATAAACAATGTAAATGCTATAAAAATGTAAATGTATACAACACTCAGAAACGCCTAACGCGTCTCTGTTTACTAACTCAGTATTTATTATAAATCGTTCCAAAACGCAATGTAACTCCCCCCGGGACGATTTTTCAAAAAAAGCGCTTAAATTTCAAGAAATAAATTTTCCTAAAATACAGAGCTCTTTTTCCTCCGTCCCCTTGATTTTTTGTCAAAGTTAAATAGAATAATAAGAGAGTTGCTAGTAGCGAGTCAGCTTTTAGCTCCTAGCTACTAGCTTCTAGCTTTGTGATTTTTGATTCAAATTTTAATTATTAACGCCAAGAACTACTAGTAACCAAGCTAATAGCTAGTAGCTTATAAAAACGCCATGGACTTAAAAACCGCGTATACACAAATTAACGAACAGTTGTCGCAGGTAATCGTCGGTCAGCAAGACGTCGTTGACCAGTTGTTAATCAGCATTTTTTGCAAGGCGCACTGCATTTTGGAAGGCGTTCCCGGGCTGGCTAAAACGTTGCTTATCAGCACGCTGTCCAGAGCGATGGACTTGACCTTCAGCCGAATTCAGTTTACTCCTGACCTCATGCCTGCCGACATCACCGGTACGGACGTCATGCAGGAAGACAAGCAGACGGGTCGCCGTTCGTTCCAGTTTATCGAAGGCCCACTGTTTGCCAACATCGTTCTGGCAGACGAAATCAACCGAACCCCGCCCAAGACGCAGGCGGCTTTGCTGGAAGCGATGCAGGAGCGTCAAACGACGGTCGGACGCACTCGTCATACGCTGCCTAATCCGTTTTTTGTTTTGGCGACGCAAAACCCGATTGAACAGGAAGGAACGTATCCGCTGCCGGAAGCGCAGCAAGACCGATTCATGTTCAAGATTCTGGTCGATTACCCGCACTTTGACGAGGAACTGGAAATCGCCAAGAGAACGACAGCTGGCGCTCTTCCGGAAGTCAAACCGGTTATTACGGCAGAGGACATTATCAAGCTTCAGGAATCCGTCTTGCAGACGCCCATTGCCGATTCGATCGTCCGATACTGTCTGGCGCTGGTTCGTCAAACCCGAATTGGTCAGGACGGCGTCCCGGACTTCGTCAATCAAAACGTATCGTGGGGCGCCGGCCCTCGAGCAGTTCAGTACCTGATTCTCGCCGCCAAGGCGAAAGCTCTCCTGCGCGGCGCGTCCTGCGTTGCAATCGAAGACGTTCAGGCGATCGCCAAGCCGGTTTTGCGTCACCGCATTCTGA
The DNA here is from genome assembly GCA_017557195.1 of Thermoguttaceae bacterium. GTDB lineage: Bacteria > Planctomycetota > Planctomycetia > Pirellulales > Thermoguttaceae > RUG11551. The sequence continues at coordinate 16,488 of JAFZAL010000210.1, read as the reverse complement.
TGAACTTCACCGCTCAAAGCGAAGGCGTTACGTCAGACGACCTGACGGACAAGCTCCTTGCAGTTACGCCCGTTTCAGACGACGAACTGCTTAACGACCCCAGAATGAAAAAGATATTCAAATAGCGTTACGTTTACTGGTCATTGAACCATTGAAATAACAACCCCGAGAAACGTCGCATAACGACGTTTCTTTTTTTATGTAAAGGGGAGCGGACATTGTCCGCGAAGGAAATAGGGAATAGGAAATAGTTTACGGGGGGCGGGTAATACCCGCCAAAAACAATCAAACATTATTATTTATCGCGGACAATGTCCGCTCCCCAGAAACAACTACTCCCTACTCCCTACTCCCTAAACTACTGCCTTCTGCCTACTGTCTCCCCCTGAAAGAAAAATCTTTAAATTTTTCCAAAAAAAACAAAAAAAACGTCCCCAAAACTTGAAAATAACTTTTAAATGATGTATAATAATTATAAACGAGGATATTCGAAAAATGCAAATGTTAAATTTTTGAGAGTTTGCAACGATTGGGACGTTATACGCTTAACTCGCCTATTACTATTATTTTTTACATCCATTAAGCGCTTATACACTAATCGTTAAACGCCTGAATTCGCATTCTTGGAAGTTCTTGTTATTATATAATATTCCTGCCTTACATTAACCCTAAAAGATAATCAAGCTATACATATGCCAAACATAATTGAAGCCATGCCGTTTAAACAGCCAGATTTTATCCTCATTGGCGCAGATCCGTTTGCCGTCAATGAAAATGGCGTTCTGATTCAAAGCATTCAGACGTTCTTTGTCGGACACAAAGCCTATATTACTGTTCCAGGAACTCATGCGGATCAGAGATTGACGTTTACCGATTATTTAAATCAGGAGAGAGAAAAATGCGGTCAGCCCAAACTGACCCACAGTGAATGTGACGCGATTTATGTTGATGCGGTTTCAATTGTCATTCAGTTTGACGACGAAACCGGCAAACCGTACATCGGCGTTCGCAATGACGGCGATATGAACCGGGCTGTTCGCGGGAGAGACGTTCTCTGCCAGATTTTTACAGAAAAAAATCAGGTTAGAATTTTTTAATCGCGCTTGAAAGTATATAATACTGTAAAAAAACCGTTAATCAGTTTTTTGGGAAAAAGGAACGTTTAGGGAATAGAAAGTTGGGAATGGAGTTGCGCCTGCGGCGTTTGTAAACTCCGCCCCTCCTTTCTGTTCCCTAAATTCAAAATCGTTAAACTCCAGAAGGATGGCAATTGTTAAAAATCGCTCTGAATATATACAGCGTCATTTATCAATAGAGCCGCGTTTTAACTCTTTTTTAGCAAAATGATGGATGGGCAAATCATGGAAGTTAAAAATTTTGTTACCGAATACGACAAGAAGAATGATCTGACATATCTGGGGGAAAGCATCTTCGCGCGAAACGAACAGGGGAATTTGAAACATCATATTATGACGATCTTCCCCGAGGATAAGTTTATTGTAACAGAGCCTTCGACTCTGCATGGCGATCAGTGCGTCGAATATATCAACTATCGCAATGCACTCAACGCTGCGGAAAACAAGCCTCCGCTGTCAGAGGAAGAAAAAGAGCGTCTGATTGATCAAGCCGTCGCCATCTCGATTATTGAGGGCGCAGGAGAGCGGTTCTTTGCGATTATCCGACCAGAGCCGGATTCCAAACGCATTCATTGGGCGTTCGAGGCAGACGAGATTCTTCAAAAGCTGCTGCCCAAATTCAGAATCTTCTTCATGCATACCGACGACAACTTAATTCGTTGGGCGATTCGAAAACGAGGAGAATCCTGGCGCATTCAGCCTCTTCCGAGAACCAACGAAGGCATGCGGAAGACCGTTATCAACAACAAGATGACTCTCAAGCTGTCTCAGCGGCGTATTTACTATTATAATATGCAGACTGGCGCGCGCTATTTGTCGTACGAGTCATTCTACAAGCTCAACGAGCTGGACTGCGAAACGCTGCGGGCGTTTCTGCTCGAAATCCAGAAGTATTCTCCTTTGAAAAACCGAGAAGGGTATTCTGAGATTCTGTTTTTCAAAGCAAACCAGAATTTTACGTCGAAAAATTTCCAGCGGTTCGATTTTAATTCGATGGACGAAGCCGCCCTTCGCGCCGCTCACAGACAGCTTTGTCAGGAGTTTGAAAGCGCGGTCGATCCTTTTTATAGAAAAGACGACTTTGACAACTGGGATTGGCTGTTTTCCATTTTTTCTATCATTGCCAACCTGGACCGATATTCAACCGAAGAATATCAAATGGGCTTGTGCGAGGAATTTTCTTTGAAAATTACCTGGCTGCCCGGCGGAAGAATCAATCAGGACGGCGGAATCATCAAAGACCCTGTCTATCTGATGAAAGACCAGATGACGCCGTCAGAAAGAGCGCGATTCGAGGACGGGGTTCCTCAAATGATTCTTTTTACGTACGTTCGAGAAAGCTTTCTCATTGAGTACGCCAACATCGGTCTTGTTCCGCCGATTAGAAGCAGTCAATCAACAAAAGAGATTACTTTTGACGGACCGAAACCCCGACGAAGCGTCTATATCATGCAGGTCAAGCTCAAAGGCGAAAAAGAGCGTCTTTCGATTATCCGTCTTCAGAAATGGGACATTCGCGAAATGCTTGACGAAGGCAAGGAACTTCTGGAGAGCTTTAATCGTGCGGAAGAGTATACAGACTACATTCTCAATCGTCGACTGGCGTGTAATCTTCTCAAAATGAAACTGCCGCAGTATCTTAAAGTCCGCCGTTTTGTGGAAGTTTACCGCGGCAAAAACCCCAAATACCAAAACGTGCCGATTCACACGGTTTATTACGAACGCGAATACATAGACGGCATTGCAACCGACCGTCTTACGCCGCAGTATTTTCAAAACCAGAAAAACGGAAACGAGTTCAGCGTTCGCTTTGCCAGACTGCTTGGCGAAGCGGCTGCCCCCAACTTGATTGTCGGACGTTCCGCCAAAGAATTGCCCAATACTCCTCCAATTTTTGACGACGGAGACGAAGTTCTTCAGCTGGACGATTTCCACATGCCCTCTCAGATTATCGTTTCAGAACAGCCTGGTACGTTTGTCTATTATCAGGATAAAATGGAAAATCAAATTGCCTATTACGCCATTCCAATGATCAAACGCAAGTCATTTCTTCACAATTTCGATCAGGCTGTAGACGCATACGTCGACGGATTTTTGACTAAATTCCGTGACATTCAGCGCTCGGCGGAAGATTATCGCAAGACGTTTGACGACTTGCCCAACAAAGATCCCGGCAGCATGTTTGACAAATGGCATCGCGTTTTGGATCGACTTCGCGACGCCAATCCGGACGTTTTGGCGGACATGCTTCACAAGGCGATCTACGAGGGCGTCAAAAATAATGCGTAATTCGTAATGCGTAATTCGTAATTACGCTTCGCGTTGATCTCAGGTTTTATTTGTTTTCAATGTCGAATTGTGTATTAATTATTAATAAAAAATGAGTAATAATGTAATCGTTGATAAAAGCAAGGCGTTTGCATTAAAAATTATTCGTTTATGGGAATATCTGAGTTCCCAAAAACATGAGTATATTCTTTCTAAACAAACGCTAAGATCTGGAACTAGTATTGGCGCCAATGTAAAAGAAGCTATACATGGGCAGACCAAACCTGATTTTTATTCAAAGATGAATATCGCGCTTAAAGAAGCATGTGAAACGGAATATTGGCTTGAATTGTTACATGAAAGCGGTTATATTAATTCAAATGATTTTTCGAGTATTTATCAAGATTGTCAAGAATTGATAAGGTTGTTGATTTCTATAACCAAAACGCAAAATAATGCGTAATTCATTTTTTGGGGGCGCTTGCGCCAATTACGCATTACGCATTTGGGGCAAGTGCAAGCATAAAGAAGACATTTGAGTGTTTTAAAACTGTCGTCAGGTGTCGAATTTTCGCTTGCTCCTGACCAATAATTCATTATTTGCCATGGAACAAAGCAATAAAAATAAAAACGAAAAAACGGATGAAATTAGAAATCTTTTGAAAGAAGTTGGGGGATTTGATATAAATCAACCAGATCCAAATGATTTTCTTATGTCATTTATCACACGTACATATTTGCGTTTTTTAATATTTCGAGAAAAAAACAAACGTAAACGTATGAAAATTCAATCTCAGATTGAACCCTATATTAATGCAATTAATAAATCTTTCGAGAAATATATATTCCCTATATTATGTGCTATCTTAACGTTGTTGTTAGGACTCCTTATCGCTCATTTCTTCTTTGGATTGCAATGGTAATCCTTTCTAATACATTAATAATGTAATTGTTGAACTCTATAACCAAAAATCAAAATAATGCGTAATTCGATTTTTTGAGGCGCTTTGCGTAAATTACGCATTACGCATTACGCATTAGAAGTACAGTCCGCCTGACAGGAAGAAGGAGTCTCCCAAAGAGAACGAGGTAACTCGTTGATATTGGACTTTTCGGTTAAACGCGCCGCCGACTTCGAAAAAGCCGTGGATGTTGTTAATAAATTCAAAATCCAGACCTACTGCAATGCGGATGTCGTTATAACTGACGTTGGTAAATTTTTCGTACGGCGAATCCAAACCGGTGTATACGTTCCACGTTCCCCCGCCGTATTCTCCGCGGACGTACCACCACAATTCATTTCTTGCGTCGGCAATCGGGAGCTTTTGAGAAAATTTTGGATAGGGGAAAACCGCTTCCAGTTTCATTGTTCCGTCGGGACTTGTCCAAACGGCGCCGACGACGGGCAGAATTTTATCTTGAACTCTGTTGATGTAATCAATACCTAGTCTTGCTTCCCATGTTTGAGAGATTCTGAAATTACCCACAGCATGTCCGGTGAGTCGGATCGCGCCTCCTCGAACTGTGTGAAAGTCTGAATAGACGCCGACGCGAACGGCGAGGTCAACGGAAATCCAGTCGCTCAGCTGAGGCGCCCAGGCAAAGTCAAGGTAGGCGTCGTACGTTCTTTTGGGAGCCATCGCCTGTAAGGTGTAATAATCGGGAATTCCCGTTATTGGGTCTTCCGTATCTGGAATAGGATAAAATTTTTCACTGTCGCTGTTCCACCAGTTGAACACGAAGCCAGGCGTAACTTTCAAAGAATTTTTGGGGTCAAAACACAACGGGAAAGCAAACGTTGCGTTTAATTCCAGCTGAGTCAAACCCAGCTTTTTCTCTCTTTGACCGCCTGGCATCCAAAGAACTCTGACTAACCAGGCGTCAAGCAATCTTTGATAGTCGTACTGCCGCTGTTGGGTGTTGCACGCTCCCGGATTTGTATTGTAATAATAATTATAGCCAGGATTGGGCGAATACGGAGACTGAGAATACCCGTTGGATGTTGCGTAAGGATCAAACGCCGGACCCGGAAAAGGCAAAGCGCCGCTATTGCACGGAGCTGTTCCATAAGTTGCGGGCGCAACGCCTATGCCCGGGTCAGACGATAATACCGGAGCGGCAGGAGGAGGCGTCTGACTGTAAACCGGAGTGAAAATTGCGCCTGAAACTGTAATCAATAACGCGATTGGAAACAATACGAATTGGCGAATTGACATTTGGTTCATATCCTGGGAAATGGGGTAATAAGGGAATAGAGAGGAAAATGAGTAATTGGCGCTCATTTCTCTACCCAACACTAGCAAATTTTTTTATATTTGTGAAGAGCAATTTTTTTATTAGGACGTTTTATCTTGAATTGCTCTTGACAAAAGAACGCTTTTTTGTCAAAATAGAGGAAATAAGCGCCGACCGTAACAGGTTTTGTGGTACACTTTCCCTTTTTTCAGTCATTCCTATTTAGAGGAACGTTATGCGTCATTTCTGTATTCTATTCAGTTTAACAACGATTTGTTTACTCGTACTGCCGTTAAGCGCCGCTTTCTCGCAGGGACCTGGAGGTTATCCGCCGGTACAGGTTCAGATGCCTCATAATCCGCCGGGAGCGGAAATGGCTAAAGCCACCGGCGATATTGCCGATTCTTTGCAGGTTCTTAACGAGATTATGGAAATCCCGGTTAACGCGATCCCGACGTCCATGCTCAAGCGTGCTGAAGGACTGGTAATCATTCCCAACATGATTAAAGGCGGTTTTGCCGTCGGCGGAGCGTATGGTCGCGGCGTTTTCATGGTTCGTCAGCCCGGCGGAGCGTGGTCTCACCCGAATTTCGTATCGATGGCGAAAGGCAGCTTCGGCTTTCAGGCGGGAGTTTCCTCAACCGACATTGTCCTTGTTTTTTGTACCAAACGCAGCATTGAGCAGTTTACAGAAGGCAAGTTGACGTTAGGCGTTGACGCAGCCGTTGCCGCCGGTCCGGTTGGACGTCAGGCGGAAGCGGGCACCGATTTAACGTTAACGTCAGAAGTTTATTCCTATTCTCGCGCTCGCGGCGTTTTCCTCGGCGCTGCAATCGACGGCGGGATTCTTAACATCGACAAGGACTTAACCAATCGTTACTATGCCGCGGCTGGATCTCCAATGCCGCCGACTGCATGGGCTTTGGTTAAAGCTCTAAACGCTTATTCCGGCGTTCCCAATGCTCCTGGCGAGCCGTTGCCGCCGACTCAAGCTCCCGCGCCTAAGCCTGTTTATCAAGGACCGTCGCTGGAAGTTCTTCGACCTCAAGTGGCGGCTGCATACGCTCAGCTGAGTCCCTTGCTGGATCAGCAGTGGAAAGCGTTTCTTGCCGTTCCACCGGAATTTTTTACCCCGGAACGTTCGCCGCTTCCTCCCAAAGACAAAGTTCATCAAGCGCTCAATCATTATCGCGCCGTTGCCAACAACGAACAGTACAAAGTATTGAATATGCGTCCGGAATTCCAGACAGTATATCAGCTGCTCAACCAATGGGATATTGCTGCAACTCAGCTGGAAGCCATGGTTCGAGATGCAAATGCTGCTCCCGCGCCTGTTCCCAGACCAATTAATCAGCAATTGAATAAATAACTGATTGCTAATATTATAATCCACCACTTTTGAATACTTGATTACTCATGCCTAACCCATCACAATTGCCGGACGCGGTTCAAAGAATTATGGAATCGCCGTCGTACAGGATTGCATTCAAAGACGCAGATTTTTTGACCGCTTACGAGTCCAGAGGACATCGTCTGGAACTGGAATTCGAAAAACCGGAACGAAAGTTTAATCAATTGCAGATTGAATCGACGATTCCCTGTTTTGGCGCAACGCGAGTTATTGAACACAGCGAAGCGCAAAAAAAGCTGGCTATTGTCAAACAGCGTGTAAAGGACAATCCTAAAAGTAAAAGAATTCAACATCAGCTCGTTCAGGCGGAAAACGTTTGCAAGCTGTCAAAATTCTACGACATGGCGCGCGAGTTTGCCAGAATCGTTTCCGAAGAAAACAAGGATACGATGCCTCGCAAATACATGATTTGCACCGGCGGAGGCCCCGGCATTATGGAAGCGGCTAACCGCGGAGCCGCCGACGCGGGAGCCATGTCGATTGGGCTGAACATTTCTCTGCCCATGGAACAGCGTCCCAATGCGTACATTACCCCTGAACTGTGTTTCCAGTTCCATTATTTTGCCGTCAGAAAGCAGCATTTCCTCATGCGCGCCCGGGCTCTGGTCGTCTTCCCCGGAGGATATGGCACGCTGGATGAACTCTTTGACGCCGTTACACTGCGTCAAACCGGAAAGATGCAAAAGATTCCGATTATTCTCTTTGGCTGGAACGAATACTGGAAAAACGTGCTTGACCTTCAGTACGTTGTCGACATGGGGCTTGCCGCCGACGAAGACCTCGACTTGTTCCAGCCGGCTGAAACGCCGAAAGAAGCGTGGCATAAAATCAAAGTTTTCCATGGGGAAGCCTGAAACATTTAACCTCTGAGCGTTTAAAATCGCTTGTTTTTTCCTCTCTTGAGCAGCGAGACTCGTCGTCTCGCTGTTTTTTTCTAATCGTACCGTTTTGACGTCTGATTTGTCTCTTTGCCTGCTCTCAAGAAATTTTTGTTCACCCCCCTATTGCAATTAATTAATGATTCTTATAAAATTAGATAAATGAGGGATTTTGAGGATTTAACAGATTCTTTCAGAGTTTCTCGTACATGGGAGAAAGCCCTACGTGCGATAGCGGCTTTTGTCGTTTTCGCATTTTTACAAATCAGTTTTTATTGATAGGAGATAACTACTATGCGCAGACGTGAATTCCTTTCCTGCGCTGCCTTGGCTGCAGCGTGCACTGCCATTCCGACGCTGTCGTTTTCGCAGGAAAAAACATTCAAAACCGTTTTGAAAAAAGCCGACATCGCCGATCCGAGTAACTTTGGTTACATGGAAGAACTCAAAAAGATGGGCTACAACGGCATTGAAACCTGGGTCTATTCCAACAAGAACACGATTGAAGACGCTGAAAAACAGCGCAAGTTTGCGGAGTCCATTGATTTCAGAATCCACTCGACGATCTACGGCTGGTCTAATCTCCAGACGACCGACGAAGACGATTTCAAAAAGCAGGTTGCAGACGTCGCCAAGTGTCTGGAAATCGCGGCGGCTTACGGCGCGGACACGCTGCTGTGGGTTCCCGCCCGAGTCGGCGGAAACATGCCCAAGCCGTGGGAATTCAAGTACGAATTTGACGAAAAGACAAACGTCGTTACCAAGGTTGCCGAGGGCGACAACGCTCCGTATGCGGAATACATCAAATTGCACAACCATGCCATGGAACAGACCCGCCGCGCTCTGGAAACGCTGATCCCCGTTGCGGAAAAGAACAACGTCGTCATCGGGTTTGAAAACGTTTGGAACAACCTCTGGACGATGCCGGACGTCTTCGCCAACTTCGTCAAGACAGTTGACAACAAATGGTTCCGTTCGTACTACGACATGGGCAATCACGTTCGTTACGCCCCGACGGAAGAATGGGTCAAAGCGCTCGGCTCGACGATTGTCAAGCTGCACATCAAGGGCTTCAAGCTCAACCCGAACGGACAGGGCGGCGAATGGTGCTCGTTCCGCGACGCGTCGATTAACTGGCCGGTGGTTCGCCAGGCGTTGGAAGACGTCGGATACAGCGGATTCGTTACCCTCGAACAGGGCGGCGACCGCAAGAAACTGTGTGAAGAACTCCAGCTCGTCTTTGACGGCAAATAATCGAATCTAGTTGCGAGTTGCGAGTTGCGAGACAAACAAAAACGCGAACTGTAATTTTACAGTTCGCGTTTTTGTTTGTCTTATAAACTACTGATTAGTAGCGATAGTAATCCGCCTTGAACGGGCCGTTCTTCGAGATTCCGAGGTAGTCTGCCTGTTTCTGGGTCAGCTTGGACAGCTTCGCTCCAACGGCTTCCAGGTGAAGGCGAGCGACTTCTTCGTCCAGCTTTTTGGGAAGAACGTGAACGCCAAGCGGGTATTTTTCCGGTTCCGTCCAGAGGGCGACTTGCGCCAGCGTCTGGTTGGTGAAGGAGTTGGACATAACGAACGAGGGGTGTCCCGTCGCGCAGCCGAGGTTGACCAGTCGGCCTTCCGCCAGAAGGAGAATGGAGTGTCCGTCCGGGAACGTGTAACGGTCAACGAGGGGTTTGATCTGCGTTTTGACGATTCCGGGATAGGCTTCCAGACCGGCGACGTCAATTTCGCAGTCGAAGTGTCCGATGTTGCAGACGATAGCGTCTTGCGGCATTTTTTCCATGTGCTTGACCAGAACGATGTCACAGCAGCCGGTGGTCGTAACGAAGATGTTGCCGCGGGTGCAGGCGGTTTCCATTGTTACAACTTCGTAGCCTTCCATCGCAGCCTGAAGAGCGCAGATGGGGTCGATTTCGGTAATGAGAACCTTCGCGCCGTAGGATTTCATGGACTGAGCGCAGCCCTTGCCGACGTCGCCGTAACCAGCTACGACAACGGTTTTGCCGGCAATCATAATGTCGGTAGCGCGTTTGATGCCGTCCGCCAGCGATTCGCGGCAGCCGTAGAGGTTGTCGAACTTGCTCTTTGTAACGGAGTCGTTGACGTTGATAGCGGGAATGAGCAGCTCGCCTTTGGCAGCCATCTGATAAAGACGGTGAACGCCTGTGGTCGTTTCTTCGGTAATTCCACGAATTCCCGCTGCCAGTTCCGGATACTTTTTGTGAATCATGAGCGTCAAGTCGCCGCCATCGTCGAGAATCATGTTCAGCGGCTGACCGTCTTTGAAGTACAGCGTTTGCTCAATGCACCAGTCGTAATCCGTGTCCGTTTCGCCCTTCCAGGCGTAAACGGGAACGCCCGCCTCGGCGATAGCGGCAGCGGCGTGATCTTGCGTTGAGAACTTGTTGCAGGACGACCACTGAACTTCAGCGCCCAGTTCGACCAGCGTTTCAATCAGAACGGCGGTTTGAATTGTCATGTGCAGACAGCCGGCAATGCGCGCGCCCTTGAGCGGCTTTTTCGGTCCGTACTTTTTACGCATCGCCATCAGACCTGGCATTTCTTTTTCAGCGAGGACGATTTCTTTGCGACCCCAGTCTGCAAGTTTAATATCAGCAACCTTGTACGCCGGTTTCTTGGCAGCTTTAGCTTTCGCCATGTTGAGTGTTCTCCTGTGAATTCAAAAGGAATTAAGCGTTAAAAGAACGTCTGGATTCCAAATCCGTCTGAAAAAGACGCGCGTTCCTTTATCGCGAATTATTATATTTTATTTGGGATAATATAACGAAAATTTAAATTTTTGCAATAGGGGAGAGGGGGGAAGCTACCAGCTATTAGCTACTAGCCTTTAGCTTTTGATAAAATAGCTAACAGCCAAGAGCTAGCGGCTAAAAGCTAATTATCTTCTGGCGTTTCTTTGGGTTTCTGACCAACCGCAAATCCCAACAGCGGGACGAGAAGCAGGCGTAAAAACGCGCCTGTAATCAGGACGACGGCAAAAAATGGAATCCCGTAAAATGTAATGTTTTCTAAATTATACGAGAAGCTCAGGAAGTCCAAAACAGCGCCGGACAAAATCAGACTTATAGAATACGCGATCCCGCCGACGGCGTAATACAGAGAAAACGTCGCGGCCCGGGCGCCGTTTTCGTAAGACAGTCTGTGCAGATGTTTTGGGACGCCGACGTTCAGACCTGCATAGCCCGTCCAGCAAATCCAGCTGAGATAAATCGGGACGTAGTAGAAATTCTCGTTCGCAACGCCTAAAAAGAAAAGAGCGACGGCGACGACGAATTGGGAAATCATCATCGTTGAACGAAGGGCGTTGTCCAACCAGCGGCCAATAAACCACGAGATCGTCCATTGCCCCAGTCGGCTAATCGCCAATAGGAAAAGATAAAACTCGTAACTGATTTTCAATCCGCGAATGGAGTACTCATACTGCGGCGTCTGCGTCAGCCCGTTAATAAAGCTGAACGCGATTCCGTACAGCAAAAACATTCCAAACGTTTTGAAACATAACGGCGAGAACAGCGTCGACAGCGTTGACGGTTTCTTCTCAGGTTGTTTTTCCGGCTGACGCTCGAACGTTCCCGCATCCCGAGAGCAAAACAGCAGCGGGATATTGGACAGAATAATAATCGCGGCGCCCGCCCACGCCCAAAACAGAAGACGGTCTATGGGAAAATTATAGTCTTTAAAGTAAAACGCCAGCCCGGAAGCCAGCATCGCGCCTGCCAGTTCGTAACGGTTTCTGGCGGCGTAGAATTGTCCGCGAACGCAGTCCGGCGTATGCCCGCCAATCCAGCAGTTGATGGCAATCGTACCGATGTACTGATTCAAGTGATGAATTGACCAGAGCAGAATCAGACAGGATATCAGGACGGTTACAGAAAGCCGCCCTTCCAGCTGAACGAGAAAAGGAATCAGACTTAACGTCAAACCGGAAAGGGTCAGGTATCCCGCCGCCTTTTGCGTCATGAACCGTTTGCCGCCCAGCGCTTTGGGCGCGAACGCTCTCAAAACGCCAACAATTCTCGGCGACGCCGCAATTACAGCGGTTGTCAGAAACAGCCAGGAAAAGCTGGAACGGTCAACCAGTCCAAAGACGATGTAGATAATCAGCGTTGTGGAGACGAGCGTGTTGCCCAATCCCCACAAAAAACTGTTCCAGCAAACAAGCCTGGCGTCCGGCGGCAAAGATTCTTTGAGCGAACGCGTTTCGATCTGCGCCAGTTCGTCGGTCTGTTCGTCTGACGAACTGTTGATTGCAGCTGTCAAATTGCGTTCACCCATTGTTTGTTTTTACGTTCGTTATTACTTTGATTCAACTTCAGAAGCTTGCTTTTCGCGCAGCTTTCGCCCGACAGCCAGAATCTTTTCGATGGTTTGATCTGTCAGTTCGTGTCCGGGTTGATTAGGCATTCCTTCCCAAATGACGCAGCCGTACTGCGGTTCGATAATAATCGCGTGCGGGATTCCAAAAACGCCTAACGCCTTGTAGGTTCTCTTTTGAAGGTCAATGCCGACGGCGAATTTGAGGTCTTTGCCCTTGACGTCTCCGACCAGTTCGTCGATTTCCTTCGCGCCGGTTTCGCAGATGGCGATAACCTGCAGCTCGTCTCCGAACTTCTCCTGCCAGTGGTTGAGCATAGGCAGCGTTCTTCGGCACGGCGGGCACCACGTCGCCCAGACTTCCAGGAGAATGTACTTCTTCTCGTAACCGGGTTTGGGTTCGTTGCTGTACCAGGATTCCACCTCGATTTTTGGGGCTTCGCACCAGAGGAAGGATTCCGCCCAGAGACGCTTTGGACGTTCCGCCGCGCGCTGTTCCCACGGCGACAGTTTCGCCTCGATGGGCTGTTTGGACGGGTCTGTTACAACCGGACCGCTGTCTTCAGCCGGGTTGTCGTCTGCCATAACAAAATATATTCCAGAAAAAAGAACGCTGACGGCAAGGAAGGCAATAATTCGTTTCATTGGCAAGATAACGTTGAAAAATGAAAAATGATTTTTTAGACGTCTGGCGTCTGACTGATTACAGCAAAAGCTATTTTCGATAGAACTGCAAAACTTCTGTCAGCGGAGTCCAACGCAAAGACAAAGAACCGGCAGAGGTAAGAAGCTCTATCGTATTTAAATGCAGTATTTTATCAATAAATCCTGTTCGGATTTTAAGCATCTGAATATTGGCGTTGTAAACGTAGCCAACTTCAACGGAAAAGATTCCGCTTTTAACAAACGTTCGTTCTGTTGTAATAACGTAACTTGAGCGAATCCATCTTAAATAATGAACGGCCAAAGTACAAAGTAAAAAGAGCGTTGCACATAACAGATAAAAAGAACCCAATCCAGCGGCGCCGTTGGCAATCATCAAACCAGCGGGAATCAATCCAAAAAACAGATAAAACATCAATGTCAGACCGCACTGAATGAACAGAACGGTAAACGCCGGATGAGCAGAGTATAAAACCTGTTCGTCTGAACTGATTAGGGTTTGAATCAAAGCGGGAACAGCGTCTTGCGACCGTTTTTTCCGGTTAGAACGTCCTGACGAAGACAACGACCAGCCCAGCCCTGCGCCCTCGATTGGAGGCGGCGGAGACGGCATTTCACCGGGGGTAAACGGCGGAGGAACTTCTCCCCGAATCGGAATTTCCCCATGAGGAGGAACTTCTCCAGGAGGTGGAACTTCCCCGGGAAGAGGCGGAGCGACTGACGCCATTTCTCCAAAAGACGTTGATGAAGACGCCGACGTCTGTGGAGGCGCAGGATTATCTATGGTTTCTGACGACAACTCGCTGGAACCGTTTGAATCGTGATTGGGAGTTGTAACAGGAATGTCTTCAGAAGACAATTCGGTCGACATCGAATCGCTTGTCGGCGCGCCGTTTATTACAAGCCCTTTAACTGAAGACGCCGAACGCCATTCTCCGTTCTCGCCAACGCGAACTTTAACGTCCGGCGTTATCTGTGAACGTTCTGCCATGCGCCGCAACTGGGACGATGTGAAAGGTCCTAGTACGGAGTCGTTATACTGAATATACCATTTGCGCGGCGCCATGCTATTTGGGTAAAAGACGTTTCGGGGGGAATTTTAGGGGCAAGTCGCAGCGCTGCTGATTATCACGCGCCGCATTCACAGTTTATTAACTATTATAATCCTGATTGACTATTTTGTCAACGACCGGGACAGAAATTATTTTCCGAGTTATTCCTCGCAGACGACTTTATCCATTTTTATGTCTTGCTGTTCTGTTGGCAGAGCGTCGACAATCTGGCAGGAAAACGCCAGGGCGATTTTTTTCGCTCCTTTAGCGCGGCTGAGAGTCCAGTCGTAGAATCCGCCGCCCCAGCCGAGTCGGTCTCCCTGTCGGTCGAACGCCACGCCTGGAACGATAAACGCATCGACGTCTGAAATTGCAACGACGCGCGTTGAGTCTGGAATCGGCTCTCGAATCCCGTACGCGCCGGGCGCCAAGTCGTCAAAAGAGCGAATTTCATGCAGAACAATTTTGTCCTCGCCGTCTTTGCCGCACCGCGGGACGCAAACGGTTTTGCCGTCCTGCCAGGCAGATTGAATCAGAGCGTCCGTCTGCACTTCGTCTTTGAACCAGACGTAAACGCAGACGACCTTTGCCGCGCGCCAGTCCGGGTCTTGTTCAACGCGCTCAACGATTCGGGCGCTCTTTTCCGTTCTGGCGCTTTCGCCCAGTTCCCGACGTCGGCGCAGATATTCTTTTCTCAACTCGGATTTCTGTTTTGTCATATTCATAAATACGATTGTACCACAAAAAAAAGAATCTGGAAGCCGCTATCGATTAAAAAAGACGCTGTTTTTTACGTCGTTACGGTTAAAGAGACATTATAACAAAAACAACCGGGAATTGACGCTCCCGGTTGTTCCATATTATCTTTGACGTTCTGAAATTGTCAATACTTCAAACTGACAACAGCCTTAGATTCTCGGCGTAACCTTCGCCTGAACGCGGCCGGGCAAGCCCATGATGCGGATAAAGCCTTCGGCGTCCGTCTGGTTGTAGGCGTCTGAACCTTCCATCGTGGCGATGCCTTCGTCGTACAGGCTGAACGGGCTCTTGCGGCTGTTGATCATGATGTTGCCCTTGTAGAGCTGCAAGCCAACTTCTCCCGTTACGTGTTTCTGCATGTCCTTGATAAACGCCAGCAGAGCGTCCATCTTGGCGTGATACCAGAATCCGTAGTAAATCATTTCCGCCACTTCCGGAGCGAGGCGATCGCGCAGGTGCGTCAGGTCGCGGTCAACGCACAGCGATTCCATCTGACGGTGAGCGTCGTAGAGAATCGTCATGCCGGGGGACTCGTAAACGCCGCGGGACTTCATGCCGACAAAGCGGTTTTCAATCATGTCGATGCGTCCGATGCCGTTGCGTCCGCCGATAATGTTGAGGTGATGAATCATCTCGTAGGGCGTCAGCTTTTCGCCGTTGAGAGACACCGGAACGCCCGCCTCGAACCCGATGACGATGTTCTCGACCTTGTCCGGGGCTTCCTGCGGGGAAACGCCCATGCCGAAGTCAACCAGCTCAACGCCGTTGATCGACAGGTCTTCCAGCTTGCCGGCTTCGTAAGAAATATGGAAGCAGTTTTCGTCGCTGGAATACGGCTTGGACTTGGACGCCTTGACCGGAATGTTGCGTTCTTCGCAGAAGGCGATCATTTCCGAACGGCCGGGGAACCGGTTGCGGAACTTTTCCATTCTCCACGGAGCCATGATCTTAACGGTCGGGTCGAGGGCTTCCGCCGCCAGTTGGAATCGGCACTGGTCGTTGCCTTTTCCGGTCGCGCCGTGAACGAAAACAGTCGCGCCAACTTCCTTCGCAACTTCCAGACATTTTTTGGAAATAATCGGTCGGGCGATGGACGTTCCGAGCAGATAAATGCCTTCGTATTTCGCCTGCCATTGAATCATCGGAACGGCAAAATCGCGAGCGCATTCTTCTTTGACGTCGACAACGCGAGCGGTTTTCGCTCCGATTTTCAACGCTTTGTCAATCAACGCCTGACGGTCTTCGCACGGCTGTCCCAAATCAACGTAGACAGCGTGAACTTCATAACCTTCTTCGATCAACCACCCAACCAAAACGGAGGTGTCCAATCCGCCGGAATAGGCTAATACGCAACTAGGCATAATAAATCCTTCAAAAATAATGGGTTAGCAATATTGCAAGCTGCGGCAGGAGATACGTTTTCTCCAAACCGCTAAAAACTTACTGATTTAAATATAACGGTATTCTACTCTTTTGTAAAAAAAAGTGAAGGGGGAGGCGGCGCCCCCGATGGCGGGGGAGCCGATCCGCGCTCCCGCGCGCCTACCAATAATCGCTCCCGTTGATCGCTTGAATAGTCCCGACAGGGACGAAACTCTTTGTAACCGGCGGTTTCAACCCTTACTGTTATACATAAGTTTTTGAAATTTTATGTATATTTATATTAATTTCTTATAATATATAGAAATACAGCGATTCCAAGAAGGTTTTTAGACGAAATAGTAACCTGATAACATGTTTTT
>JAFZAL010000209.1 GCA_017557195.1 Thermoguttaceae bacterium | reverse complement strand
GTCGTATACGAGCGCGGCGATTTCAATATTCGATTTCCGTTTAAGCCGCTTCGTGAAGACAGGTTAGGCTTTCCTGTCGAGAACTGTTACATTTTTGGTCATGGAACCGGCGGCTTGGAATGCGGAGACGATGAAGGATTTCTGGTTTATAACGCAAACAACGGCGGTATTTATCGATACGAATATTTGTGGCCATTTAAAGAGAATCTCCCGTGGTGGCATTGGCGCAGCTTGCTGGGCTTTAAGAGAGACGATATCTTCGTAATCAAGATTGCCGACAGCTTTAACGAGTTCCTGACCAAACTGGAACAGCACGGCTGGAAACCGATTGTTGAAGATTGGGGAAACTACTACAGACGTCAGCCCGCCGGATAAATAAAAAAGAGATTGACAAATCGAGTTTGTCAATCTCTTTGGGGTTAATCGTTAAATCGCCTGAAAATATCAGCCGGCTTCTCGGCGGGTGAACGGCGTGGTTTCGATTTCGAATTCCTTGTTGGCCAGTTCGCCGCGAAGGACGTGGACGTCGGCGGGAGCGTCGATGCCGATGCGGACGCGATCTTTATTGACCCGGACAACGGTGATTTTAATGTCGTCTCCCAGACAAATTGTTTCTGATTCTTTTCTTGACAAAACAAGCATCAGAGTTCCTCCTGATAATAAAAAAATTTCTGTTTGGTTTGGTTTCCGAAACGGGTTACGCTTCAACGTCTTGAGCGCTGAAACGTTCTATAAATTCATCAACTGGCGAACTGATCAGGACGGCGACGTCCATACATTCTCCAGACGGATTGTAAAACAATATGCGATTGGAATTCGCTTCCCAGATAGCCATGAATTTCACCATTCTGGGACCGTGCAGACAAAAACTCATCGCGCACGGTTTGCCGCGGCGCCGTAAAACCCGTTCGGTCAACGGAAAGGCGCCAAGTTTGAGGAGATTCTGTTCGCAAAGTTTGGTATTTACAAAGTCTGTCAGTTCCGCTAGCGTGTCCAAACGGACGCTGCTGCATTGATTCATATAATTCTCCTTTACAACGCGGTTGACAATCAAAGCTATCGGACAAAAAATAACGCTTTTATTATCGCGCCCCAATAAAAGACGGATACGCCGCTCATGCCGATTTGACGGTCTGTTCCGATTATGAGAGTCAAAAGGAATAATCTTCCCCCGTCCTTGTTGAAATCGGAACAATCGTTATAATTGGAAGTAACCTAGTGCTTAGTGCTTAGCGCTTAGGACGCAAGCGCTCCCCTCACTATGCACTATGCACTATGCACTACGCACTATGCACTAGGCGCTACGCACTAGGCACTATGCAATACGCACTAGACACTAACCCCAACATAACCAATATGCCTCCTCATTTTTCGCCTCAAAAACCGCCTCGCGACTCTGGCAGCAGTTCAAACCAGACGCTCGCTTTTTTGCTCCGACGATTCAAGGAAGTGGGGATTTCTCCCGTCCATCAGCTCGGGCAGAACTTTCTCATTGACCTCAATATTCAGCGTCTGCTGATTCGTCGGGCGGCGCTGGACGAGAACGACATTGTTTTGGAAGTCGGGACGGGAACCGGGTCGATGAGCGTTCAGATGGCGCCGCTGTGCCGAAAGCTCATTACCGTTGAACTGGACGAGAAGCTCTTTGCCCTGTCGCAGGAAGACCTGGGCGATCTGGAGAACATCGAGCAGCTCAACGTCGATATTCTCAAAAACAAAAACGCGCTCAATCCGGTTGTTTTAGAGGCGATTGACAAGGCGATGGCGGACAACCCCGGCTGTCGGCTCAAACTGGCGGCGAACCTGCCGTACGCTGTCGCCACCCCGATTATTTCCAATCTCATGCGGCCGGGCGCGCTGTCCTGCGGAGAGCCGTATTCCATGACCGTTACGATTCAAAAGGAGATGGGCGACCGCATTATCGCCGCGCCGGGCAGCAAAGACTTTTGCGCCTTGTCGCTGTGGATGCAGGCGCAGTGCGACGTCGAAATGACCCGCGTTATCCCGCCGTCCGTGTTCTGGCCGAGGCCGAAAGTGTACTCTGCGATTGTTCACATGCAGACCAATCCCGAAAAGCGCAGCGCCATCCCGGACCTCGAGTTTTTCCATCAGTACGCCAAAGCCCTGTTCCTGCACCGCCGCAAGTTCCTCAGAGGCGAGCTGATTGCCGCATACAAAGACCGCGTCAGTAAATCCGACGTCGACGCGATTATGGCTCAACTCGGCTTGGACGGAACCGCCCGAGCGGAAGCGATCCCCCTGGAAACCCACCTGCAGATCTGCGAAGCAATGAGGCGAGCAGGGAGTAGGCAGTAGGGAATTAGTGCTTAGTACCTAGTGCTTAGTGCTTAGGACGCAAGCGCTCCCCTCACTATGCACTAGGCACTACGCACTATGCACTAGGCACTATGCACTCCTAACCACACAACCACCGACCCACCATGAAGACCCTCGCCCTCGACGCTGACGACACCCTTTGGGAAAACATCGACTTTTTTCTCAAGGCGCAATCCGGGCTGTGCGAACTGCTCAAGGACTACGTTTCCGCGTCGGAGGTGGAGTCGAAGCTGTTTGCGAAAGAGTCGCAAAACGTGCCGCTGTACGGGTACGGGACGAAGTCGTTTGTCCTGTCGATGGTTGAACTGGCGATTGACCTGACAGACGGGCGCTTGCCGTCGAGCGTTGTCTTAAAGATACACGATTTAGGACGCGATATTTTACGACATCCGGTTCATCTGCTCCGTGGCGTTGAGGAAACGGTTCCAATTCTGGCTCAGCAGTATCGGCTTATTGTCGCGACCAAGGGGGAACTGCTGGAACAGGAACAGAAGCTGGAACGGTCAGGGCTAAAGCCGTACGTGGAGTTCATGCACGTCATGTCGAACAAACGCGTGGACGATTATCGACGGCTGATCGACCTGCTTCGCGTCGTCCCGGAGGACTTTATTATGGTCGGCAACTCGCTCAAGTCAGACGTCCTCCCGGTAATCGAGCTGGGCGGAACAGGCGTATATATTCCGCACCATTACACGTGGGAACACGAAGCCGTCGACCCGGAAATTTCCGAAAAGTACCAGTACATTCAGTTGGAGCATTTCGGACAATTGGCGGAGAAGTTAGCAAAACTTGAAAGGCGGTAACGGAGCGACCAGCGGGAGCGCAGTTACGCTTTCGCCGCAAGGCGAACAAGTTGCGAGAATCCAAATAATTTTTTAAACACGAAATACACGAAAAGAACGAAACAGACGAAAGGTTTATTTATTCGAAAATTTTCGTGAATTTCGCTTATTTTGTGTTTTTCGTGTTAAAAAATCGGTTCTCTAACAAAATCTGTGGGTAAAAGTTGACATCTAAAAAACTCGTGTCAACACAAAACGCTCTTTATCGAGATAAAAAGCCAATAAGCTCTGCGTTCTTTTTAGCGAGGAGGGGAGCGCGATCTTTAAAAGAACTTTGTTTGCTTTTAAGAAACGACAGGTACACCGCCTGCTGGGGAGTTGGGAGACTCTTTAGCCATTGATCCAATTCCTGTTTTGCGAGGTCGGATTTAACACCCGGTTCCGCGCAGTAATATTCCAGCTGCAATCGAACCAGTCGAACCTCGTCGCGCATCGTTGAAGGCGTCAAAGACGCTTCCAGTTTCCGCCAGCCGTCAAGAGTTGTGGGGTTATTGGGATCGCAAGGTTTTCGATTGCCCAGCCGTACAAACAGCCACGGATCGTAACTAAACCAGCCAATCTTAATTCTGCTTGCCCAGCTTGCCCGCAAGTCCGTCTCATGCGGATCTTTACGATCCCCTGCAACTTTAGGAAAAGTTTTTTCCGGCGTATTGTTATACCATTTATCCAACAGCGCCATTTCTGACGCTGGGCGCGGTTTGACAAGAATCTCGACGTCTGTTATTACAATAATTCCCTCTCCTTTATGCTGTATATAATCGAATCCTGTTGTAATGCGCAGAGGAATGCGGACTCCTGTTGGTGGAATGCTTTTTTCCAGTTCTTTCCAATACGGTTTTTCTTTATCTTCCAAGGGGGGAAATTCAATAAAATAACGGTTTTGAAGCCATTTCTCGCCCGGCGCCAAATCTCGATAGAACGTACGAAGCTTTTTACGAGCTGTCGTTTGATATTCCGGCAGCCAATCGTATGCTTCTATGTTTTCTGGGATAGAAATCAGTTTACAATAATTTATGGCAATGTGATTTCTGCTTTCATCCTGAATTGATTTTAAAGTTTCGCTGGAAACATTTTCGTCTGCTGAAACTACGTATATCGTATCGCCGTAGTAGATTTCTTTGGGAAAGATTTCTACGGAATGACGAATTGGATACGGAGCGTCTCCAGTATTGACAAACGGCTCCAATTCGCGAGTTTCAGGATTTAGAACTTTGCATTCAGGATCGACCCCAGCAGTATAGACAAAAGCCGCCGTAGCGCCGGGCGTTTTAACATACTCAACAGGTACGCTTGCAGACGATGTGCAACTCTGAATTATAATCAAAGCGATTATAATTACGATTGCAAGAACTGCTATTACACGCAAACATTTTTTCATAATCCACCCCTTATTATTTCAAGCATTCGTTTCTGATTCTTACCATTTGGTAAAAATCCTAAGAATACATTTTAATTACAATTTAATTATAATTTATAGTAACAAAATGTCAATAGTATAAATTATATCAAATTAGGCGCTCGCAAAAATTTCCGGCGTTTAAAAGATTTGTCTGAATGAGAGACGAGAAGTCGCGATAGCGACAGCGGACGTTAGTCCGCTAAAGTCCCGACTGGGACGACATCTCTATAACCGGCGGCCGACAAGGTCGGTTCCTGAATGGACGTGGTTAGCGGCAAAAGCAGTTTTTTCGGAGGCATAACCTTATACTTCTGCCCGTGCGGCAACGCACAACCACCGGGAAGGAGACGACAACAAAATCAAGAAATCGACAAATACCCTTTTTTCCCTCCCTCACGCCAGGTGTGAGGGAGGGAAAAAAGGACTGACTCGATAAGGGTACGGCATAGGTTTCGCCGTCCGTAGACTAAAGTCGACGGTTATAGAAATGCCGTCTCTTCGAGACGCAGTCCCGTTTCTCAGCTTTTCTATCTTCGCAAGGAAAATTTGTGGCGTCCCCAAAGCAAAGAGCTTGTTTTTTCGTCGGTTTACTTCTCGTTTCTGAACAGTTCCAACATCGTGTCGAGTTTGTCTGTCAGGGGGAAGTCGACGCCGTCGGCGCGCTGTTTTTTGAACGCTTCCGGCGTGTTGGCGTAGAAGTAGTTGATTTTCACCCCGGCGTCGTGCATGGCTTTGGCGTCCTCGGCGGAGCAGGGGATTGTCAGCTGAATGAACTGGCATTTGTTTTCAATCGTCTCTCGAGCGTATCGGGACACGTCCGGGTATCGGGACATGTTGCAAATCTGAATGCCCGGGACGGCTTCTCGCGCCTGCTGCCCCGCCTTGAGCGACGTTGCCAGAAACGCCTGATGAAGTCTGCCTTTTTCCGCTATGAGTTTGGCGGCGGGTACGACGGCGTTGGACGCGCAATGGACGTTAATCCAGATGTTTCTCGGCAGGCAGTCGAGCGATTCTTCCAGCGTCGGGACTTTCGTTCCGGCGAATTTCGGGTCGAACTTGACGCCGGCGTCCAGATTCCGGATTTCTTCAAACGTCAAGTCAGCGACGGCGCCTGTCCCGTTGGTCGTTCTGTCTACGGTCGGGTCGTGCATGATAACCATTTTGCCGTCTTTGGTCAGCTTGACGTCAAACTCTACCATTTGCGCGCCCTTTTCCACAGCGGACTTGAACGCAGGAACGGTGTTTTCCGGATAAAACTGTTTGTCGCCGCGATGGGCGCAAACGCCGCATTGAGGCATGACAACGGCGTCGTCTGCCAGAACCAGAGAAAAGCTCAGAAGGGTGAGGGCGATAAGGAAGTTGATGGGTTTCTTCATGGCGTTGTGTGAGTTAGGAGTGAGGAGTGAGGAGTTCGCTAAGCGCTGCTCGGAAACGTTTACGGGGGGCGGGTATTACCCGCCATTTAATCGCGGACAATGTCCGCGCCCCGGAGACGTATTATCATCGCTCCCGTTGGTTGTTTGAAAATCTTACTCTTGCCTACTGCCTACTGCCTCTTGCCTACTGCCTAATTATTCTTCAGCTTCGGGTCGAAGGCGTCGCGGAGTCCGTCGCCGAGGAAGTTGAGCGCGAAAAGCGTCAAGCCGAGAGCCATCGACGGGTAAACGACAAGCCACCAGTATATTTTCACGGAGTTGACTGCGTTGACGCCGTCGCGCGCCAGCAGACCCCAGGAGACGTCCGGCTGTTCTACGCCCAAGCCGAGAAACGACAGGAACGCTTCAAACAAAATAACGCGGGGAATGGTCAGCGTCAAATAAACGATAATGACGCTTGTCAGGTTGGGAATGAGGTGAACGGTGAGAATTCGCCACGTTCCGGCGCCCAGACTTCGCGCCGCTTCGACAAACGGCTCGTTTTTCAGCGACAGGGTTTGACCGCGCACGACTCGCGCCATGGTCAGCCAGTAAATCGCCCCGGTTACAAGATAAAAAATCGTGATTCGGTTGATTCCATGCGATTCCAGCCAGTCCCGGTTCTGTTCCGCGCCGAGAATGGTAACGATAAAAATCACGATGAAAATAAACGGTATGGAGTACAGGACGTCAACGAATCTCATCATGAGGTTGTCGACCTGCCCGCCGACGTAGCCGGAAAACGTCCCGTAAGAGACGCCGATAATCAGCGAGACCGCCGTCGCCACCAGCGCGACAATGAGCGACACGCGCGCGCCCCAGAAAATTCGGCTGAACAGATCCCGCCCGAGGGCGTCCGTCCCGCAGACGCTGTTAATCGACCAGCGGCCGAAGACCGCGACGCGGAACTCCAGCATCTTTCTGGCGACCGGTCCCAGCTGACCGAACCCGACTTGCAGCGGGTCGGCGTTCGGGTCGACGCCTTCGTCGCCGGGCAGTTTAATCGTCTCGACGAACAGCGGATAGAACTTCGGTCCCTGAAACTGGTTTTCCGTTTGAATCATCCGCGGCGCCTGCAGTGGCAGAGCCGGCGTAATAAACGCCAAAACGCAGATGGCGATTATCGTATACAAAGACCCCATTGCAACCCGATTTCGACGAAATCGCTGCCACGGCGTCGGATCCGACAGTAAAGGCGAGTTCTCTTCCATGGCGTTTATTATACCTCCCTTGATAAACAAAGCAAGGGGGCAGAGTTAGTTAGGAATTATGAGTGAGGAGTGAGGAGTTGACGCGTCGCGCTGGCGAGCCGGGGTGCGTAAGCCCCCGGAAATAATCTCACGCGGAGACGCGGAGGAGCGGAGAATGTTCGCGAAGTTTTAAAATCTATGCGATCTTTGCGTTCTTTGCGGCTTAAAATACTTCGGCGGACTTCGTCCGCAAACCGGAAGCGTTGTTGGCTGCGAAAAGGAACGTTCCTTGGGGCGTTGTTTCTTTACTCGTACTCTGGTAAAACAGGTCTTTTATAAAATACGATTTTGTGTATAATATAGGGAGTAGGGAATTGGGAGCAGGGAATAGTAATTTAAACTACTGCCTACTGCCTACTGCCTACTGCCTAATCTAACATCCCTTTTTCCCCAATTTCCCACATGCGATACTCCCACGTTTGCGTAGAGTGTTTTACGCATATCCTGCCGCCGGAAGTTGTAACGTCAGACGAGATAGAACAGCGTCTGGCGCCGGCGTACGAACGTCTGCGGCTGCCGGCGGGTCGGCTGGAATTGATGACCGGCATTGCCGAGCGTCGGCTTTGGCGCGAAGGTTCCGGCATCGGCGAAGTCAGCGCCCAAACCGTTTCCAAGGCGATTGAACAGTCCGGCATCGACAAGAGCCTGTTCGGCGCGCTGATTCATGCGTCGGTCTGCCGGGATTTCATGGAACCGGCGACGGCGGCGGGCACGCATTTCCGCGCTCAGATGCCGTCCAGTTGCCTGATTTTTGACGTCTCCAACGCCTGCTTGGGAATTTTAGACGGCATGTTTCTCCTGGCGAACATGATCGAACTGGGACAGATTAAAGCCGGCGTCGTCGTTGGCACGGAAAACAGCCGGTCGCTGATGGAAACGACGATTAAACGATTCAATACGGACATGACGCTCACCCGTCAGAGCTGCAAGAACCTCTTCGCTTCGCTGACAATCGGGTCGGGGTCGGCGGCGGTTGTCCTGACTCACGATTCCATCAGCAAGTCCGGACGGCGTCTGCTGGGCGGCGCCTGTTACACGGATTCGTCTGGAAGCAAGCTGTGCCAGTCGGACGAGACGTCCCTTGAAGGCGACATGATGCATACGGATTCTGTCAAGCTGCTGGAACAGGGCGTAGCCGCGGCGGCGAAATGTTTCCCCCTGTTTCTCAACGAGGTGGGCTGGAAAAAAGAGGATATATCCCGGACGTTCTGCCATCAGGTCGGAAAGGCGCATACAAAGCTGCTGTTCGACACGATCGGCTTGAACCCGGAAATTGATTTTACGACGATGCAGTATTTGGGCAACACGGGATCCACCGCCGCGCCCACGACGGCGTCGATTGGATTTGAGCAAGGCGTTGTCGCTCCCGGCGACCGCGTCGCGCTACTTGGAATCGGTTCCGGCATCAACGTTATGATGCTGGGGCTGGAGTGAATTAGTAATTAGTAATGAGTAATTAGTAATTAGCGCAAAGCGATACACGACATTTCTCGCAACTCGCAACTCGTAACTCGCAACTAACAATGTCATATTTTACAATAGTCAAAGGTCCGACGCCGGGGGCGATTCTTCCCCTGTCCGGCAAGTCAGAAATAATCGGTCGGTCAACCGAATGCAGCGTCATGCTGGACGTCCCGTCAGTCAGCCGGCGTCACGCCCGGTTTTATCTGAGCGACGGTCGGGCGATGCTGGAAGATCTCAACAGCCGCAACGGCACGTCCGTCAACGACGTCCGCTTGACTGCTCCGGTAGAATTACATGACGGCGATCAGGTTCAGCTGTGCGACATCGTCATGACGTTTCATACCGGAACGTCCTCGCAGGCGCAGGCGGAATCGGTGAAGATTATCGACTCCGCTCCGGAAATGAACATAGAATCGTCGTTTAGAATGGACGGTCAGTTCGGCATGGACGCATCTGAAGTTGAGAAACAGGAGGAACTGCACTTTAAGCTGGATCAGGCTCATACAACGCAGCGTCACGGCGACGAAAAGCAGGAAAAGTCGCGCAGTCAAAAGCTGTTCGAGACGTTCAATCAGCTGGAAGAAGTCGACGACGACAAGTCCTCTGTTCTGTCGTCGATAAGCGTTTCTCCGTTTGAAGGAACGTCGACACGATCTGGAATTCATGCTGCAACCAAGCTCCGGGCGATTTTGCAGCTGATGAAAAATCTGGGACAGAATCTTGACCTCGACGAGGTTATGGAAAAGATTCTCGACAGTCTGTTTGTTATTTTTCCCAACGCGGAAGACGGCTTGATTGTGCTTCTGGGAGAATCGTCTGACACGCTTATTCCGATGGCGGTCAAGCACCGGCATCCGACGGCGGCGCCGATTCGCATTTCCCGAACGGTTTTCAGCAATGTAATCAATGGCAAAACGGCGGCTCTTTCCGCAGACGTTCTCAACGACGAGCGGTTCAATCACGCTCAAAGCGTTGTCAACATGTCAACCCGGTCGATGATGTGCGCTCCGTTAATTGACGCTGACGGGAACGCGCTGGGCGCGATCAAGCTCGATTCCGATGAGATGGGTAAACGGTTTAAGCCGGAGGATTTGGAGCTGCTGGCGTCGGTTGCGGTTCAGGCGGCTTTGTACGTCAGAAACGCTCAGCTTCACGTCTTGGCGATGAAAGAAGTCGCGCTGGACGAAGAACTCAAAATGGCGCACCGGATTCAGAAATGTCTGTTGCCGGAGAAAGCCCCGGACGTTGAAGGGTACAGTTTCTTCGACGTCTATTTGCCAGCGCGGCATTTGGGCGGGGATTACTACGACTACTTCCCGCTTCCGGACGGCACGACGGCGATTATTCAGGCGGACGTTTCCGGAAAGGGTGTAACAGCGTCTCTGTTGATGGCGAAACTGTGCGCCGACGTTCGGTTTTCGCTCATGACGGTTCACGACCCGATTGAGGCGGTGTCGCTGCTGAACAAAATCGTATGCAGCAAAGACCTCGACGGGAAGTTTATCACGCTGGTTCTGGTCCTGCTCGACTCGAAAAACAATACTGTTACAATCGTCAACGCAGGGCATAATCCGCCCATTTCCCGCAAGGCGGACGGCACAACCGAACTGATTCAGCTCGGCGGCGGTTTGCCGCTGGGAATTTCAGAGGGAATCCCCTACAGCGCGTTGGAACGCAAAATCGAGCCGGGTGAAACGCTGTTCTTCTATACAGACGGGCTGACCGACGCCGTCAACGAGAAAGGCGAGTTTTTCGGCATCGAAAACGCCATGAAAAAGGCGTCCGAGCCTGCCGCCAGCGTCGCGGAATGCGGGGCGTCTTTGATGTCCCATTTGAAAGAATATATCGGAAATGCAAAG
>JAFZAL010000023.1 GCA_017557195.1 Thermoguttaceae bacterium | reverse complement strand
TATGCCGAAGTGGCGGAATTGGCAGACGCGCTAGGTTCAGGTCCTAGTGGGAGTAACATCCCGTGGAGATTCGAGTTCTCTCTTCGGCACTTTAAACCGTTTGAAAAAGTCAAGCGGTTTTTTTATTTTAAATCCCTGATTTTCTTTTTTCTCCTATTGCAAAAAAGAATTCTTTCTGTTATTCTAAAAATTAAGAATTAGTATTTAATATCAGTTGAAGAATGAGAATTATTACTTGCGTAGTTTTTTTCGTTCTTAAGCTTCTTTCCCTAATCCTAAAGGAGATTTTACCATGGCTGACCAAGGGCTTCCGATGACCCCTAAATGGGATCCGGAAAAATTACAGCAAGATGTACAACAATTGGAAGAGTTGCAGAGCAAACCGTTGATTCCCAAAACGATGGGATATATTAAACGGTGCGGACCTGGCTTGCTTCAATCCGCCATGACGTTGGGCGCGGGCTCCGCCGCCGCCAGCGTTGCCGCCGGCGCCGCGTTCGGATACAAACTGCTCTGGGTTCAGCCGCTGGCGATGTTCTTTGGCGTCTGCATGTTGGCGGCGCTTTCCAACGTCGTTTTGACAAAGCAGGAACGTCCCTACAAAGCGTTTGGAAGAGAAACGAGTAAAATCCTCGTCTTTCTCTGGGCGTTGGGAACGATTATGGCGTCGATTATCTGGCATTTTCCCCAGTACGCTCTTTGCTCTGGCGCGATTCGAGACCTCTACGAGTTCACAACCAACACGCAGCTTGCCCCGGTTTTAATGGAAAACGGACAGGCTGTTCTCGACAGCGCCGGCAAGGAAGTTCATAACTACACGCCTCTGTGGTACATTGTCGGTTTGGTAACGGGCATTACAGTACTGTGCATTAACATCTTTACCGTTTGGAGTTACGGTTCTTCCGCCAAAGGCGTTAAGCTGTACGAACGGTTCTTGCAATGTACAATCGCGTTGGTAATTATCTCCTTTGGCATTGTCGTTTGCT
Organism: Thermoguttaceae bacterium; assembly: GCA_017557195.1. Classification (GTDB taxonomy): domain Bacteria; phylum Planctomycetota; class Planctomycetia; order Pirellulales; family Thermoguttaceae; genus RUG11551. The sequence continues at coordinate 15,509 of JAFZAL010000023.1, read as the reverse complement.
GCAACTTCGCCAAACTCGACTGGCTGGAAGTATTCCGCGGATTTACAGGCTATTACGCCAAAGACGTTTTATGTCCAAACGGCTCTTTTGATCCTAACAGTCTGACGATGGTTTTGGGCATGCTCGGCGCGGCGGTTGGAATCAACATGACGTTCCTGTATCCGTACTCTCAGTTGGCAAAAGGCTGGGGACCGGCTCACAAAACGTTGGCTAAATGGGACTTGGGCATGACGATGTTTTTGCCCTTTACGCTGGTAACGTCTTTGATTATTTTGGCTATGACCGTCGGCGGCGTTACAGTTGACCCGGCTAACGTTTCATCCATGCAGCCGCTGACTGCGTCGAAAGCCCTGGTTGACATCCTCGGTCCGACTGGACGCGTTATTTTTGACCTCGGTCTGTTCGGCATGACTTGCGGCGCTGTTTCGACGCACATGGTTGTTTGCGGGTTCACGATTTGCGAAATGTTCGGTTTGGAATACACCAAATGGCGATTCCGACTCTTCGCGCTGGTTCCGGCGATTGGTATGTTCGGCGTTTTGGTCAACCTGCCGTTCTGGCTGCCGATTATGGCGTCTGCCGTCTGCCTGACCATGCTTCCGATTGCGTATCTGATTTTCGTAATTATGAACAACAAACGCAGCTACATCGGCGACGCTGTTGGCAAGGGCTGGAAACGCTGGGCGTTTAACGCAATCCTGATTATCGCTTTGGGATTTACCGTAGTTGCTACTGTTATCAAGGTTAACGGCAGCGTTGTCAAGCCGATTAAAGCTATGCTCAACAAACCGGCTGCAACGGCGACCGACAGCGCTCCCCAGGAAACCGCTCCTGTTGTAGAAGAATCTGCTGCGACGGAAGATACTCCTGCTGTTGAAGCGACCCCGATCGAAGATGTTGCTCCGATTGATGAAGCCGCTCCGATTGAGGAAGCTCCCGCAGTAGAAGAACCAACTGCGCCAGCTGAGGAAGCCGCTCCAATCGATGAAGCTGCTCCGATCGAGGAAACTCCCGCTGTTGAAGACGCCAACTAAATTCAGACGTTTTCAGTAAAGATGTAATCAAGAGGAGCGAGCCCGGGCGTTCGCTCCTCTGTTTTTATAAACTGCAGGTCAAACCGGGTTCAAACCGAATTTTCTCTGTTCCATACAACCGTAATATTTTAACAGAAATATCCCGGATTCTTTTAAAAAATACTTAAAGTTTTTCCAATCGTTAAAAAAAGCTGACCTATAGTTATCTTGTCAAAGGCAATAGAATTATCGTTGAAACCGATTATTCCATCCCAAACAATTATACTCAAACCGACAGAACTAAAGGGATTCAAAGCTATGTCGTTTTTTTATATTCGCCCATATTTTTCGGTTGCTTCAAGCAATAACAATTGTCCGATTTCCATCTATAGCCGATTTCTCATCGCGCTGTTTGTGTTGGGAATTGGTTTGACGGCGTCTGTGTTAATCAAGGAATTTTCGCAAAATTATGCTGCCCCGTCGCCACTGAGCTTTGACGAAGCTGCCGCTCCTGTCAAAGGAACGCTGGAATCGTTTCCGCGCGACTTTACGCTCAATCCGTCAACGTTTGGCCGTTATCCATCCAGAAACAACGGTCAGAAATCAGGACCTGTGCGTTATTCTGTTAGCATGACGCCGGCGGAAAAGCCAGATGCGATGGAGAGAGATTATCCTGGCACGTCGACGATATCATGCAACATTCCAGAAACGCCGACGTTGTCAGGCGACGACGTGAAACCCTCGTTACCCGTCAATCCAGACAACATTTCTGAAGAAGAGTTTCTCAAACTTGGATACAGAAGGCATATTACCGTCAATGGAGACTGCTTAAAAAAACTGGCAGAACAATACCTTCATGACGCCAACAGATGGGAAGAGATTTACAAACTCAATAAAGATTCCCTTGCCAACCAAAACGTCGTTCCAATTGGAATCGTTTTGATTATTCCAGCTAAATGAGTTATCCGCTTCTGACTATTAGCTCTTAGCCAGAAGCTCGCTATTTTTATTCCCTATGAATGCGCTCGTTCTTGCTCTTGACGGATTTCACGCTGGTTTTACCGGGTTCGGCGGCTGTACGTGGATAGAAACGCCGGAACTGGACGCGCTGGCGGCTCAAGGCGTTGTTTTTGACCGTTTCTTTACCGACCGCTTGAAACTCTCGGCAATCTATGATATAATCTGGGGTGGGAAAGACCAGACGTTTGCTCAGCGGATTGAACAGATGGGATTCAAGACCGCGCTGTTTTCCGATACGGAGGACGTGTTGGAACATCGCGCGTCAAACGGATTCCAGATAATCGAATCGTCGCTGGGCGAAGAAACAAGCCCGGAGTTGGCTCAAGAGTTGGAACAGACTCGGCTTTTTGAAACGTTTGCGTCGCTGGCGGATTTGATTCAGGAACTGTCGAAATCGGACAAGCCTTTCTTCTGCTGGGCGCATATCGGGTCGATGGGGCGTCTTTGGGACGCGCCCGATTCGTATCGCAGTCAATATGCAGCCGAAGGAGATTTGCCGCCGTTGGACAGCGCACTTGTTCCAGACGCATTGCCGGTCAGTCCGGAACAAAACGACGGTAACGCTGCAGAACCGACTGTTACAATTCCGATACTGCAGTCCGCGGCGCAGAGCGATTCCGACGAGCAAACGTCTGTTCCCGACGACGTCAAACTGCAATTGGCGCAGACGTATGCCGGGCAAGTGAACGTTTTGGACGACTGTCTTTCCCTGTTGACAACCGACCTGAAACAGACTGGTTTATGGGATAAAACGGCGTTGGCTCTGTTTTCGACCCGAGGAATTGGCTTGGGAGAACATGGTGAAGTCGGAATGAATTATCCGACGTTTCATACCGAGTTCGCCCGACTGACTGGGTTGATTCGCGCTCCGCAGCCCCTGTTTGGACCGAGGAGAACTCAAGCGCTTATCACGCCGGCGGACTGGTCAGGTTTGCTGGAAACATTGGCGGCGAATCCGGAATCGTTCGCCTTTCCAGCCGGGCGTTCCCGATTGCTGTCTGAGGAAGACGACCAACGCGCCGTTCAAACCTGCGCGTGGCGGTACCTGTACGACGTCGGCGCTCCCCATGACGGTCAGTTGTACGTCATGCCGGACGACCGCTGGGAAGTCAACAATACGTCCAGCATTTGCGAAAACGTCATCGAAGAAATCCTTTCCGTAACGGAGCAGTCTGAACTGTCAGAGCTTCTGACGAACGTATATCATTGACCCCAAAAAGCGTCAAGTTCCTGAACATGCCTTCACATTTACCGCTGCCGATTGAAACCGTTCGCCCGATGGATCCAACTACTTTGGAGCAGCTTCACAGGCTCGGGTTGGCGAAGGTTCAGGACGTTCTTTTCAATTTCCCCCGCGATTACGAAGATTTTACCAATCAGACGACAATCGACAAGCTGGTCGAGGATTCCATGCAAACGGTTGTCGGGACGCTGTCGATGATGTCCAAGAAAATGATTCGCGGCGGGAAGACGCTTGTTACCGGGTACGTTCAAGACGTCAGCGGGCGGTTTCTGGAACTGGTCTGGTTTAATCAGCCGTATCGATTGAACCAGTATCAGGACGGCTCTCGCGTCTGCGTTTCCGGCAAGCCGAAATGTAAGGGCGGGAAATGGTCGATTGCTCAGCCTGTCGTTTCCGTTTTGGACGAAGACCAGGAGGAATCGCCGCGGGGAATTCTGCCGATGTATTCTTTGACGGCGGGACTGACGCAATGGAGACTTCGCAAAATCCAGACGTACATTGTCAATAATTTTACGGACGAACTGGAAGAGATTTTCAGCGACGATTATCTGGCGCGATGGAAGCTGTTGCCGTTACATGACGCGGTTAAACGGATTCATTTTCCAGAATCCATGAAAGACGTCGACCAGGCGCGGCGTCGGTTTATCTTTCAGGAATTTCTTTTGTTACAACTGGCGTTGGGCGTGAAGCGCCGTCAAACTAAATGGATTACCAACGCTCCCGCCATGTCAACAGACCCGGCGATTGACTCCCGAATCCGGCGTCTGTTTCCGTACGATTTCACCCCCGGGCAGAACGAGGCAATCAAGCAAATTCGAGACGACATGACGTCCACGCATCCGATGAACCGTCTGCTGCAGGGGGACGTTGGGTGCGGCAAAACGACGGCGGCGGTTTACGCCATGCTTTTAGCGACTGCGTCCGGATACCAGTCCGTTTTGATGGCGCCGACGGAAGTCCTCGCCCGACAGCATTATCGAACCTTTTCCCGACTTCTGGCAGACGCCAAAGTTCAACCGGAGCTGCTCATCGGGGCAATGAAAGCGTCCGAAAAGCGCGACGCTCTGGAGAGAATCGCCACCGGGAAATCCAGCATCATTATCGGCACGCAGGCGTTGATTCAGGACGGCGTTGAGTTCCATTCGCTGGGGCTTGTCATTATAGACGAACAGCATAAATTCGGGGTCAATCAGCGCGCCCGGCTTCGCGACGGCGGGGCAAGTCCGCATTATCTGGTCATGACGGCAACGCCCATTCCCCGAACTGTTACAATGTCGCTTTTCGGCGATCTGGACGTTACAACAATCAAAGACTTGCCGCCGGGACGTCAAAAAATCAATACGTATCTCATTGGAGAGGACAAACGCGCTCGCTGGTACGATTTCATGGCGCAAAAGATTGACCAGGGGCGTCAAGCGTATGTCGTCGTTCCGTATATAGAATCTGCAGAGGACGATAACGACGATTCGTATCCGCCGCAAAGCGACAGTCCGGAAATTGCCGATATTATGACCATGTACCAAAAGCTGACGAGCAGTTCTTTGGGGCGGTTTCGCATCGGCATTGTTCACGGTCGCATGACGACCGAGCAGAAAGAAGCGGCGATGCTCAATTTCCGCACCGGAGAGACGCAGATTCTGCTGTGTACGTCGGTGATTGAAGTCGGCGTCGACGTTCCCAACGCAACGCTGATGACAATCGAAAGCGCGCAGCAGTTTGGTCTGTCACAGCTTCATCAGCTTCGAGGTCGAATCAGCCGAGGCAAACATCCGGGATTCTGTACAATTTTCTCTGACGTGGACGACCCGGCGACGATTGAACGTCTGCAGTCGTTTACCGCAACGACCGACGGCTTTGAACTGGCGGAAATCGACTTCCGGCTTCGCGGCCCGGGGAATCTCTTTGGCGCGCAGCAGCACGGTTTGCCGCCGTTTTATATGGCGGATCTCCATCGGGACAGAGACGTCTTAAACGAAACCCGTCTTGCCGCCGAGGAACTTATCAAAGAAGACGAAGGGCTTTCCTCTGAAAAGAATCGTCCGTTACGCAACCGCATGCTGATTCGATACGGAAAAGCTCTGGATATTTCTGACGTCGGATAGGTCAGTTGTTTTTCATCTCGTCGCGCATCTGCTGTTCCGTCATGCGAATGGAGCGTTCAAACGTCCAGTACTGCCAGAAGTAGTCTATAACTCCCAAAACCAGCAGCGCGACTGCCAATCGCCAGAGCAGACCCCAAATCAGAGCGTTCATTTTATCTGCGCCTGCCAGGATTGGAGTTTGAGCCAAAGAGACAATGGATACAATTTGATCTCGACAGAACAGATAAAGCAGCGCCGCAATCACGCCGGTTTTGACAACCGACAGCGCCGTTCGCCAAAAATTTCTCGCGCTGAAAATCTTTTTGAATCCTTCAATCGGATTGACGTTATTTCCGCTGACAATTTCACGATCAGGAGCAAAGAGAAACCGTCGCTGAGCAAAATGCATTCCCAGCGCGCTAACTATCGTCAGCGCCCAAAACGGAAGCGTCAGAAAAAACCAGCGACCTAAAATCGCCCAACAGCCCAATCGCAGCGAATGGGCGTCAGGGACTTGTAAATCAGACGGCTGAAACGTAAACGAAGAAACCAGCTGCTCTTTCAAAGCGTTATAAACCCCGGTTCCCGCAACGCTCAAAGCAATGAGCGCAAAAAGAAAAACCGCCGCGCTGACCAGGTCGGCGCTATAGGCAAACTGACCGCGCCGCTGCGCTTCCAGCCGCTGTTTTGGAGTCGGTTCGTATTTGCGTTCTTCTGACATACACAAAAAACGTTCTGCACAGATTGAGAGGATGCGCAGAACGGATTAAAAAGAAAAACGGCGTTTCAGTTCAAAAAGACCAAAACGCCGTTGTGACAATCAATTACTTTTTCTCGTCGTTGTTTTGAGCCATCTTGAACAGCTGCGCCAAATCGCCAAAGGAACGCATCGGTTCTTTGCCGGTTTTTTGCTTGTCTGTAAGATCCTTTTTCGGCTCGACAGGAGCTTTGGAAACGAATTCCCGCTGCTGACTGGTTCTGTCTCGACGCGGTCCGCGGTCCTGGCGATCTGAGTCGCGGCGTTCCGGACGCCCTTCGCCGTCGCGTTTGCGATTTTTGAATTCTCGCTTTTCGCCGGCGTTTTCTGAATTGATCGGATGGAAATCCCGACGTTCCGAACGAGGAGCGCCTTCGCGCTTTTCGCCGCGCGGTTTTTTGAACGGGCGTTTTTCCTGTTCGCCTTCTCCGGATTTTTCCGGCTTGCTTCGCTGAGAACCGCGCTGAGAAACTGGAGTTCTCGGTTTGGAGGGGTCAATGAGCGTCAAAGAAACGTGACGGTTTTCTTTGTCGACGTTAACGACCCAGGCGTCTACAATGTCGCCGACGACAACGACTTCGTGCGGGTCGTGAATGTATTTGTCCGCCAGTTCGCTGACGTGAACCAGCCCGCTGTCCCGCATGCCAAAGTCAATAAACGCCCCAAAATCGACGACGTTCAAAACGGAGCCTTTGAGTTTCATGCCCGGTTCCAGGTCTTCCAGTTCAAGAACCTTCTTTTTGAGAACCGGAGCGGCCATTTCGTCTCGCGGGTCTTTGCCCGGCTGAGCCAATTGAGCAATAATCTCTTTGACGGCGGCTTCGCCCAGCCCCAGTTCCTGTGACAATGCAGAAACGTCTGCGGATTCAAGCGCCGATTTAATCTGTTCCAACTTGGACGCGTCGAACAAATCGTTCGCCGTAAATCCAGCCTTGGACAGAATCGCCCTGGCGGCTTCGTAGCTTTCCGGATGAATCCAGGTTGCGTCGAGCGGTTCGTCCGACTTTTCGACTTTCAGGAAGCCGGCGGCTTGAGCGTAAATCTGCTCTGTAATTCCGGGGACGTCCAACAGCTGACGTCGATTTTTAAACGGTCCGTTTTTGCGGCGATATTCGACAATTCTTTCAGCCAGCAAGGGGTTCAAACCGGAAACGTAACGCAGCAAAGAGGCGTTTGCCTGATTGAGGTTGACTCCAACGTTATTGACGCAATCCTCGACAACGTTTTCTAACGCCTGTTTGAGATTCTTCGTTTTGACGTCGTACTGATACGGACCGATTCCAATATTGGCGGGTTCAATTTTAACCAGTTCCGACAAGGGATTTAACAGACGCCGCCCGATAGAAATCGCGCCTCGCGCCGCCGCGTCCAGCTCGGGAAATTCTTCGCGTCCCAAAGCGCTGTTGGCGTAGACGCCGGCGCCGGCTTCGTTGACGACAACATAAGAAACGTCTTTCATCGCTTCTTCTGACGCAATCAGATTGGCGAAGAACTGTTCCGCTTCCCGGCAGACGTTTCCGTTGCCAATTGCGATAACGTTGATGCCGTTTCTTTTAACCATGTCAAGGACGATCTGTTTGGCGTTTTCCGTTTTGGATTTCTTTGCAACAATAAACGCCAAAGCGCGGTCAATGAAGTTGCCGAACTGATCCAAAGCCACGATTTTGCATCCGCTTTTGAACCACGGGTCAACTGCCAAAATGCGGGTTTTGCTGACAGGACGCTGAAGAAGCAGCGTCGACAGATTGCGGGCAAAGTTATCAACCGCATGAGATTCTGCGCGCTCAGTCAAATCTTTGCGGGCTTCTCGTTCCAAAGACGTCATGACGCCTGTTACAGCGCTGTTGGCGCATTGAGCAAGAAACGCTGAAAAGGGATGGTTTTCTGAAACCAAAAGCTGGAGGGCGGACTTTTGAGCCGCCTGTTCGTCGTAAGAGAGACTGACTTTCAAAACCTTGGCGCGTTCACCTCGATTGAGAGTCAGAATTCTGTACGGAGCAATTCGGCGAATATCCTCTGAAAACTTGAAGTAATCGGCGTACGCTTTTTGAAGTTTTTCTTCCTGAAGGGCTTTTTTATCCAGCTTCTTTTTCTTGTTTGCTTCTTCCTGAAGAGCGTTCAAATCGCCGGCGGCGGCAACTTCGCGAGCGTGAATCTCCGCTTTATGCTGACGCTTGACAGCCTTTTTGCTGACAACGACCTGATCTTTGTCTGCCAGCGCGCCCTGCGCCAGAGCAAACGCAACGTCAATTTCAGCCGCGTCTGAATCTTCCTGAGAGACGTCTTGAGACGGTTGAGCGCTTTCGTCAGCGGGGCTTTCTTCTTCAGGCGTTTCGACTGCCGGCTCGGAAGTATCGACTGCGTCAGATTCGGAAACCGGTTGTTCCTGTTCAACCTTTTGGTCTGTTTCAATAGAGACGTTTTCAGTAGCAGCTGAAACGACTTTGCCTGTTTTTTGAAGAATGTCGCGCATGGACTGACGCAGTTCGATGTTTTCGCTGAACTGTTGAGCCAGAATCGCCTTTGCGCCGTCGAGTGCGTCTTGAACAGAGGCTACGCCTTTTTCTTCTGAGACGTACGCTGCCGCCATTTGTTCCAAATCGCCCGCCTGCGGCGCTGAAAGAATCGCGTCTGCCAGCGGTTTGAGTCCCTTTTCGAGAGCGTCAACAACGGCAGCCGGCTTTTTGCCGCTGTAAGGCAGGAAAAGATCTTCCAGACGTTTGCTTGTTGCCGCAGAATCGATTTTCTCTTTGATCTGATCTGTCAGTTCGCCCTGAGATTCAATCGTGCGAAGAATGGATTTCTTGCGTTCGTCAAGCTGAACGAGTTTAGTAAGACGCTGCTGAATCTTTCGAAGTTGAGCGACGTCTAAACCGTCTGTTTGATCTTTACGATAACGAGCAATAAAAGGAACCGTAAACCCTTGGTCAAGCAGTTCGGCAGCAGCCTGAAATTGACGCAGAGGAATACCCAAAGAACGCGCTTCATGACGCAAATTAAAGTCAGCCAAGTCAGCCATGTAATTCTATCCAGCGCCGCCTTTGCGGCGCAACTCCTTATTGTGATTAAAAGGAATAAAATGATTTCGCGATATTACCCACTATATCGCATACTACTTTATTATATAGTTATAACAATTTTATAAGATAGAACAAGGGGGGCGATAAAAGAATTGACAATTAATTATTAAGGGAACTCTAATTATCAAGGGAACTCACAATTTCTTCTCGGTGAAAAAATTATTTACGACTTGTCAGTAGAGAAGATTCTTTGAAAAGCGAATCTTCTCTAAAAATCGAAATCAACGCTCTGGATTTTTAATCTGGATGTGGTATAATGCGAGGGTCAGGGATCAGTGAGTAGTTTTTCAATTAGCCGATGGCGAATTACTATTCCCTATTCCCCATTTCCTATTCCCTAACCATGGATACCAACCTGTTCTATAACGATGACGACCCTTGGCTGGCGGACGACGTCAGTCAGAAAACGACTGCTGAGATTGTCTTCTCTCAGCCGCCGTTCGGTCCGTATACGTACCTTGTGCCGGACGGGCTGCTGGACGTCGTCGAGCCGGGAATGAGGGTCAAAGTTCCGCTGGGGCGAAACCGGTCGGTCGTCGGCTGGGTTGTGTCAATGGCGTTCGCCAAAGACGGCGACCCGGTAACGGCAAAGCTCAAGCCGATTACCGCTCTGGTGGACGACGCACCGCTGTTGGACAAGCAATTGCTCAGTCTGACGAAATGGATTGGTGAGTACTATCTGTGTCCTTGGGGTCAGGCGCTGGAAACGTCCGTGCCTGCCGGGGTAAAGTATCAGGCGGGAACGAAGCTGACGCTGTTCATTCAGCCGACGGAAAAGGGGCTTTTGGAACTCAAAGAGCGTCCGGACGCCATTCCTAAAGCGCAGTTGAGAGCGCTGCAAACTGCCGCGGAAGCGGAATCGCCGCTGACGCTGGGCGACATTGCGTCACGCGCCAAATGCTCGTTCGGTCCGATTAACGAGCTGCGCTCGAAGGGGCTTTTGGTCGGATACAAAAAGCGAGTTGCGCCGCCCGTTGAGCCGCCCATCCCGCCGGTCTTGGACGAGAATCTGGAACTCAATCTGCAGCAGAAATCGGCGTTGAATGCGATTATTCGCGCGATTCACGCTGGCGCGCCGCAAACGATTCTGCTTAACGGGATTACGGGGTCGGGAAAGACGGAAGTCTATATTCGCGCCATTGCGGAGACGCTCCGGTTTGGGCGTCAGGCGATTGTTCTCGTGCCGGAAATCAGTCTTACGCCGCAGACGTCCAAGCGGTTTAAAAGCCGATTTCCCCGCGTCGCGGTGTTACACAGCCATCTGACGGACGTCGAACGCAACCAGGAATGGACGAAAATCGCCAAAGGGCAAATTGACGTCGTCGTGGGAGCGAGAAGCGCTATTTTCGCCCCGCTGCGGCATTTGGGTCTGATTATTATCGACGAAGAACACGAAAACACGTTCAAGCAGGAAACCGCCCCGAGATACCACGCCCGGGAAGTAGCGCAGCAGCGCGCGCGACAGCTCAACATCCCGCTTATTCTGGGTACGGCGACGCCGTCGCTGGAATCCTGGCAGCGGGTTCAGACCGGGGAATATCAGCTCATCGCCATGCCCAAACGCGTCAATAACCGCCCTCTGCCGCAGGTGGACGTGGTCAACATGTGCGACCAGTTCGTTGCGCGTCAGCAAAAGGGGATTGTTACACGAAAGCTCCATATCGCCATTTCCGAAGCCCTCAAAGGGAACCATCAGGCGATTCTTCTGCTCAACCGGCGCGGGTTCAATACGCAAATTCAATGCCCGGCGTGCGGGGAAGCGCTCAAGTGCCCGTCCTGTGACATTGCGCTGACGTATCACAAAACGGACTCGATCGCCATCTGCCATTACTGCGATTACCAGCAGACCGTTCCCAACGTCTGCCCGAAATGCGGAACGCCGGGGTTGAAGTACTACGGGTTCGGAACGCAGCGGCTGGAAGCGGAGATTCACAGCCGGTTTCCCGACGCCCGCGTCTTCCGCATGGATACAGACTCCATGCACGGAACCGGGGCGCACGAACAGGCGCTCAGCGCGTTTCGCCGCGGCGAGATTGACATTCTGCTCGGCACGCAGATGATTGCCAAGGGTCTCGATTTCCCCAACGTTACCGTCGTGGGCGTGATTAACGCAGACACGTCTTTGCATCTGCCGGACTTCCGCGCTGGCGAGAAGACGTTCCAGCTTATTACTCAAGTCGCAGGCAGAACGGGGCGCGGCGAGCTGGGCGGTCAGGTTATCGTCCAGACGTATCAGCCGGACAACCCTGCTATTGTCGCGGCGTCGAGGCAGAACTTTCTCGAATTCGCCGACGGGGAACTGCCTCAGCGGGCGGCTCTGGACTACCCGCCGTTTACGAACATGGCGCGAATCATTCTTCGCAGCCAAAACGAAGAACAGGCTCAGCAGGAATCCCGTCGACTGCGCGAATGGCTTAATGTTGCATTTGGGCTGACGCCGGCGCCGCAAACTCCAGCGCCTGTCAAACGTCCTTCTGCGCCTCTCACTCTATTTGACACGGTTGAGGAACCCGCTCCCGCGTCGGCTCCCATCGTTCCTGCCGCCGTCCCGCCGGAACTGAAACGTCTGAAAATTCTCGGACCCGCTCCCGCGCCAATCTACAAGCTCCGGGACTTTTTCCGATTCCACATCCAGATTCATTTCCCCGACCGTTCGCGATTGCAGGAAGTCCTCCGCCGCGCTCAGGAGGAGTTCAAAACGCCCGACGACGTCCAGTGGGTGATTGACATGGACCCGATAAGCATGCTGTAAGGGAGGCAGTAGGCAAGAGACAGTAGGCAGTAGTGAGAAATTAGGCATTAGGCAGTAGTTTTTGATGCGCTTCGCGCCTATTGCCTACTGCCTATTGCCTACTGCCTAAATATTGCTCTTCCCTAATTCTGAAAATATTGCTATAGTCCCTCTGTATTATTATAGCGGTATACTATAACCGCGTTTTGCTAACCGTTAACCGTATTGTATAAATTATGAAACAATCGCGAAGATTTGGTATTTTTTGTATTGTCGTCGCGGCGGCGTTGAGCGCGTCGCTGGCGCTGGCGGATTTCAATCTTTTCGGGCAGAAACCCGCCGTCAATCCCCAGGCGAGTTTTGATCTTACCGCCAAAGAAGGTCCGTGGCTCATTACAGCGTTCGTCTTTACCGGCTCGGAAGCGAAAACTTACGCGGATAAGCTGTGTCTGGAACTGCGACGCGATTTCAAACTCCCCGCTTATGTGTTCCACAAGGAAATCCGACAGGCAAACGAAGTTCAGGGACGCAGTATTATCGCCGGGCACGGCAACGTCAAGTCGATGAAGCACATGAAAGACCCGAACGTCAACAGTTACATTGTTTTTGTCGGGAATTTCCCGTCCATTGAAGACGCAAACGCTCAAAACACGCTCAGAAGAGTTCGTCAGCTCAAACCAAAAACGCTGCAGTATCATGGCGATTTCGATTTAGAAAACCCGTTGGCGGAAGATTTCGCCGCTCACGGATTATCAAACGGAATGGGACCGATGGGTCGCGCATTCTTGACAAAAAATCCGCTGGTAACTCAGCAGGAAATGGCAAGCGCGTCGGCAAATTATCTTGATCCCAAAGTCGTTGGGTTTAACAAAAACGTCAAGTATTCACTGCTCGACTGCCCCGGAAAATACTCGGTTCAGATCGCCACCTTCCGCGGATTCCGAACGATTAACCAGAACGAAATCGAAAAGATTCGCAAGACGGGCGAAGTCAACGCTAAAAATACAATGACGCTGGCGGAGGCGGACGAGGCGGCGGCGAAACTGACGGCGGCTTTGAGACGCCGCGGAATCGAAGCCTACTGCTTCCGCGATCATTACGCCAGCATCGTTACCGTTGGCAGCTTCAACGACATTTCGATTGTCAACCCGCAAACCGGACAGACGGAAGCCATTCCGGAAATCCAGCGCATGTATAAAGAATACGGCGCGACTCAAGACCCGACCAAAGGCAACGGCCCGGAATCGGTGCGTCTGAAAGTCATCGACGGCATCCCGCTCGATCCCGCCCCGATGATTATCAACGTCCCGCGCGCGCCGAAAGGTACGCGCAGCGCCGGTCTGCCAAACTTCTGGGGCAGATAAACGCAAGGATAATTCAAAATCAATACAAGCGGGAAGCGGGAAATCCGTCTGTGACGGATGGACGGCTTCTCGCTGACGTTTTCTTGAGTAAAGGAACAAGAACAAACCCCATGTCCGACAGATTATCGCGAATACGGCTGTTGATGGGCGACGAATGTTTGAGTCGTCTGCAAAATTCAAGCGTTCTGGTAATTGGCCTGGGCGCGGTGGGGTCGTATACGGTTGAAGCGCTGGCGCGAAGCGGAGTAGGGAGTCTGGCGCTGGTCGACTTCGATCTGATTAACGAAACCAATATCAATCGACAGCTCTACGCCTTGACGTCAACCGTTGGGCAGTTCAAGCACGAAGTTGCCGCCCGGCGCGTCAAAGACATCAACCCGGACTGCCGCGTCAGTTCAAAACGACTTTTTGTCGACGAGAACAATATTCGGGAACTGCTGGCGGAAGAAAAATGGGATTTCGTCATGGACGCCATCGACCCCGTCGGACCGAAAGTCCAGCTCATTAAAGCGTTAGCGGAATCTGGAATTCCGTTTCTTTCCAGCATGGGAGCCGCTTGTAGAACAGATCCAACAAAGATTAAAATAGGCGTATTGAGCAAAATACGAACATGTCCCCTGGCTGCCGCAGTCAGAAAAAGACTAAAAAAAGAAAAAATTTCTCTGTCTATCCCCTGTATCTTTAGTGAAGAATCTGCTATAATAAACCAACAATTGATTGAGGAGTCTTTGCCGGCGATTCATCCCGCGGACATTCCGTCTACGGTAGACGACAGTCAGGCAAAGCAAATGCAGCCTGAACTTGCCGCGGCTCAATGGGTCAACGGCGAGTATCAGCGCGGGCGCGCCCGACGTCCGCTGGGGAGTCTTCCAACTCTTACCGGCATCTTTGGACTGACTGCCGCCAACGAGATCATACTGCATTTGTCCGGATTTGCTCCGGAACGTCGTTGAGGTTTATTACGTATTAAATTTCTGCAGGAATTGAGCGTATAATCCCGCTAACAATCAGACTCTGAAAATCAAGCGTCAAAATATCAACGGCGTTACGCCGTAACGATTCATAATTTATTATTTTTCACCGAAGGAGAGATTGCAATGAAAAGAATTTTGAGTTTGACTTTGGGTTTTGCCGCCTTGAGTTTGATCGGCTGCCCGCCGCCAGTACAGCCAACGTCTACTGGAACCGCTACCGGAACCGCGCCTGCGACTGAAGCTGTTGTTGAAGAAATCATTGAAGAAACAGTTGTTGAAGAAGTTGTAGACATCCCGAATCCCCCAGTTGAAGAAGCCCCGGCTGTTGAAGAACCCGCCGCTCCCGCTGAAGAAGCTCCGGCAGTAGAAGAACCCGCCGCTCCCGCTGAAGAAGCTCCGGCTGTCGAAGAACCCGCAGCTCCGGCTGAAGAAGCTCCGGCAGTTGAAGAACCAGCTGCTCCTGCTGAAGAAGCTCCGGCTGTTGAAGAACCAGCAGCTCCGGCTGAAGAAGCCCCGGCTGTCGAAGAAGCTCCCGCTGCTCCGGCTGAAGAAGCCCCGGCTGTAGAAGAAGCTCCCGCCGCTCCGGCTGAAGAAGCCCCGGCTGTAGAAGAAGCTCCCGCCGCTCCCGCTGAAGAAGCCCCGGCTGTCGAAGAAGCTCCCGCTGCTGAAGAAGCTGCTGCCGCTGATCGCGCTAATCCCCCGCAGCCGAAAGTCGAACTCAATCCCGCGTTCAAACCGGCGATTTACGCGACTCTTCCGGATTACTGCCCGGTTCCGGACGGCATGACGCTGGATGAAAAGACTAATATCATTTATCTCAACTGCCCCAACTACGTCCCCGCTGACGAAAACGGCAAACGCGAATTCAACGCCTGCCTGATGCAGATTCTCCCGGACGGCACGGTTGAAAAGATTCTGGAATACCCGACCCATCCGGAAACCGGCAAGATCGGTTCGATGGGCATTGACATCTGCCCGTCTGGCAACCTGTACGTTTGTGACAACCAGCGATTCTCCACCGATCCGCAGGGTCAGGTTCCTTCTCGCATTCTCCGTATTGCCCGCGACGAAAACGGCAAAGTCATTTTTGACGAAAACGGCAAGCCGGACGTCAAAGTTGTTATTGAAGGTCTCAACCTCGCCAACGCTCTGCTGTGGGACGGCGACAACCTGTACATCACCGACACCGTTGTTCCGACTCAGGGCGACGAATTCGGACGCGGCGGCATTTGGAAGTTCACCCGCG
>JAFZAL010000208.1 GCA_017557195.1 Thermoguttaceae bacterium | reverse complement strand
TTTACCTTCGCGGGGCATCGGTGGGAACGGACGATCGCCGGGTTTGAATTCGCCTTTACCTTCACGAGGCATAGGCGGGAACGGACGATCGCCGGGTTTGAATTCGCCTTTGCCTTCGCGGGGCATCGGTGGGAACGGACGATCGCCGGGTTTGAATTCGCCTTTACCTTCACGAGGCATAGGCGGGAACGGACGATCGCCGGGTTTGAATTCGCCTTTGCCTTCACGATGGCGCGGCGGCATGGGACGAGCGTCACGATCGGGACGAGCTTCTTTGGGTCCGCGTTCGCGATTGACTTTGGCGGGGCCTTTGTTTTCCGGCTGATTTTCGCGCATTTCCGGGCGCGGGGGTTCAGGGCGATCTCCCTCTTTCGGTTCAGGAGCAGGTCCTTGAGCCAGGGCAAACGATCCAAACATGACAGCAGCTGCTGTACTCAATGCAAATTTTTTGAGATTCATTTTTTTGTCTCCTTTGTATAAAGTGTGGTGAGTTTAATCTCATTTGAATGACTTATAACACTTAAACACCGATGGAAACAAGTTTATTGCAAGAAGAGAA
The DNA here is from genome assembly GCA_017557195.1 of Thermoguttaceae bacterium. Taxonomy (GTDB): domain Bacteria; phylum Planctomycetota; class Planctomycetia; order Pirellulales; family Thermoguttaceae; genus RUG11551. Next base: position 16,195 of record JAFZAL010000208.1, on the reverse strand, counting down.
AAAATTTTTTAGAAAAAAAGTGAGAAGGCAGTAGGCAAGAGGCAGTAGGCAGTAGAGATTTTTAAACTATTGCCTATTGCCTACTGCCTATTGCCTTATTCTTACGCCGTTTTGCGTTTTTTACCGATAACGTCGGAATAGTCGCCCGACATAAGTATGCTCTGCAGGCGTTCGAACTGGTCGTGATTTTTGAACGAGATTGTCATCTTTCCTTTCCCGCCGGTTCCCTGTGACAGTTTGACTTTCATTCCCATGGTGGAATAAAAAGCGTTTTCCAGTTCTTTTAACTGAGCGGAGCTTTGATTTGACTGCGGCGTAAACGGAACGACGTCGTCAGAGTTGTCTTCTTCGTCTTCGCTGTTAAGAAAGTCACGAACCATGTCTTCAACCTGATGGGCGGAGAGGTGTTCGCTGACAATTCTTTCCATGAACTCGCGCTGAAGCTGAGGGTCTTTCAGCGGCAGCAGCGCGCGTCCGTGAGCTGCGGAGATTTTGTCCTCTCGAATCGCAGATTGCAAATCCTGGGGAAGGTCAAGAAGACGAATCATGTTGGCAACAGTAGAACGATCCAGGCTAAGGCTTTTGGCAAGCTCTTCCTGAGTGCAGCCTTCTGCGTTCATAAGCCGTTTAAATGACTTGGCTTTTTCAATCGCGTTGAGATCTTTGCGCTGGACGTTTTCAACCAGAGCCAGAACCGCCATGTCGGTATCGTCGACTTGAATAATCATGGCGGGAATTTGCTGCCATCCAACCTGAAGCGCGGCGCGCAGACGGCGTTCTCCGGAAACCAGCTCGTATCGTCCGTCGCTTTTTGCTCGAACAACGGCGGGCTGAAGCAGACCGTGTTCGTTCAAGCTCTGAGCCAATTCATTGATTGCGTCAGCGTCGAAATCGGTTCGCGGCTGGTAGGGGTTGGCGTCAACAAGATTGATATCCAGATAATGAATCGTATCGGTTTGCTGTTCGCTTGCCGACTCAGAGGAAAAGCTGGGCGTTTCGTTAACGCTGGAACTCTTTTTAACAGGAGAATTCCATTCGTCAAAATCGGATTTTTGTGGAACTTCGATCCTGTTCGCCGTTTCAGTTGCCTGCGAAACCTGATTGAGCAAATTCTCGATGCCTCGTCCTAAGCGTCTTTCTCTAGCCACGATCCATAACCTCCATGCAAAGTTCGCGGTACGCGCGAGCCGCTCGGCTGCGCGGCGCGTATTCAAATATATTTTGTCCGAAACTGGACGCTTCCGCCAGCGACACATCGCGGGGAATCACCGTTCGGAACACAATTTCACCGAAAAAATCTCGCACGTCGTTTTCCACTTCGCGCGTTAGTTCCAGAGTGTAATCGACCATCGTCAAAACCACGCCGGCAAACTCCAAACGGCGCTGCTCGTTGTTTCTCACGTCGCGAATAAGCCCGATCATTCTCGTCAGCCCTTCCATGGCGAAATACTCGCACTGAATCGGCATGAGCGTTTCGTCGCTGGCGGTCAAAGCGGTTTTGGTTAACGCGCCGACGCTGGGCGGAGAATCGATCAAGACGTACTGATAATCGCTCAAGCTGTACGTTAAGGCGTCTCGCAGACGTTTGGTTTGAACAGGGTCTTCCGCATTGAGAGCCTGAATATCCGCCAACGACCGCGCGCCGGGCAGCAAATCCAGACGCTCTATGCCCGCGTTGACAAGCGAGTCGTTCCACGGACGCCCTGTCGCCAGCGGGTGATTTTCCAACGGCGTTTTTCCCAATGCACTGGTCGCGTTGCATTGAGGGTCGAGGTCAACCAGCAAAGTCGGACAGTTAGAATACGCCAACGCCGCCGACAGATTCACCGCCGTGGTCGTCTTTCCAACGCCGCCCTTCTGATTGACTACACATATTATATGGCTCATTGCGAGGGGGATTATACCATAAACCCCAAAATCAGAAAAGAGCAATTTTAAAGGCAAGAGGCAATAGGCAGTAGGCAGTAGTGAAGATGTATCAAAGCGACCAACGGGAGCGGATTTGGGCAATCGCGCGGTAGCGCGGACTGGGAGCGGCGCCTCGCCGCCTGCCTACTGCCTTTTCCCATCTTGACAAAATTAAAAGAATCGGTATGCTGGGAGGGAAAAAGAGACGATTATTAATATATTCCAAATCCATGCCCCATATTCTTGCCAAGCTGTCGACTGAGAACCGCGACGAGAATTCCCGCCAGGTTCTCTTTTCCGGGACGGTAATCAACGCCGCCTTGACGTTTATCAGCCGAATTCTGGGTATGCTCCGGGACGTTGCGACGGCGGCTCTGTTTGGCGTTTCCGGCAGCGTCGTTTTTGACGCCTTTGTTTTGGCGTTTCGAATCCCGAACCTGTTTCGGCGTCTGTTTGGCGAAGGCGCGGTTTCGATCAGTTTTCTGCCAGTCTTTTGTCGGCAATGGAAAAAGAATCCGGAGTCGGCTTGGGAACTGCTAACGGCGATGGCAACGATGCTGTCCGCCGTTTTGGGATTGATAACGCTCCTGGGCGCCGGTTTCTGTTTGGGATATCTTTGGTTGTATCCCGGCGAACGGTTGGCGGCGAACCTGACGTTAATCATGGTTCCGTATATGTTCTTGATTTGTCAGACGGCAATTTTCGCCTCGGCTCTGCAGGGTTTGAAATCGTGGTTTGCGCCTGCTCTTGCCCCGGTGATTATGAATCTGCTTTGGCTCTGGGCGGTTGTCGCTGTCGCGCCGAAAATCGGCGGACCGAAAGAGCAGGCGTATCTTTTGGCGTCAGTTATCAGTCTGTCCGCAGCGCTTCAGCTGGTTCTTCAACTGGTCGCATTAAGAAAATACGGATACAATTTTCAAAGATGTCTGTTTAATAGAATTGCCGTTTACTGGCGGCGAGCGACCTCCGGATGGATTACCATGGCGGTAGGGTTGTCGCTGCTCCAGATTTGCGTTGTCTGCGATACGCTTACCGCCTGGTTTCATTGTCCGACCGGAACAGTTTCGTCGGTCTTTTTGGCGGAACGTCTGTTTGAATTCCCGTTGGGGCTGATCGGGATTTCCGTTGCAACTGCCGTCTACCCGCTTTTAAATCAGCATGCAGCGGAGAAGAATTTCTCCGACGTTAAAAAAGACATGTCCGAAGCGGTTCATCTGGCGCTGTTTTGGGGCGTTCCCGCGACCGCCGGGCTGCTTCTGCTGGGCGTTGATCTGTGTCAACTTCTTTTTGAACATGGACATACAACATCAGACGACACGCTGAGAATCGGGAACATCTTGGCGATTTACGGCGGCGGCGTTTGGGCCTACTGCTTAACGCCCATTCTTACGCGAGGCTTTTACTCGATTGGGCAAGTTCGTCTTCCCGCTCTGGTTGTCGTGATTGCCTCTGCAGTCAATCTGATTTCCAACTATATTTTAAGCCGAACCTTGCAGCCGGAAGCCCTTCAGTTTGCCTTGGCTTTGACGACCGTTATTTGCATAAGCGTTTCAACGTTGGTTTTAGGGGCTGTCTGGAAATGGAAAATGGGCAGAATGACAACGTCAGACAGCGAGAATAAAGGCGAAACAGAACAAGACGCTAAAAGCAGAGACGATTCTCTTCTTTCCGTCCTTCTCAATCCAAAGATTCTTTGCATCATTTTTGCTACTGCTATTATGATGGCGGCGGGGCAAGAGACGAAAGCGTCTTTCCCGCAAGACCCGTCAACTACAGCCCAATTGGTAAAGGCGTTTTCAACCGTTTTTGTGTGTATAATTGTCTATCTCGGAATAATGTACTTTTTCTGGAAGCCATCAAAAAAATAAGAAAAACGACTTCTCAACAACTCTAATAAATAGCGTCATCACGCCTTGACAATAGATTTTGTATATATTATAATAAGGGAATAGGAAATAGGGAATAGAGTTTCGCCTGCGGCGATTATAAATACTACTCCCTAATCCCCACTCCCTACTCCCTAATCCCCACTCCCTACTATCCATGGAACGTTACGAATTTACTCCGGAAGACGATTATTCAATTTACACTCAAGCCGCATACCGGGCGACTGGCTGCGTATACCATTGGAACATGCCGGTTCGACCTGACCAGTTGGGCGAGATTGCTGCCCTGCCCGTTTACGGCGCGTTTGTCAGCTTTAAGCGCGTTGGACAGCTGCGATCCTGCATGGGTACGCTCGGCCCCAATAAAAAGCTGGCTCAGGCGATTAACGACGCCGCTCAGTCCGCCGCGCTGGAAGACCCCCGATTCCCGGAGATTGCCCCGGCGGAATTGCCGTTTCTGGAAATGGAAGTCTGGATTTTGTGGGAGCCGGAACCGATTGAAGCCGATCCCGACAACGTCATTATTGGCAAGCACGGTTTGATCGCTTCCCGGGGACGCAACCGCGGACTGCTTTTGCCGTCTGTCGCAACAGAATACAAAATGGATCCGGAAACGTTCTTAAGTCACACCTGTTTGAAAGCCGGGTTGCCCGCCAACGCCTGGCGAGACGGTTCCGTTAAATTTGAACGCTTTGAAGGGCATCTTATCAAAGGCGACTTCCCCGCCTGCGCTGCTGAACTGCAGGACGACAACCAAATCGTCGGGACGGCTTACGGGCCGCAGCCCAATGCCCGTCACATTGCCGCGTTGGCGGACTTTACGCGTCAAAACGCATTGGCGATTTTCAAAGGTGGAACGGAAAGTTCTTATCTGCCCGGCGCATTCGATGGCAACGTTCACGGCGCGTTGGTCAGAATGAAAGTCGGCGCTCGCGGTCAGTATTTGGAATCCGTCCGAATCTCGCTTCAAAATACGATTCCCTTTCAGACAACGGTTTTGGAACTGACCAAGGCGATTTGCAGCGGCGTAAAGCAGCAGATCGGAAAACAGGATCCGCCGGAAAACTTCGTCATGGGGCTGGCGGTTTTCTTTGAACCCGCCAAACAGGGAACCGCTGCCAACTTCGACCCGTCGGGGATCAAAACCTCTGACCGCGGCATTTTCGTATCGAAAGGCGGTGCGTGGGCGTTTGCGTTCGACCCGAAATCCAGTCCGGAGATTTTGCTGGATCGCGCGCTCAAGCACGCTGGCTTTGACGCAGACAACTCCGTCGAGGTTTACTCCATGCGAGTTATTTCGACCGAGCCTCTTCTGCTCACGACCAACGTTCCCAGCGCTCAGCAGCTTCAAAAGTACAGAACCCCGGTCGTTGCCGGCAAGTTCTATCCCGCCGACGGCGCCGAATGTAAAAAACTCGTCGAGACGCTCTACAAGGAAGCGGAATCCCCCAAAGATCAGTACGCCGCCGCGATTATTCCTCACGCTGGCTGGATTTATTCCGCCCGATTAGCGATTCGGACGCTGGCGAAAATCGAGTTCCCGTCGAGAGTTGTTATTCTCTGCCCGAAACATACGGGAATGGGCGTCGACATGGCTGTCGCGCCGCAGGAAAAATGGATTCTGCCGACAGGCGCGGTTGACCTCGACCAGGATTTTGCCCGCCGGTTGGTAAAAGAATGTGACATGTTGCAGCTTGATTCTGAAGCGCACCGCAACGAACATTCCATCGAAGCCATTCTGCCCTTTATCACCGCGCAGGCGCCGTCCGCTCAGTACACGGCTATCGCCCTGGGCGGAGATATCAACTACGAGAAAATCGACAAGCTCTCCGACCAGCTGGCGGCGTTCTTCTCCAAGCTGAAAACCCCGCCGCTGTTTATCGTTTCCAGCGACATGAACCATTACGCCGACGTCGACACAACCGTTATTCAGGACGAGAAAGCGATGAAGAAAATCGACAAGCTCGACCCGGAAGGGCTGTTCAGCGTCTGCCGGAAAGAGAACGTTTCCATGTGCGGCGTCGTTCCGGCGACGGTTGTCATGGCAACGCTGAAAAAGATGAACCTGTTACACGAGGCGATTCTTGTCGGTCATACCAACTCCGCCGTCATTTCCGGCGACAGTGATCACTGCGTTGGCTACTGCGGATATTTGTTCAAATAAAATGGCAACCCCCAAATCCCTGTTGTTCAGAACTCGCCTTATGCTGGCGTTTTTCATGCTGGCGCTGGTTGTCAGCGGCATTACCGCGTTTCCTCTGAAAAGCGAGCTGCATTTGCTCAACCAGTATTTCGGACAAGGCACGGCGTTTGGCGAACAGTTTTCAGACGCCGCAAACTATCTGAAGTACATTCAGGAAGGGCTGGATAAGAACGCTGCCCAGTTCCCGTTTATGAGTTACGGGACGGACTGGCTGGCGTTCGCTCACATCGTAATTGCGATTGCGTTTATCGGACCGTTTCGCGACCCGGTTCGCAACATTTGGGTAACGCAGTTTGGAATGATCTGCTGTATACTCGTTTTCCCGCTGGCGATGATCTGCGGAACGATTCGCGGCATTCCGATGGCGTGGCAGCTGATCGACTGCTCGTTTGGATTCTTCGGCTTGTTCCCGCTTTTGCTGATTTATAAATGGACGAAGGAGTTGGAAGGGAGTAGGCAGTAGGCAAGAGGGAATAGGGAATGGGGAATAGGGAATAGAGTTTCGCCTTCGGCGAATTTAAATACTACTCCCTATTCCCTACTCCCTACTCCCCATATTTAAGTATTAACGCAAACCATGAGAACTATCGCTTTAACTTTACTGACGTTGATTTCAATTACTTCCGCGGCGCTTGCCGACGTTGCCTTAACGGCTCAGGAAGACGGCTCGATTGTCGTTACCGCCGACGGGAAACCATTTACGACGTTCATTCCGAACAACCACAACAAACCGATTCTCTATCCGCTTATCGGTCCGACTGGGGCGGCGATGACGCGTCAGTACCCGGTTGAAGACGCTCTTCCTACGGAAAAGAAAGATCACCCGCATCAGCGGTCGTGCTGGTTTGCCGCCGGAGACGTCAACGGGCTGAGCTATTGGCATCAGGAAGACTCCTTCGGAAGTCGGGTTGCCGCCACCGGGCACATCCTTCCCCAGAAGGTCGAGATTGTCGCGCCCAACGCCATCGCCATGCAGGCGAACTGGGTCGACACAAAAGGAAACGTCGACCTCAAGGAATCCCGCGTTATGAAGTTCTACGCCTCGCAGGATCAGCGATGGATTGACTTCACGATTACCCTCACAGCAGAAAAAGATACCGTTACATTCGGCGACACGAAGGAAGGGCTTTTCGGCGTTCGCGTTGCCGGTACGATTAAAGTCGACGCCAAGCTGGGCGGAAAGATTGTTTCGTCAGACGGGCTGACCGACGGCGCAGCGTGGGGCAAGCCGGCGTCCTGGGTGGACTACAACGGTCCCGTCGGAGAAGACGGACATCGCGTTGGAATCGCCATCATGAACCGTCCGGACAGCTTCGCCTATCCGACCCACTGGCACGTTCGAGAATACGGTCTGTTCGCCGCCAACCCGTTTGGACTTCACGACTTCTACGGCGCCAAGTCCGGAAAGAACGGTTCTGTTACATTGAAAAAAGGCGAGTCGATTACATTCCAGTACAGAATCCTCCTTCACGACGGCGACGAAAAAACCGGGCGAGTTGAAGAAAGCTGGAAAGAATATTCTCAAAGTAAATGAACAGAACGCTCATCGCCCTTGCCGTTTACAACGAAAGGGAAAACCTGCCGGATTTACTCAACGAACTGCTGACCCTCGTTCCAAACGCCGATATTTTAGTCGTTGACGACAACTCGCCGGACGGAACAGGGGTTTGGGCGGAGGAATTCTCGCAGACCCAGCCGCGCGTTAAAGTGTTACATCGAGCGGGAAAGCTGGGGCTGGGAACCGCCGTCATTGACGCCATGAAATTCGCTATCGACCGCGGGTACGAGTTCATGCTCAATATGGACGCCGACTTCAGCCATCAGCCCAAGTACGTTCCGGATATTCTTTCGACGATGTACGCAGCGCCGGAATCCGTTGTAACAGTAATCGGCTCCCGATACGTTCCCGGCGGCGGGGTGGAAGGCTGGCCCGTCGTGAGAAAGTTCATGAGCGCAGGCGTCAACGCGTACGCCCGATTTATGCTCTCGCTCCCGGTTCGCGATACGAGCGGGTCGTTTCGCTGCTATCGCGTATCCATCTTGAAAGAGCTTGACTTTTCCGCCGTCCGGTCGAAAGGGTACTCGTTCTTTGAAGAAATCCTGTGGCATATTCAGCGCGCCGCCCGACGAAAGGGAATCTTCTCGTCCCCGTTTATTGAACGTCCGATTATTTTTACCGACCGCGTCAAAGGTCAGTCCAAAATCAACAAAAAAGAAGCGGTCAACGCGCTGAGAATCCTGTTTCAGCAGGGGATTCAAAACTGGTTTGGCGAGGGCGAGTTCCTCAACATCCTGTTTAACTGCGGAATCAAAGCGGCGGCAATTGTCTACACCGTCATGCTGGTTGTTCTGCTGGTTATTCCCGACCCGTACTTTTTCCTCAACGGCGTTCCCGACCCCAATACAGAGGAATCCAAATTCGCGTCGAACTCCCATCTCAACGTTTTTATACTCATGGGCTTTTTATGGGAACTGGCGTTTTTCCGCCGCCTGCTGTGGAATCGCAAATGGCTGGCGTGGCTGGGCGCCGTCGCCTTTGGCGCGTTTTTTGAAATCATTCAGATTATTGTCCCCAAACGGACGTTCGACCCGGTTGACATCAATCAGAACATGGTCGGCGCCGTTACAGGGTTGATTATTGCATACGTCCTTTGGACGCTTTGGAAACGAATCGCTCATTTACCCCCGGAGAAATCATGACACATTTATCTCGACGAAGTTTTTTATGCGGGACGCTTGCCGGCGCCGCTGCGTTAGCTGGCGCTCCCCTGCTGGCGGACGCGACTAAAAAGGGTTCTAATATAAAAATCGGGTTATGCACCTATTTATGGGGCGCGAACTGGGACTTGCCGACTATTATCGACTACTGCACAAAAGCCGGGCTGGGCGGCGCCGAACTGCGCGTTCAGCACAAACACGGCGTCGAGCCGGAACTGAGCAAAGAGGCAAGAGCGGAAGTCCGCAAACGATTTGAGGATTCGCCCATTACGCTGGTAGGATTCGGCACGAACGAAGATTTTCATCATACCGACCCGGCGCGAGTGCGTCATTGCATCGAACGCGCCAAAGAGTACGTTATTCTGTCAGCAGACTGCGGCGGTTCCGGCGTTAAAGTCAAGCCGAACGACTTGCCCAAAGGCGTTGACCGAAAGAAAACGACAGCTCAAATCGCCGCGGCTCTGGACGAGCTGGGAAAATTCGCCGCCGACTACGGACAGCAGATTCGTCTGGAAAATCACGGCGGATGCGCCCCCATTCCGATTATGAAAGAGATTATCGAGCAGGTTACAGAAAAGAACGTCGGTCTGTGCTGGAACTGCAACCAGTGCGACCTCAACGCGCCGGGCTTCGTCGAGAATTTCAAGTCTGTTATTACTCGACTGGGCGCTACGATCCACGTTCACGACCCGCTCACGCCGAAATATCCGTATGAAGACATGATTCCGCTTCTGGTCGAACAGGACTACAACGGCTGGCTCTTGCTGGAATGTGACAACTACGTCGCCGACGGCGTCGCCGCCATGACCCGCAGCCGCGAATACTACGAAGCCCTGATCGCAAAAGAGGGGTAATTTTTTGGAGTGCGCCGGCTTGCCGTCGCTTTTATTTTCTTTTACTATATAAAATATGAGGGGAAAACCTTTTTTGAAAAAAGGTTATTCCCCTCACATAGTATAGCAATAATCAAGGCGACCAACGGGAGCGGTTATAATACGTTTCGCGCGGTAGCGCGGATTGGGAGCGGCGCCTCGCCGCCCTTTTTTGAAAAAAAGGTTTTCCCTTCAAACTCCCCTTTCCTAAAAACTTTAGTAAGGGGAGAAATGTCTACAAACGGAAACGCCTTGAACTACCGTGTAAACACGTTTTCCAGTGCGAGGACGAAGCTGAAGCTGTACTCAGACGCAGTGTTGGTGAACTCGGCATGAGTGCGCGCGCCCCAGGAGTCGTCGCCGCCAACGCCCTGCTGACGCAGGTCAATGTTGACGAACGTTTCCGGTCGTCCCTTGTATCCGCCGGGCAGCTGATACGTGTGTTTGCCAGACTGCAGGTCGGCGGTCGAGTAATGCAGAGCGTTGAACTCAAACACCGGCGCGCCTTCCCAGCCGGACTGACCGTAAACGCTGAACTGGTCGCCTTTGCCGTTCATGAGCCAGCTGCGATAGACGTCGGTATGGTTGCCGACTTCGCCCGGTTCTGAATAGTCAAAGTAGTTGTCTGCAACCTTCTTGCTCCAAACGGCGACTTTCATGCCGTTCTTCTTGTCACAGTAGGATTCTTCCGGACCGCGGCCGAACCAGCCCATGTTTTCAAAGCCCGGAACGAGAGCGAGTTCCATGCCGAAACGCGGCATTTCCGGAAGTCCGTTTGTACCGGTCTTCTTATAGTCCATGGAAACCAGAAGCTGACCCTTTTCGGTAAGCGTATAGGTTACGTTGAGAGTCGCCTGAACTTCCGGCAGGTCGCCTTTGAACGTAACGGTCGCGCCGTTGACATTGCAGGATTCAATCTTCCAGGAGGCGCCGGCTTGTTTCCAGACGCGGCAGCGGTTGGGGTGCTGATTGCCGCGGTCGTTGTCGGTCGGCGCGCGCCAGAAGGTCGGCGTCATCGGCGAGGCGAGGAACTCTCTGCCGCGCATCTTGGCGGACGTCAGGCAGCCCGTCTCTTTGGAGAACGTATAGACGCATTCTCCAGACGTGAGTGTAACAGTCGCGTCGTCGACAATCTTTTTGGCGTCGGCGAACGGTTTGACGTCCATCTTTTGCGGAGCGACAAGTTCAAACTGTTCCCAGGCGACGACGGATCCCTTCTTCGCCAGCGGCGTATCCGTCTTGAGGCGGTACTGAATGCTTAAAAACTGTCCGTCTGAGGGGACGGCTTCCGACTTCGCCGGAACGGCAATTTCCACTTCCGTCGTTTCAAACGGATTGGCGTTAGGAAGTGCAACCTGAGTCCATCCCCTATGCGGATTGAGCGTCCAGAACATTTCCAGATTCGACAGGTCGCTGAAATCGTATCGATTGAGGATTTCCAGCTTCGCGACGTTGTCTTCGGTGAGTTCCTTAAGCGTGGTCTTAACGGGCTGCTGGCAGTATTTAATATGCGTCATCGCCGGGTGCGGAATACGGTCGGAACGAATAACGCCGTTCATGCAGAAGTTGTCGTCAGAGGGCGTTCCCGCAGGACCGAAGTCGCCGCCGTAAGCCATGTACGTTTCTTCTTCAGCAGCGGTTTCGACAGCCGCATTTTCCGCGTTGACGGCAACGACGATCTTCTCTCCAACTGTAACGCTGGCAGAGGCGATGTACCCGGGGAAGAGACGTCCGGAGTAATCAGAGTTCGAGCCGAAGGTAATCGGGGCGTCAGTCAGATTGAGTCCGCCGTCGTATTCCTTTTCAGCCACGACTTTTCCGTCACAGATAAGCGTCATCTTCTGATTGGCGTAAATTCCCTTGACGGTATGCCAGGCGCCAACCCAGTTTTCCGGCAGCGGGGCGTCAATCTGAACCCACCAGCCGTTGTAAATGAAGAATTGGAGCGTCTTGGACTTGTTACCTGGATCTGTCGCCTGTTTAAGCCCGACCTGTTTGTCGCCTTTCATGACAATCGGACCGTGTTCAGCAACGTCGGTTGGATAAACGGTCGCTTCAAAAACGACCGGGGCTTTCGCGCAATCCGGGGCGGTCGCCTTGGTTGTAATCGAGCCGTTAAAGCCCTTCTTGCCGTCAACCTTTACAAGAGCGTCGCCGCTGGTTCGCAGAGCGCATTCCCCGGCGTATTCGCCTGTGGCTGTAACAAAGCATTGCTTCGGAACTTTGGTGCGAATGCCCTGATCAACCCAGTCCCAAATGTGTCCGCCCTGGAAATGCGGGATTGCTGGGTCGAACGCCGCGTCCCAGAATTTATCGAAGTTTCCGGTGGAGTTGCCCATCGCGTGAGCGTACTCGCACATAATCATCGGTTTGGTTTGATTTCCCTTGCCGTAATTGACGCAATCCCAAGGCTTGGAGTACATCGGGCAGAAGATGTCGGTTTCCGGCGTGCCGATAGCGCGTTCGTAATGAACCGGGCGGCTGGGGTCCAGCTGACGAATCGCCTTGCAGCAGGCGACGAAGTTGCAGCCGTGTCCGGCTTCGTTACCCATTGACCAGACGATAACCGCCGGGTGGTTTTTGTCGCGCTGCACCATAGAAGTGTCGCGGTCAACGTGAGCGGCTTCCCACTTCGGGTCTTTCGCCAGCGAGCGATTGCCGTATCCCATGCCGTGAGATTCGATGTTGCCTTCGTCCGTCAGGAAAATTCCGTACGTGTCGCACAAATCGTACCAGCGCGGGCAGTCCGGATAATGGCAGGTTCGAACCGCGTTGAAGTTATGCGTTTTCATCAAGCGGATGTCTTCGATCATCGTATCGTCGCGAACGTAATGTCCGGTGTCCGGATCCATTTCGTGACGGTTGACGCCTTTGATGTGAACGACCGTACCGTTGACCAGCAGCTGTCCGTTTTTAATTTCGACTGTACGGAACCCGACTTTAATACAGGTCGATTCCATAACGCGGTCGTTTTCGTCAGACTGAACAATCTGCAGAGCGCACAGATTCGGGGTTTCCGCCGTCCATTTGGGCGGGTTGACAACCGGGAACGAGAGCGTCAGTTTAGCGGAGCCGTTCGCGGGAACGGTAACGTTTTCTCCCTTTTTGCCCATCATTTTGGCGTTGTCTTTGAGGGAATCGTAGAGAATCGCCTGAACGTTGACGGTATGCGCTTCGGGGGTCTTATTTGACAGGTCAAGCTCAACCGTCAAGACGCCGTTTTCGTAATTCGCGTCCAGAGTCGGCTTGGCGAAGATGTCACGAACGTAAACAGGAGTTCTTGCCACAACGTAGACGTCGCGGAAAATGCCGGACATGCGCCAGAAGTCCTGACATTCCAGATAGCTGCCGTCTGAATAGCGGTACGTTTCAACGGCGATTTCGTTTTCGCCCGGCTTGACGTACGGGGTGATGTTGAACTCGGCAGTCGTGCGGCTGTCCTGAGTGTATCCGACTTTCTGTCCGTTGACCCAGACGTACGCGGCAGACCCGACGCCGTCAAAGCAGACGAAAATCTGTTTATTGTTCCAGCTTTCGGGAATCGTAAACTTTCGTTTATAAGATCCAATCGGGTTATAGTTGCCGCGGTCGGTAAACGTCGCCGCTTTTTCCTGGTCGCCGTCGATAATGCCCGCCTTGTACGAATCGGACTTTACGCCGCCGGGAACGTAGGGCGGGTCGGCGTTGAACGGATAACTGACGTTGACGTAAATCGGGTAGTCAAACCCTTGCGTCTGAATGTTGCCGGGAACAGCGATGTCTTTCCAGCCGGAGACGTCGTAATCGGTTTTATAAAAATCCAGCGGACGGCTACCGGGGTTGGGAGCGACGTTAAATTTCCACGTTCCGTTAAGACAAATGCGTCGTTCGGAAGCTTTTGGGTCGCATGTCGCTGCGGAATCTACCGACTGATACGGCGTAAACGTCGCGTGAGCCGGTTCCTTGTTAATTCTGAATACCGCCTGATTTTCCCAGTCGGGAGCGGTTTGGGCGCATGCCGTTAGCGGGAGGGCCGCTATAGCTGCCAGTAACAAAAAATGTTTCATTTTAAATTCCTTTCTTTGCTGGGGTGGGGGATTGAGGCAGTAGGCAAGAGTTAGTAGTTAGTGGTAAGTGGTTAGTAAAGGAATCGCTTGCGTCCTTAACACTTACCACTAACCACTATGCACTATTATTCCGGGGGCTTACGCACCCCGGCTCGCCAGCCTACTGCCTAATTAGTCGTATCCAAATACGGGTCTTGACCCATTTGACGCTGCATCTTTTTACGCTGCTTCTCAAAGTACATCAGAGCTTTACGCTGTTTATAATGCTTGCGTTCGACTTTCTTTTGCGCTTTGATAAACAGGTATTCGTACTTGTCAAATCGGGTTGCTTTGCTTTCTCTAATTTTCTGCTCGTCGTGAGCCTGAGCCGCCAGTTTTTGAACTGCGTCGGGCGACACGTCGGGCGAGATTTCAGACGTATGCTCTGCCGTGAGCTTTTGCGCTTCCTGGAATTCGTCTTCCATAGTTTCCAGCGCGATACCCTTCGCGGCAATTCGTTTGGCTCTGTTCTTTCCTAAACCGTTGAGAAGAAGTTCGTCGTCCAGAGCGAGGTACTGTCGATAAGCGCCGGGGTCTCCCTGACGTCCGCATCGACCGATGAGCTGGCGGTCAATTCGGGCGGAATCGTGCATTTCCGTACAGATAACGTACAGCCCGCCCAACTCTTCGACGCCTTCTCCCAACCGGATGTCGGTTCCTCGGCCTGCCATGTTTGTCGAAACGGTAACTTTGCCCTTCTGCCCGGCTTGAGCGACGATTTCTGCTTCTTCCGCGATCTGGTTGGCGTTAAGAACCTGATGTTCGATTCCTCTATCCTTTAGACGTTGTGACAGCGTTTCCGACTTGTCGATAGAACGCGTGCCGACCAGGATTGGCCGCCCGGTGGCGTGAACCTCGGCGATTTCCTCTGCAATCGCGTCCCACTTGGCGGACTCGTAGCCGTAAATTCTTGTCGGCAGTTTGACGCGCTGCGGCGGTTTGTTGGTCGGAACCGCCATGAAGTTACAGCGGTAGATTCGTTTTAACTCCCGGGCGCTCGACGCCGCTGTACCGGTCATGCCCGCCAGATGTTCGTAACGCAGGAAGAAGTCCTGAACGGTGATTCGCGCCGCCTGTCCGGTGTCGACGGTAATCTCCACGCCCTCTTTGGCTTCGACCGCCTGATGAACGCCTTCGCGCCATTTTCGCCCTTCCGACAGACGTCCGGTAAATTCGTCTACGATGACGATTTCTTCGCCCTTTTCGCCGTTGCGGACGACGTACTGACGGTCTCGAATGAACTCTTTCTGGACTTTAATCGCCATCTCGATTTTCGTATAGATGTCAAACATGCCGACGGTGTCCAGCTCCGGCGGTTTGGGCAGCATTCGCGCCTTGCGACGCCCTTCGCGCGTCAAGTCCAGCTCTTTGGTTTCCTGCTTGTATTCGTAATCGACGTCTTCTTCAAACTGGAGCGCGTTTTCCGCGCACCATTTATACGTCGCGACGGCAATCTTTTCCGCTTCGCCCGGCATGGCGGAAATAATCAGAGGGGTTCGGGCTTCGTCGATGAGAATACTGTCCGCCTCGTCGACCAGACAGAAAAAGGCGTCACGCTGAACCGGCTGTTCGTTGTTCTGCCCTGGCCCGCCGAGCATGGCGCCGATGAGATCCATTTCGCCTTCGCTGATTCGACGCTTGAGCAGACGGTCTCGAAGGAAATCGAACCCGAACTCTTTCGCCGTCCCGTAGGTGATGTCTTTAGAGTACGCCGCACGCCGTTCGTTGGTTTGCTGCTGCGTTTGAATCACGCCGACTTTCATACCCAACAGCTCGTAAATCGGCTCCATCAAATCGGCGTCGCGCTTTGCAAGGTAATCGTTGACCGTCGCCAGTTGAACGCCCTTGCCTGCCAACGCGTAAAGATACAGTGGGGCGGTTGCCGTCAGGGTTTTACCTTCGCCCGTCTGCATTTCGACAATCGTTCTGTTGGCAATACAGATGCCGCCGAGAATCTGAACGTCGTAATGGCGCATGCCTTTCTTTCTCCGTCCGGCTTCTCGAACCAGAGCAAACGCCTCGACGAGCAAATCTTTCAGCGGCTCGCCGCTTCGGGCGCGATACCGCAGCGACAAGCTCGCCTTTCTCATCGCGCCGTCGGACAAGACTTTTAAATCCTCTTCCAGAGCGTTGATTTTAGGCAATAGCGTCGCCCACTGCGCCAGCTTTCCAGCCGCGCCCAGTTTCAACGTTCGACAGACAGTCCCCCAGGGACCAGTTGGGATACCTTGCATAATATATATTATACAAAGAAATCTAATTTAAGTAAAGCCCCCTTTTTAGTTAGGAATAGGGAATTTCAGACGGGTTGTGTAAGCGCAGGAATAACCTCACGCAAAGTCCGCAAAGTTCGCGAAGTAACAATCGACGGTCGCTTGCGTTTCGGAGGGTCGACGTCCTCGTCGACCGCAGGCGTCCTCGCCTGCCAATGGTACAATGTCTCTCTGAAAAACTCTGTTCAGCCCGGATCGCGGCAGTCCTCTGCCGCCGAAAAAATTTTAAGCCGCAAAGAACGCAAAGTTC
>JAFZAL010000207.1 GCA_017557195.1 Thermoguttaceae bacterium | reverse complement strand
GATAAGATTAACAATTGAACATAGTCAACGCCTTTAGGCGTTTGTTCCTCACAGCTTCATCTGTGTGAACTATTAATAATTATAATATCGTAGCCCACGCCTTTAGGCGTGGGATCCAAAAGGATATAAACAGATTATAACGCGCGAAATCCACACTCACCCCCGCGCCATTAGGCGCGGGGGTGAGTGTGGAGGGCAAGCGTTTGGGGCGAGGCGTCTTTTTAGTCCCCCAGATAAATCTCTTACTGTTATACACATCTTTCTACTTTGAAAAAATTTTCTCTGGAAATAATTCCATGGCTAATTTGTATCCTTCGACCAAAGGGAGGAATTCACTAAAGCCATTCCAGATTCGTTTCCAGCCAGGAGGAGCGTCGTTTTTACGATTAAGATAACCGCCAAGTTTAGCCAGTCCGATATAAAAATCTCGCGCCGTTTTAATGGGAAATTTTGGTCCGGCTTTTTGTTGCAAAACAACTATCCATTCTTTCGGTATGATGGTGTATACGTCGGTTTCGGGATTAAAATTCTGCAAGTATTTCAACGACAAAATAAATACCGCGCATACCGAATAAAAGCCGCAAAGCGTCTTGAGAGAATCGGCGCTTTGCAATTGCGAATCCTCTAATCCACAACCGCTTTTTAATGCGCAAAAATATTCCTCTATCAGCCAGCGCGATTGGTACATATTTCGTATCTCAAGAGCTTCTTCAACGGTCGATACTGGGCGATTTGTTAAAAGAATCCATTCTACCGCTTCTTTTACTTCGCATGGTTTGCCATTGGCGTCTACCGATCGACTTGAATCTTCCAATACGTGTACAAAGTTGACCTTAAAAGGTTCTTGTTTACCTTTACCAAGCGATTTAGTTGATATGGCTGACGGAAGCAAGAGAACGGAACCTGAACGAATCAATAACGGAGATTTACGATAGGGTTGCTTTTTATTTTTAACTATTTGTCCCGTAACTTCAATAGTCTGCTCTCCTTGAACGGGCTGGCTGCAAATGTATTCATACAAATGAATACGCTGTTTTGGATTCTCCGGAGACGCAACAACTCGATCCTTTTGAGCGGCGCGAATTACATAAGAAAATCCATCATGATTTAATTGGCTGATGTATTCATAAAAATCTGCTCCGCGATCATTGACGCAAATCAGCTCTACTGAATCAAGCAGCGGTTTGAGTCCCTTTTTACTGTCTATCCACAGAGCTGATTCCCGATCCGGTATCAGCGCGCGTTGATACGACGATATCTTGCGTCCATTCTTTTGCTTGGGGCGCGCCGTTCGATTTTTTAACAGCGCAGACAGCATTCCGATAAGTTGCTTTGCATTCCAATCAAACGCCAAATTCGTATGCAATACAAAGCCTTTGCCTTGATTATGTTCTCCAATCGGTCCCGCACCTTTAATTTTTCGCTTATAGCCGAAATTGACTTCAGACGTATCGCCGACAAGCAGAACAACAGGCTTTTTCTCGCCAGCTGCCTGAGCCAGTTCGCCCAATTGCAATATTGCCTGATAGGTATTGTTGCGATGGGTTTCAGTTACGGAATCGAAAGACGTTTTTTCATTTCGTAAAAAACGATACGCAGCTTCTGAATCGGAGGCGTTCATATACAATCCGGAAACGAAATTTTTGGGATGAGTCATAATCGCTTCGGCAATATTGACGCCCCTTCTATTGAGCCGCTGATCATTGAAATCGTTGTTTCCAAAATTCATTGCCGCCCAGGAAGAACACTCATTCTGTTTGTCAGTATTGTTTCCCATTTAGTAACCCCATAACAAAGATTTTATTAAAATACGATGTTTACTGGTTACTTTTTCGTCTGATTTTATTCTTGAATTTGCGGAATTTCTATATATTATTGGAAATATATTCAAAAAATTTATAAAAGCGCAAAAACTTATGTATAACTGTAAGAGATAAATCTGGGGGCTACGATTTTTGAATTATTTTTATTTCCCACGTCTAAAGACGTGGGGATAAGAACAGAGTAATCAGAAGGCTTCGAAAAGGTTTCAAGACACATTCCCTTTTTCATGCCCCCCAATTTTGAACGCACCCAAAGTCGGTTTTATTCTCTAACCCGTCTTGACAAAGACACGTTCTCGGGGTAAAATAAGGGATAATTAATAATTCGTGTTAATTATATAGAATCGGAAAGGATGCCATGAGAGTTATCGCCCTTCAGTCGGGCAGCAAAGGCAATTGCATATATTTGGAAGCGGACAACGTCCGGGTCCTGTTTGACGCTGGCATCAGCGGCAAGCTGGCGCAGGATCGTCTTGCGTATTTCCATATCGATATTCGATCTATAGACGCCCTGTTAATCAGTCATGAACACAGCGACCACGTCTCCTGCGCGGGCGTGTTCTGCCGCAAATTCGGCATTCCTCTCTGGACAACGGAAAAAACGTACAAGGCTATGGAGTATCGCCTTGGCGAAGTCAATAACGTCAATTTCTTTAAATCCGGAGAGACAATTCATTTTGACGGTCTGAATATCGAGACGATTAAAACCCCGCACGACGCTGTAGACGGAGTCTGTTTCGTCGCGGACGACGGAAAAAAGCGATTCGGCGTCTGCACCGACCTTGGCTGCGTGTTCAACGAACTGCCCAGCGTCGTCAAGTCGCTCAACGGGGTTCTGCTGGAAAGCAATTACGACCCCATCATGCTCAAATACGGAGAATACTCTCCAGAACTTCAGGACAGAATCCGTTCGTCTCATGGGCATTTATCCAACGAAGAGGCGGCGGAATTGCTGCTCCATTACGGGCAGAACCTCGAAACGGTTATGCTGGGGCACATTTCCGAAAACAACAATACGGAAGATCAGGTTCAAAAAACTCACAGGAAGATTCTCGGCAATAATTTTCGAGCGGAACTGGCTCACTATCGCGAGTCTTCCAACTGCATAAGAATATAGGGGAAACGTTAGTCCATATCGTTTCCCCCCGGTTGCATTTTTAGTTAAAAAGGATATTATAAAAGGACTTTAGTATAATAAAACAGGTTCAGCTTATTCAGTAACTAATTAGCTGCTAGCTGTTAGCCACTAGTTATTAGCTTGGGTATTTGAGGCTCTAAGTTGATAGCGTTTAAAGCCAAAGACTAACATCAAAAGCTAGAAGCCAGGAACCAGAAACTAAAAGCTGAACCGTTGACTTTTTTCCCATACAGGAGTAAACAATGCCAAGCATTCAG
>JAFZAL010000206.1 GCA_017557195.1 Thermoguttaceae bacterium | reverse complement strand
TTGCAGTCCACCCAGGCGATAAGCCGTTCTCTGTCTTCGCCTGTTACTTTAACGCCGTGATGTTCGCCGGAGCAGGCGTTGTGAATCAGGAGGCTGACAGGGCTAAAGGCGGAATACGGCGGCAGCGTCTTGAGGTTTTCCGGGTCGTTCTTGTCGTAGCCTTCTACAACAAACAGACCGGCGATGTTGGCGGGGACGTTGTGCGAGTCCCTCACCTTCGGAACGCTCCAGCCGCATTTGCCGGAAACGAGGGTCAGGTACGGCTCGCAGAACGGGCTGGATTCGCCCGGTCGGGAGATGTTTTCTCTCCAGCGGTGATTGGACATTCGGCACGTCATATTGAGCTTTTTATACGCGTCGTTTTCCGGATCCTGATGGCATTTGGCGCAGTATTTATCCAAGACCGGCTGAACGAATCGCATGTAGGAAATGGATTCCCCAGTTCCCCAGCTGGGCGGCGTGAGCTTTTGCGGACCTTTTTTCATCGCCATGTTCATGCCCTTGGCGGGAGAGTTCCCCTTGGTATTGAGGTTGGATTCGTGACAGCCAAAGCAGCCGCGAATTTCGCCCGGCATAACGTTGGTAAACGTTCTCATGACGTGAATCGCCATGCCGTTTTCGTCCAGCATTTCAAAGTAGACGGACTGTCCGGCAGGCAGTTCAAAGAAAACGCTTCCGTCCGGTTCAATCGGAACGGTTCCGAGGATTCTCTTAACGCCTTCCGCCTGGAAGACGGACACGGCGGGGCCGTCGTGCTGAACGGTTTTATGCCACGTCGTATAGGTTTTCGGATCCATTTGAATAACGCGCAGCGCCTTGCCTTTTTCTTTCAGCTCGGGCGGGGCGTTGTCGAAAACGTTGTTGGAGTACAGGTATCCGGGTCGCGGCTTGACGCCTTTGCCAATCTCGGGCCAGTCGACCATGTCGGGCTTGGTAATCGGGGCTTGACGCGCTTTGAGCGGCATGGCGTACCAGGCGTTGGAATTCTTCGCTTCGTGAATGAGTTCCTTGTTGCCGTAGACGTCCTGAAGGTACAGCTTGAAGAACCAGCCGTAGTCAGAGCCGTTATAAAGGCACGTTCCCTTGCGGATCGAAACGAGCATGTATTCTTCAGACAGCGGGAAGGGGGACTTAAACGCATAGAACTCGCCGGACTTGTGGTAGTCGTAGCTCGGCGCGGGGTCGTTGGGACCGTTGCCGGGATGAACCGGCCAGCCGCCGCCCAGTTCCGGCCACGGCGTTTCTCGAGTAATCCATTCCAAGCCGTCCGGGTAGTTCAGACCTTTGGTTGGGTCGATGTATCCCAGCGTGCCGTCAAACCAGGCGTGATGCCCAACGGCGGTAAAGACGATTTTATTGGTTCCGGGAATGGCGCGGGCTTCGGTCAAGACGTCCGGCCAGATGGACTGGTTGCCCCAGAACGTTTGAGCGTTCGTGCCGTCCGGGTTCATCGTCCAGAGGGACTGAACGCGCCACAGAGCCTTGTCGGTGTATTCCCAACGGGTGAAAATGACTCGACCGTCCGGCAGCATGGAGGGCATGTATTCCGGCTCGCCGTTGGCGGAAATGACGTAGATGTTCTTTCCGTCGGCGTCACAGCGGGACATGGCGTAAGAGTGCGTCATGGGCATGCAGCGAACGTAGCTGCCCTGTCTGGACGACGCGAAAATAATGTGTCCGTCCGGCGAGTACACAGGGTCGAGGTCGTCGTAGTCGCCGCGGGTCAGCTGACGCAGATTCGTTCCGTCCACGTTGACTTTGTACAGGTGGAAAGAGCGCTCTCCAACGGGTCGATAGCAGAAGACGATTTCCTTCCCGTCGAACGACAGGTCAGGACGCCAGAACGCGCCTTTGAGTTCGGGAACGATGTCCTTTTTGACTTCGCACGGATTCAGACCGACAATCAGCAGCTGTCCGCCGTCGCAAGCCATGTACCCGTTTCTGTGACGGGCTTCGTGTCCCCATTCATCGGTTGCGTCGCCCGGCTTTCCTTTCGGATACGGGTTCTGAACCATCAAAATGGAATCGAAATCCAACAGCGGGTTGGAAAAGAGAATGTCTCGCTTGACTTTTCGGACTTCAAAATACAAGGCTTTGAAGTCTTGCTCGGCGGAAGCGTCGAGTTTTTTCTGAAGTTCGTCCAGCGCCGCAACTTTCGCGGACAGATCCGGGGCGTCTGCCATCTTGCCGATGCGATCGGCGGCTTCTTTCGCCCATTTGATTTCGTCAGCGACCTTTTGAGCGGTAAACTCGCCGCTTGCCTGGAACGTCCAGTCGTCGATCAACTGCTGCTGCGCTTCGGGCGTCAGCTTGTCGAACGGCTCGTACGCCGCCCACGCGCTCGCCGCTGCAGCGACAGCCAAACACGCCGCTAAAAGAAATAGTCTAATTTTCATGATTTTCTCTCCTACAAATTCGTTTAAGGCAGGATATAGGAACGTCCTGAGAGGCAAAATCGCTTTTTGCTGAACTCTCCCCAAAAATTCCCTGATTATAGTTTATTGTAATCAGAAATTTTTAAAAAGAAATAGGGGGCGGCAAATTAGTAAGTGAGAAATAAAGAGTCAAAAAATGGTCTGGTAACAAGGATTTGAAGAAACGGGAAATCAGCTGCTTAAGTTTTAATGTAGTTCCTTCAGCATTTACCAGACCATTAAAATACAACAAAGGGTTGAAGAAACAATCAAAGCTTTTGCAAAATTATCCGAGGTTCACAAATCCCGGGAAAAATCAGGTATGAAGTAGTTCCTTCAGCATTTGCTGCAACCTTATATTACGTATTACCGGCTCCGATTGTTATGAAATTATTGAGAATTATTCAAAAATGTTTTCACAAAATATCGCGAGCGCGTTGTGTTCCTGTTTTCAAGAGGGCTTTTATAAAATTCAATTTTGAGTATAATAAATATGAGTGGCGAGATGCGGAAGATTTTTTATAACCGTTACTGCCTTTCATTCATTCCTTATTCCCTAAATCCAAACAACCATGAACCGATATATTTTCCTGTTGCCCGTATTTGTTTTGTCGATTTTGGCGCTTTCCCTGCCTGTTCAGGCGGCGCCGAGGGCGAAGAAGTCGAACGTGATTCTGTTTATTGCTGATGGCGCGGGTTTTGCGACGTTCAGCGCAGCGGCGGATTATCAAACCGGGTCGCCGACAGGAATGCCGTACATGTCCAAGCCATGGAAGCTCTATTCGTGTTCCACCTACAGCATAGCTGGGGATTACGACCCGGACGAGATGTGGACTTCATTCAAAAAGCAACTGTCAAACGCGACGGATTCCGCCGCAGCCGCCACGGCGATTAACACGGGCGTCAAGACAGATAACGGCTCGCTGGGAATGGACGACGATCAGGAATGGCTGGAGACGTTCGCGGAAATGGCGGCGAAAAAAGGGTTCGCTTGCGGGTCGGTTACGTCCGTTCAGGTGGCTCACGCTACTCCTGGCGGCGTTGCTGGGCACGTCGATTCCCGGCGCGAAGGAAGCCGGATTTTCGAGCAGTCGCTCTATTCCGGCGCTTTGTCGGTTATGATTGGCTGCGGACATCCCCAATACGATCGTCAAGGAAACCTTACGACGGGGGATGCGCTGTCTCGCAAATCGTCTGACGACTATTATTTCTCCGCCGACGGGCAAAAGCATTTTCTGGAATACAACGTCTTCGGACCGTCGAAACGCCAATGGGAGAAGATTCAAAAGGACGAGCTGCCAGAGGGCTGGGAGTTTATCGAAGCCCGAGAGGATTTTCAGCGCATTGCGAAAGACCCAGGCGAGGCGCCGAAAAAGCTGCTGGGAATTGCCCGCAGTCACGTTAGTTTTACTTACGACGACCGGAACAAACAGCGGCAGGTTATTCCTACGGTTCCCACGCTGGCGGAAGCGTCGCTGGCAGCTCTGAACGTCTTGAACCAAAATCGCAAAGGGTTCTATTTGATGATTGAGGGCGGCGCAGTCGATACGTGCAATCACAACAACAATCTGCCGGGAACGCTGGTGGAAATGCGGGAGTTCAACGCGGCGGTTGCGGCAGTCTGCGATTGGGTCGAAAAAAATTCTTCCTGGGAGGAAACTCTCGTGATTATTACCGCCGACCACGAAACCGGCGCTCTGTGGGGTCCAAACGCCGACAAGTCCGGTTCGCTGTTCCAGAAGATTCAGTTCAATGGCAAAGGCGTTCTTCCGACGTATAAATATTTCACCGCTAACCATACAAACCAGCTTGTTCCCGTCTACGTTCGCGGAAAAGACGCCAACCTGTTTGAAAAGTGCATTCAAGGAACCGATCCTTTCTTTGGCAAACTTTGGAACTACGACGGTCGGTATATTGACAACACCGATTTTATTCAAGTAATGACGTACGTTATGGGACTTTAGGCAATAGGCAAGAGGCAATAGGCAGTAGTTTAAAAGTTTCTACTGCCTACTGCCTACTGCCTACTGCCTACTGCCTCCTCCCCCCCTACAGCCCAATGCCTACTGCCTCCTCCCCCCCTACAGCCCAATGCCTACTGCCTGTATCTCCATTCACGGCGCGAACGCCAATAATCTGAAGAACGTCAGCGTTGAGATTCCTCTCAACGCGCTGACGGTTATTACCGGTTTGAGCGGGTCGGGGAAGAGTTCGCTGGCGTTTGACACGCTCTACGCCCAGTCGCAAAGACAGTATATGGAAGGGTTGTCGCCGACGCTGAGAGCGCTGTTTCGGCGTCAGCCCATGCCGAAAGTAGAGCGAATCGAGAACCTCCCGCCGGCGGCAGCAGTTGACCAGCAGCCGCTGAGGGCGTCAACGCGGTCAACGGTTGGGACGGCGACGGAAATCTACGACTTTCTTCGAGTTCTGTTTGCCAAAGCCGGGCGAGTCGCGTGTCCGAATTGCGGTTGCGTGTTACAGCAACAGTCTCAGGACGCCATCGTCGACCGGATTCTGGAACTGCCCGAGGGAACGCGGCTGATGATTCTCGCGCCGATTGTTCGAAAGAAAAAAGGACGTCTGGATTCTGTTGTCGAACATGTTCGCAAACGCGGCATGACCCGGATTCGAATCGACGGGACGGTTTACGAGCTGGACGACGTCCCGGAACTTGACCCCTCCGCGTCACATAGCGTTGACGCGGTTATTGACCGGTGCGTTTCTCGACCGGACGCCCGAAGCCGACTGGCGGATTCCATTTCAACCGCGGTTAACATTTCCGGCTCTGCGGTTATCGTCTGCGCGCCTGACGCCGACGGGACGTGGACGGATTCTCTGTACAGTACGCTGTATTCCTGCCCGCAATGCGGAGAGAACCTGCCAGAGGTCGAGCCGAGAACGTTTTCACTCTACAGCCCGTATTTTCAGACGGTTTCTCAATGCGTAACAATTTTCGGAAAGACGATTCTCGACTGGACGGCTCTGGACGTTGCGTCTTTGCGTCCGGTTGTAGAACAGGCGCAAAGCGAGTTCTCCCGTCTTGGCGGCTCTGCCAACGCGATTGCTCAGCCGCTGCTGGAACAGATTGCTCGTCGTCTGGATTTCCTCGACCGGGCGGGGGTGGGGTACTTGTCGCTTGACCGAACGCTCGATACGCTTTCCGGGGGGGAAATGCAGCGAGTCAAACTGTCCCGCGCTCTCGGTTCTGCGCTGACGGGCGTCTGTTACATTCTGGACGAGCCGTCGATTGGTCTGCATCGAGACGACTGCGCTGAACTTATCAAAACGATACGGGACATTCAGCGTTTGGGGAATACAATCGTCGCTGTCGAACATGATCCGCAGTTTATTCGCGCCGCCGATTATATTATCGACATTGGTCCTGGCGCGGGAGATCAAGGCGGAACGATTCTGGCGACCGGAACCCTGACGGACATTCTCAATAATCCCAATAGCGTTACGGGGCGATGGCTGCTAGGGAATAGGGAATGGGGAATAGGGAATAGTAATTCGCCGGAGGCGAATTTAAAAACTACTCCCTACTCCCTACTCCCTACTCCCTCAACTATTGCCTACTGCCTACTGCCTACTGCCTCTTTGACTCTCTCAGGCGCTACGCTCAACAACCTTCAGAACGTCGATCTGGAAATCCCGCTGGGGAAGATGACCGTTGTAACAGGACGAAGCGGGTCGGGAAAGAGTTCGCTGATTATCGGGACGCTGCTGCCTGCTGTCAAGTGGAGTTTGACGAATCGTAAAACGCCTAATCCGGCGGAAGGGTTGTATAAGTCGCTTACGGGATTTGAATCCCTTGAACGCGTCGTCTGGATTGACCAGTCTCCCATCGGGCGTTCACCGCGAAGCAATCCCGCAACGTTTTCCGGCGTCTACGACGAGATTCGGCGTCTTTTCGCTCAAACCAAAACCGCCAAACGGCTGGGGTATTCCTCCGCCCGGTTTTCGTTCAATACAAAAGGCGGACGCTGTGAGACGTGTCAGGGAACCGGGTTTGAGCGGGTGGAACTCAACTTTCTGCCGGATATGTTTATCCCGTGCCCGGACTGCGGCGGGAAACAGTTTAACCCCCAGACGCTTTCTGTCAAATACAAGGAGAAGTCCATAGCAGACGTGTTGGCAATGTCAATTGAAGAAGCGGCGGTGTTCTTCGCCGATATTCCCAAAATTGCCCCGGCGCTCAACGTCATGAACGATTTGGGATTGGGATACTTGCGGCTGGGGCAGGGCGCCAACTCGCTTTCCGGGGGAGAAGCCCAGCGTCTTAAACTGTCGGCGGAACTGAAAAAATGCGCCGGCGACTCCTTCGCTCTTGGCGGGTCGGGCGAGACGCTGTACGTTTTGGACGAGCCAACGACGGGGCTTCACGGTTTGGACGTGGAACGACTCGTTGACGTCTTGCGCCGCTTGACAGACGCAGGAAACACCGTCGTCGTTATCGAACACAACGATCAGGTTCAAAACGCTGCTGACAGAATTGTCGAGCTTGGTCCCGGCGGAGGACGCCTGGGCGGACGAATTATCAGTGTTCTTGACAAAAAATAGGGGATTGATTATAATATAGTGGTAAGTTTTGAGTGGTAAGTGGTAAGGTCGCAAAGCGTTTTTCTGACTAACCACTTACAACTAACCACTTACCACCCCATTCTTTCCTATTTCCTAACAACAATGATAATCCCCTATATTTCCATCGCCCGTCCCGACCACTGGTTCAAAAACGTTTTCATGCTTTTGGGAACTGTCTTGGTCTTTTTCTATAAACCCGAATTAATCGGTCAGCTGAACCAGCCGACAATCTGGCTGACAATCTCGTGGGCGTTTGCTGCGACGTGTATTGTGGCGTCGAGCAACTACGTAATCAACGAGATTTTAGACGCGCCGACAGATTTGGCTCACCCGAAAAAACGGTTTCGTCCGATTCCCTCCGGGAAGGTCAAACTTCCCATTGCATACGCAGAATGGATTGCGTTGGGCGCTCTGGGATTGTGGATGGCGTGGCAGGTTAACGTCTGGTTTTTCGCCTCGGCGGCGTGGCTGCTGGTTATGGGATTGATTTACAACATCCCGCCGGTGCGGTCGAAAGAGCTTCCGTATCTGGACGTTTTAAGCGAGTCGGTCAATAACCCAATTCGTCTTCTTCTGGGCTGGTTCGCTCTGACGGATACGCTTGTTCCTCCAATCAGCCTGATGATCGCGTACTGGATGGCAGGCGCGTTTTTCATGGCGGCGAAACGCTGGGCGGAATACAAGAGCATCAACGACCCGGAAGCCGCAGCCGCTTATCGACGCTCTTTCAAGTGGTACAATCTCGACCGGCTGATGGTTTCGATGTTTTTCTATTCGATTACCTGCGCCCTGTTTTTAGGCGTTTTTATTGTTCGATACCATTTGGAACTGATTCTGTCCATGCCGTTTATCGCTGGCTTTTTCGCGATGTATCTGCATGTAACGTTCCTGCCAGACTCGCCCGTTCAGGCGCCGGAACATCTCTACAGACAAAAAGGACTGATGATTTATCTTGTTATTTGCGCTGTCGTCTTTTTTGGCTTGATGTTCAGCAACATTCCCGCGATGTATGATCTGTTCAACGTCGAACAGACGACCATTGCCCCGCTGTGGACGATTGGGAAGTGAGGCTGTAGGCAGTAGGCAGTAGTAAATAGGGAATAGGGAGTAGGGAGTAGGGAATAGGGAGTAGGGAATAGGGAGTAGGGCGCAAGCGTTTCAAATAAAAAAGCGGGATCAAATAAAAAAGCGGGAGACAGCTATCGCCTTTCTCCCGCTTTAATATTGTGTTACGCTTGCGTAATTACGAATTACGCATTACGAATTACGCATTCTTTCTCCGCCAGTACAGCAGTCCCGCAGCGCCGAGAAGCAACAGCGCCCAGGTAGACGGTTCCGGAACGCCGGAGCCTGGTTCAACAGGACCAGCGCCGCCAAGACCGATCAGGTAAAGACCGTCCGCTCTGCCTTCCAAGCCAAACAGCAAACCGTAGTTTCCGAGCAGATAGCTCATCGGCGTGTCGCCTTCGGCAAATCCTCTGTCGTCAACGAGCTTGTATTCTGCGCCTTCTGTCGCCCAAAGGTTAGCGTCGTCATTGCTTATAAAGAACAGTTTGATGGTATTGGCAGCGAGGCTCAATTCGTTATCCTGTTCGTTATCCGCGTTCTGGATGGCAAGCGTGTCGAATTCCTGCATTGCCGGGTCGTCATTAAATTGACTGAACTCGAACAGAAGCGTTCCTCCAGTCTCAATTTTGACGTTGCCTGTTACGGACAGATCTCCAACGGAGTTGCCCGGCGAAAGCGTTGCGCCGGATTTGACTTCCAGATCGCCGTTATAGTCGCCCTTGAAGTTCAGTTTGCCCTCTTCGACTGCGAAATTATCCGATTCAAACAGACCGTCAGTCGCGAGAATATTGAGTACTCCCTTGCCAGTCTTAACAACGTTTCCGCCGGAAACTGAGACGTCGTCATTAAACGTCAGCTGCTTTGTATCGCCTTGAGCGACGTTATATTCCAACATGGCATTTTCAGCAATTTCAATCGAACTATTCGCTTTAACCGCATCGCCGGTCAGCGTGAGCTTTCCTTTTGAAACGGTTGTATCGCCAGAATAAGTGTTGTCGCCGGACAGGGTCAAAGTTCCTTCGCCGGTCTTTTCAACGTTTCCTTCGCCGGAAACGACGCCAACAAGCGTCAGGTTGCGATCTTTGCCAACTTCAATTGTGCCGTTAGGTGCGGGGGCGTCCATTTCGACGTCGCCGTTATACGTTGCCGCGTTATTGTCGCCGGCTGTAAACTGGATGCCTTTTTTGTCTTGACCGTCAATTGTCCACGCGTCTTTAGCCAGAGCTTCCGGCGAGTCGGCATGATAATAATAATCCGTTGGCGTTGGCGGCTCCGGTGGATCGTCGCTGAGATTCTTCAGAACGACGTAATTGCCAATTGTATCTAATTTCCAGTATTCCGTCGCTGACGAGTTGACCAGAAGCTGGATGTTGTCCACGCTCCCGTTCAATCCCAAAGAGTCAATGAGGATGTAACCGTTTTGGGAATTGCTGTTCCACCAATCGAGTTCGTCGTTATTAACGAAATTAATATTGATGGAGCCAGACGTCAAAGTTACGGTGTTGGGAAGCAGGTAATCGTAATTGGTAAGGGAGGAACTGTCGTAGAAGTCAAAGTTGACCGTACCTCCGTTGAGGGTGAAGTCTGCAATGGTAATTTCCGCCGCCGAGTTACCAGTTCCCAAAACAAACGATCCGCCGTTGAGGGCAACGTTGGTTGATTCGAGACTGGTTCCCGCCTGGAACGTTCCCGATTCAATATTAATGTTGGGCGTCTTCAAACTTCCACCGCTTGCCAAAACAAGCGTACCGCCGGAAACGGTTGTGTCGCCGGTATACGTGTTGGCGCTGGCGATGGTCAGCTTGCCCGAGCCGGTTTTCGCAACGGTTCCAGACCCGGAAATGGCGTTGGTTAACGTCTGCTCTGAAGTGTGAGCGAAAACAATCGCCGCATTGTTGACAACGTCTCCGGTTCCAAACGTGCCGTTGCCGGCCAGAACCAGAGTTCCTTCGGAAACGGTTGTCGTGCTGTGACTGTTCTGACCTGTCAGCGTCAGAACGCCCGCGCCGGTTTTAACGATCATGTTGGAGTGTCCGTCGTCAGCAGGAATGAAACTGCCGGAAATCGTCAGCGGGGCTTTGTCTGCAACGTTGAACGTCGCCGTTCTGCCGGTGTTGTACATGGCGATATCGGCAGAAATCGTATTCATCTTTTCTTCCGTTCCGTCTACGGACGTCGTGAACTGCGAGTTCCAGTTGTGCCCGGTGCGGAAGCAGGAACCGTCTCCTGTACCAGCAATGGTCGAACCGTTTTTCAAAGTAATCTGATGAATGTACGAATTGACTTCGCCGTCGAAAATTAACGAGCTGTTGTCAAGGGTAAAGACGGTGCCGTTGGTGGTGTGGCTGGTGTTGGTTGTCAGCGTAGAATTGGTTAACGTAACAGCCGACCCGTTGAAATAACCGCTTCCCAGCCAGCCCGCGTCGTTTGAAATGGTCGCATTGATGTTGTTGAACGTAAAGGTTCCTAAATTCTTCGCTACGCCCGCCGGCGCGTTGAATTTTACATTCCCCTTTCCGGTTCCCGTTCCGTTGAAGACAACGTTTGTACCGGTGTAGCCGTCCAGCCCGGTAACGCTCTTTTTAAAGTCAATCGTGGCGCCGTCTGCAACGTTAACGGTAAACGTTTTATAATTTCCTTTGAGAACCAGAACGACGTCGTTGCCGATTGTTGTCGTTCCGCCGGTAACGTTCCAGGTTCCTGTTCCAACGTATCCGGCGCGAAGCTGCCCAGCGCCGTTGACGGTTCCGGAATTGAACGTCAATTTATTCATGTACTGAGTACCGGTCAAAGTCAGCGTACCGCCGTTGACGGTCAACTGGTCGTTGGGCGACGAGTTCCAGCTTCTGGCGTATTCCAGCGTACCGCCCGCGTTGATGGTAATAGGAGCCGTACCCCAGAATCCGGTTGTGCTTGAAGCAGAAAAGACGCTATGGTTTGCGTTGATAACCATCTTTCCGCCGTCGATGATAACCTCTTTAATGGAGTTCCCCACTCCAGCATAGCCGTATCCCGTTCGGCAGAAGATTTGCGTTCCATCTCCGACCTTTCTGATGGTTACATTCTTTTTGTCTGGCAAGCCGCGAATCCAGCCGGCAAAGGACGCTGTGTCTGAACTGGTTGTGCCGGTTCCGATTTCATACGTGTAAGCGAGGTTTTGGGAGCCGAATACTTCAACGTCAGCCGTTGAAATGAGTTTGCCGATTTGTACGGTTCCGGAATTGTAGATATTAAATCGACCGCCTTCGTTAATTGTCAGGTCGAATACCCCAAACGCTCCGGGATTGACGCGGGTAAATCCGCTGTTGACGGTTAAATGACCGTTGTATCCGCCGTTTCCGTTAAAATGAACGTATCCGTTGGTTGTTAAATCGCCGGAGCCGGAAATGGATTTAAAGTTGGAATACTCGCCGGTCGCCACGGAAATGGTTGCCCCGTTATCGCCGACAATAATATCGTTATTGAATGTTTGAGTGTTTCCAGCAGGAGTTGCGTCCAGCGTCGCGCCGTTAATGGTAACAGAACCGGTTCCCAAAGCGTTGGGATTGGAAATTGTTACATTACCCGCGGAAATGGTCGTTCCGCCGGAATACGTGTTGGCGGCGCTTAAGTACAGCGTTCCCGCGCCGATCTTTTCCATTGCGCCAGATCCGGAAATCACTCCAGACATCTTTAACACTTTTCCGGCGCCAACTTCGTATGAAGCGTTTTCTGACATGACAACGGAACCGGTATATTCAGACGCGGTATTGGTTCCTTCGGTAAACTGAACGCCCAGTTTGGGATTGTGGTCAATTGTCCATTCTCCCACGGCGAGGTCGTCTCCGTTGGAGGCGTTCCAGTAAGGCGTAACCGGCGTTGAACCGCCGTCGCTTTTCATGAGAAAGACGCTTTTATCAGTTTTTTCTAACTTCCATTTGGACGTTGACGACCCATTGACCAAAACGCCCATGTTACTGAACGTAAAGGAGCTGCTATTGTCGTACATCGTGATAAGTTCGTATCCGCCCTCTGGCGCAGAATCCAGCCAGAGATTGACATCCTCACTGAAAACGAGGTTCAAATAGCCGGAAGTCATTGAAGCTGAGTTTTTAATTTCCAGATAATCGTAACCGTACAAAACGTTGGTATGGTCGTTCATATTGAAGCTGATTATGCCGCTGTTAGAAACTGTTATATCAGAAACAGTTACTCCCGTAGAAACGTTGTTGTCTGTTCCAAGAACAAAGTTTCCGCCGTTGACGTTAATGTTTTTCTCGTCCAGGTTAAACCCAGCCTTAAAATACGCGCCTGTCTTTACTTCAATTTCAGAGGAATAAAAGTTGGCGGCGTTAGGAAGAATTAACGTTCCTTCTGAAACCGTTGTTTTTCCTGAATAATAACTGCCTCCTGGAAGAGTTAAGACTCCCTCGCCGGATTTGACAAGATTGCCGCTGCCGTTGATTGCATAATCAAGCGTTTTGTCGTCTGAGTATGCGTATTCGACTGTTCCGTTTACAGTAAAATAACCAGCCCCGGGAGTTCCGCTTCCTGTCAGTTTGAGCGTTCCTCCGTTGACTGTTGTATTGCCGGTGGAAGTATTGGTATTGGAAATAATCAGCGTTCCGCCGTTGACTGTTGTATTGCCGGTGGACGTGTAGGTATTGGAAATAACCAGCGTTCCGCCTTCGACTGTTGTATTGCCCGTATATGTATTGGCGCCCGAAAGCGTCAGCGTACCTTCGCCGGTTTTGGTCAAAGCGCCAACGCCGGAGATGACGGATGGGATAGTAGTCGTTTTGCCCGATTCAACATTAAACGTGGTAACGCCGCCAGCAACATTCTCAAGATCTGTGGCTGTACGACCGGTTAATGACACCGTCAGATTGCTTCCCCAGGTTTGATTGGCAGTCGCGTTAATGGTTCCCTGTCCCAAATCGACTTGTGCGGCGGCTGGACCGGAAGCGCCTCTCTTGTTACGCACAATGCCGCCGTCTCCGATGTTGAGCGTTCCGCCTGTAAGCCTGAGAGTTCCTTTGCCGTTAGCGCTATTTGAAAGACTAAGACCTTTCAAACTGACCTCGCCTCCGCTGATATTCATTTCGGCATAGCCGTCCCATGCAAGATATGTAGTCGTATTGGGAATGCTCAACGTTCCGCCAGAGATATCATATCTGGACGGATAGCCCGTGTTGGGCCAGTGTCCGATTCGAACCGACGTTGAACCGTTGGTTGTAAACGACACGTTGCCGCCGGTTTGAGTAATGACGCCCTGAGCGCTTTTTGCTTCGTTGACATAAGCAACGCCGGAAACGTTTAACGTTGCTCCATCTGTAATCGCTAAATGAGTTGTTTTTGCATTGGCGACATGCAATTCTGTCAAGTTCATGGAACCGCTGAGCGTCATTTTAGCGCCGTTGCCGGAACCGTTGTTGATATAAAGCATGTTGAAGGAGTTGTTTGTTCCTGTATCGAAAACAACGTTTTCCCCGGTTTGAGTAAAGTTCCCTGTCGAAACGATGTTGTTGGTAAACGTAATTGTCGCGCCGGACGAAGGCGTTGCCGTCAAATTGGACGTGGAATTCACCGCTTCGGAATAAATCCCGCTGCCGGAAAAGGCGGTTCCGCTGAACGAAACGTCTGCTTGGGCGGTTGTCATTAACGCCGCGCTCAAAATGGCTGCTGCGATAAAAGCCATGCGAATATAACTGCTGGAAATCATGTTACGTGTTGAGAATGTCATGTTTCAGCTCCAAATATCGATATGTTATTAAATGAATTGAATTTAGATTTATCAGGTTAAAAAGCTCTGGAAGCTTCTCGATGTATATATTACTACTTGAATATATTATAATCTCAAATTTATAATTTGTCAACGATTTCCCAAAATTTTTTAAAATATATTTTAATAAGATGGGTAAATCTTAGAAGTTAAGACAAATCAAGTCCGTATTGATTAAATTGTCTGAATAAATTGAAAATATAAGGATATGCAAAGAAGAAGTCGCAGCAATCGCTTTTATTATTTCTGCTCTTGACCAAATACGCAAAATTGATACAATAGGAAAAACACAATGCGAGATTATCCCTGTCCGGATTCGATACCTGTTTCTCCTGGAGCGGGCGTCTGTTTGAACATAATGGGTGAATTTCTCGTAACTGATAACTGTAATTATTAGTTCTACTATAACAATACACAACCTTTAACACAATCATGGCTAAGGAAGCAGTAACTGGAGCCGCGGCGTTGGAAGCGGCTCGACGAGAAAAGATGCGGCGTCTGGAAGAGTTGGGCATTGACCCATGGGGTCAGCGCTACGACGGCGCGATGCCGATTGCAGAAATCCGCGCTCGAGAATCGGAAATTATCGAAGTCCCCTCTCAGGTAGAGGGTCAGCCGGCGGAACATCACGGACCGCAAGTCAACGCGGCAGGACGCATTATTCTGATGCGACCGTCCGGAAAAGTCATTTGGCTTAACATTCAAGACAAAACCGGACGCATCCAAGTCATGATTGGCAAATCCCAAATCGGGGAAGAGAATTTCCCCATTGCCAAGTGTTTTGACTTGGGCGACATCATCGGCGTTGAAGGCGAATTTGTCAAAACCCGCACTGGCGAACTGACGATTTTCGCTTCCAAGATTACGTTCCTGACGAAGTGCCTCACCCCGCCGCCGGAGAAGTTCCACGGCATGACGGATCCGGAACTGTGCCAGCGTCAGCGATACGTTGACCTCATCTACGGCGAGGGCACCATGGAACGTTTCCTGCGCCGCAGCGCGATCCTCAAGTCGTTGCGTCAAACGCTTGACGAAGAAGGATTTACGGAAGTTGAAGGTCCGACTCTGCACGCGATTGCCGGCGGCGCCGCGGCTCGTCCGTTTGTAACTCATCACAACGCTCTGGATATCGACCTGTACATGCGAATTGCTTTGGAACTCCATCTGAAGCGGCTTCTGGTTGGCGGCATGGAACGCGTTTACGAAATTGGCCGCGTTTACCGCAACGAGGGCATCGACATTCGTCACAATCCGGAGTTCACGCTGACGGAAATCTATCAGGCGTACGGCAACTACGAAACCATGATGGACTTGACGGAAAAGATTATCGTCAACGCCATTAAAGCCACTGGACAGAGCTTTGTCCTGCCGTGGAAAGACGGCACGATTGACTTCACGCCGCCCTTTGCCCGCCGCAAGTATTTGGACTTGGTCAAGGAAGCGACCGGCGTCGACCCGGCTGACACCGCCGCAATGGCGCAGTACGCCGCCTCAATCGGCTTGGAAACGGCTGGCAAGCACCCGGACGTCATTCTCAACGAGGTCTTCGAGGAAAAAGTCGAACCGACGCTCGATCAGCCAACGTTCGTCTATGATTACCCGGCGTCAATTTGCCCGCTGACCAAGCGCAAGCGATCCAACCCGGCTATTGCCGAACGTTTTGAGATGTTCGTCAAGAGCATGGAACTGGCAAACGCCTATACGGAACTTAACGACCCGGATTTGCAGGAAAAGCTGTTTTCTCAGCAGTTGGAAGGGCTTCCAGAAGAAGAGTCGATGGCGAAAATGGACAACGACTTCATTCGCGCTTTGCGAAACGGCATGCCGCCCGCCGGCGGCTTGGGAATCGGCATCGACCGCCTTGTCATGCTGTTGACCAACTCGCAGTCCATTCGCGACATTATCCTGTTCCCGCTCCTTCGTCCAGAATGATTAAATCTCGCAACTCGTAACTCGCAACTCGCAACTAAATATGTACAAGCTCAAGCTTTGCCTTCGCTATCTGAGAACCAGAATACTATTGGTGTTCACAGCGCTGAGTATAACCATCGGCGTCTGTGTGATGATAGTTGTCAATGGCGTTATGGCGGGTTTTTCGCATGAAATGCGCGATCGCATGCACGGCGTTCTGTCAGATGTAACGCTGGACTCGTGGAGCGCCAGCGGCTTTCCAGACGCTCAGCTTCACATGGATCGCATTCGCAAAGTTTGCGGCGATAAAATCGCTTCCATGACGCCGTTGTGTCAGACGCAAGGGCTTGTCTCGTTTCAACTTGGGCAGGAATGGATTCATCAGCCGGTGTTTATTATCGGCATTGATCCCAACGGGGAAAACGAAACCAAAGATTTTGGTCAGTATTTTCAGCACCCTCTTAATCGGGAAAAGCTGAGTTTTGAATTGCGGGAAGACGGTTACGAAAAATCGTCTGATCCGGAACATCCGCGAATGGTTCTCAAAGACGCGGGCTGGAAGTATCGACGCAATCTCGCTCCGCCGATCGACGTTGTTCGAGAACCGATAACAGACCCTGTTGGCGAACTTGACAGAATCAATTCTCAGGAGCAGACGTCTAATCCGCAGGATACAATGCCGTCTTTGCCGGGTCTTTCTCCGCAGGGCAATCCCCAGCCGGAAACGGCGCCGTCATTGCCAGGTCTGACGCCGATGCCAGAAGTAGAACAGAATCCCGTTCCAGACGTTCCGCCGATTCCGACGTCTCCAGACGCTGGTTTTTCAGAATCGCCTGAATCCATAGCTCCCAAAGAACAACCGCCTGTCCCGCAAGCGGATCAGCAGGACGAAGAACTCAAGGCGTTTCCCAGCCCGCATAACAGCGACGACCCGGAAGCCGTCAGAAGCATTTCCGGCAAGAACGCCGTCAAAGTTCAGGCGAATTATCCGCCGGCTTCTGAAGAACAAGCGGGCGCTCCCGCAGACAACGTTGTTGTTATCCCGGATTTGCCGTCAGATCCCCACGCTGAAAACGAGGCTTTGGAACGGGAAGCGGCTCAACAGCAGCAGCCTCTTCCGATGCAGGCGCAGCCCAGTAATTTGGGTTCCATGGAAGATTCGGAACCTCAAAACGACGCAGGCGTCAGCGACCCGTTTAATCAGTTCCGCAAACCGGAAAACGTTCGCGTGTTTGACCCGCGCAAGGAACAGCATACCGGCTTGATTATGGGTATCTCGCTGGCTTCAATCCGAACGGAAGACGGGGAAGAAAAGTTTTTCTGCTGGCCGGGAAAAGACGTCAAACTGACGATGGCAAGCGCGTCCATGCCGCCCAAGGGAATTACCGACAACTTTACCGTTGTTGACATCTACGAAAGCAAAATGAGCGAGTTTGACTCCCAGTTCGTATTTATTCCTCTGGACGCCATGCAGCGTCTGCGTTCCATGATCGATCCGATTTCCAACAAGACCATGGTCAACTCGATCCGAATCAAGCTCAAAGATGAAAAGGACGGCCCTCTGGTTCGGGATATGCTCAAGAAGGAATTTAATTCTCCTGACCGGGAACTGTACAAAATCCAAACCTGGCAGGATCAGCGCAGCAACCTTTTGGCGGCGGTTGAAATGGAACGATCCGTTATGAACGTTTTGCTGTTTTTGATTATCGCCGTTTGCGGTTTTTCCATCATGAC